>NZ_VCKX01000239.1 GCF_005889725.1 Nonomuraea zeae
GCCGGCGGCGGGCCGACCGGCCGGTGGCTGGCCAGTCAGCTGCGGCTGGCCGGGGTGCACGTGGTCGGCCGGGGAGGAGATGGACGGGATGCCGTCGGGCAGGCCGAGGCCGGGCCGGTCGGGCCCGTCGGGGTCGGTCTGCTCGGGGTCGGCGAACCAGTCGTAGACCGCGGCGTCGTCGTCCGAGACCTCCCACGGCTGTACGCCGGGCGGAGGCGTGGCGTCGTCGTCCGGCACCTTCCACGGTTGTACGCCCGCCGGCACCTCCGGCTCGGATCGGTAGGGCGGCGGGCCCTGGTAGGTGGGGACGACGGGCCGCGCCTCGGCGTCGGCCGCCTCGTCCGAGTCGGTGAACGCCGGTGGAACGTCTCGCCCGTTGGTCTGGCCGAAGCTCGGCGGTGGCGTCGCGGGTGCTGCCGAGCCGTCGGCTTCCCTGCGATCGTGCTCAGACCCGGGTTCCTGGCCACGCATAGGGCGAGCCTAGCGAGAGAGGCGAGATCGTTATGTCGGTATGGGCGTTCCCAGGCGCATCCGGCATCCCGTTTGGGGGGATAACCCGCTCAAAGCCGGATTGGCTCAGCCCGGGCTTCCGGTCAGCGTGCGGTTGTCAAGGGCCGGGAACACGGTGGCCTTGGTGATGTCGTTGATGGCCTCGAACAGGCGCTTCGAGCCCTTCTTGTCCGGCTTCGTGCCGTCCTTGTTCTGGAACCACACCAAGATCGCGTAGTGGCCGTGGGTCCAGATCTTGGCGCCGCCGCTGCCGGAGCCTAGAAGCTTGGTGACACTGTCCTTACCTGCCAGCGGCTTCACGTAATTCTTCGTGTCGCCGGCCTTGGCCACGGAGCTCGCGTTCTTGCTCGTCTTGAGGTTGGCGACGCCGACCGTGCCGATCACCTTGCCGTCCTTGTCGCGGAAGCTCGCGCGGACGAACTGAGTGCACTTGCCGGACTTGAGCGCCTTCTGGAGTGCGTCACCCAGGGCGCCGTCGTTGCACTTCTTGTCCTTGCTGGTGATCGTCATCTCGTAGCTGCGGCCGGAGACCGTGAGCTTCTTCTTCGAGCCGAAGACCTCCTTGACCGTGATCGGGTCGGGGTCCGTGCTGCGGCTGGCCGCGAAGCCGTACTTGCCGGGAGGGGCCGAGGGCAGCGGCGCGGTGGTCGGGCGAGGGTCGGCGGTGGCCGCGGCGGTGACGGCGTCGTCGGCGTTCCACATCAGTGCGAGGCCGCCGCCGAGCAGGCCGAGCACCGCGATGCCGCCGAGCGCGAACCACAGCGGAGCGCGCGAGGTACGCCCCTCGTCGTAGGGGCTCCAGCCCATCCGGCTCTGCGGCGCCCGCTCCGGCTCGTCGGCGGGCTGCTCCTTGTCCTTGTCCTTGCGGCCGCGGCGCGAGGCGCGGCGGCCCTTCTCGCCCGCGGCGCCGTCGGCCGCGTCGGAGGCGTCGCCCCCCGCGCTGCCCGGGCCGGCGGGTGCGCCGCCGGGGCCCGCGTGTGCTCCCGCGGGACTGGAGTGCGCGCCTCTGGGGCCGGAAGGGGCGTTGCCCGCGCCGCCAGGCTGGTTGCCCTGGCCGGGAGGCTGGTTGCTCTGGCCGTAGGGGGCGCCGAAGGGGGAGTTGCCGGGCGGTGGCGCGTTGCCCGGGCCCGAAGGCGGGTTGCCCCGGCCCGGCGGGGTGTTGCTCGGCTCGAAGAAGGAGTTGCCAGGGCCGGAAGGTACGTTGCCCCCGCCTTGGGACCCGCCGCCCGCCGGCGTGCCCGCGTCGAAGAAGGAGCCGCCCGCGCCCGAGTGACCGTTGCCCCGGCCGTTGGACGCGTTGCCGCGCGTCTCGAAGGGGGAGTTGCCGCCCGTCCCGTAGGGCGCGCTCCCCGTTCCGTAGGGGGCGCCGCCCTTGCCGTTTTCACGTTCCTCGGGAAAACCCATGCGGCGACATTACCGTGATGTTCGTCATCGGGTTCCGAAGTCCTGGGTCCACCAGGGCCCGCCGGGGCCGGACGCGACGCCGACGCCGATGGCCTTCAGGCCGCAGTCCAGGATGTTCTTGCGATGGTCGCGGCTGTCGAGCCAGCCGCGTACCGCCTCGTCAGGGGTGCTGTAGCCGGCGCCGATGTTCTCCGCGGCGCCCCAACGGTATCCGGCGCGTTCCATCCGGTCCCACGGTGACGCGCCGTCGGGGGAGTTGTGGCTGAGCTGCCCGCTCCGGGCCATCTCCAAAGAGTGCGTACGCGCCGAGCGGGTGAGCCCGCCGTCCACCCTGAGCGGCCCGCATCCGCGCTTGGACCTGGCCTCGTTGGTCAGGGAGACGACCCTGCTCGCCATCCCCGGCAGCAGCTCGGCCGAGTCGTTCTCGTCGCCGAGCACGTGGGTGGGCGCGTCCTGGGAATTGAAGCCCGGAATGTGATCCTTGGGGGACCTGGTGGGCTTCGGCGTGGCGGTGCCATGGGGC
Organism: Nonomuraea zeae; assembly: GCF_005889725.1. Lineage (GTDB taxonomy): Bacteria > Actinomycetota > Actinomycetes > Streptosporangiales > Streptosporangiaceae > Nonomuraea > Nonomuraea zeae. Next base: position 2,438 of record NZ_VCKX01000239.1, read on the forward strand.
CGCGTCCTGGTCGTGGTCTTCCTGGGGATCATCTCGGCCTGCGGCTGGGCCTTCTTCACCGTCGTCGGCGCCGGGTTGGCGGTGGCGGCCGCGGGCGGAGCGGTCTCGTTGAGGAAGATGTGGGCGGCGGGCTCGGCGTCGTCGGACAGCCGGCCGATCAGCACGCCGGTGAACAGGACCGTCATGAGGCAGGCCAGGACACCCAGGTGATTCCGGCGCCGAGCGCCTCGCTGGGTTAGCCGGGAGTGAGAGTTCTGCCACATACCGCCGTCAACGATAGGGATGTCTGGTCCTGGGAAAGAAGGGGTCCCAGGGAAACGAAACCGAACCGTTCTGAGGTCGGGTAGACTCGTGCAGGGTTACCGGTCTTTTGACCTGTGCGCCTCTTGGCGGGTAGCCTAATCGTTCGTTGTGTGCATAGGTCCAGCGTGACCAATGCGCGGCGCGTCCGGCGTCATCTCCTATCTCGCGGAGACGGAAGGTCCGGGCCGTCGTGTGCCCGCACCGACCGACCAATGTAGCTGTCGCATCCGACAGCACCGAAGACGCGAGCATAAAGAAGGCTACGACCGTGCGCACGTACTCACCGAAGCCCGCCGACGTCCAGCGTCAGTGGTACGTCATCGACGCGACCGATGTCGTGCTGGGCCGGCTGGCCAGCCACGTCGCGACCCTGCTCCGCGGCAAGCACAAGCCGATCTTCGCCAACCACGTCGACACCGGTGACTTCGTCATCGTCATCAACGCGGACAAGATCGCGCTCAGCGGAAACAAGCGTGAGCAGAAGAAGGCCTACCGTCACTCGGGCTACCCGGGCGGTCTGCGTTCCGTCACCTATGGCGAGCTCATGGACAAGCGGCCCGACAAGGCCGTCGAGAAGGCCGTGAGGGGCATGCTGCCGAAGAACTCCCTCGGCCGGAAGATGGCCAAGAAGCTGAAGGTCTACGCGGGTTCCGATCACCCGCACCAGGCCCAGCAGCCGGTGCCGTTCCAGATCACCCAGATCGCCCAGTAGCTGACCTGCGGGGGGATACCTCCCGCGTGCCCCTCCCGGGGGCATCGAGTTTCGAAAGTTAGAGGAGAACCGTGGCTGAGCCCACCGGTGTCGAGACGGTCGTTGAGACGGCCGAGGCGGAGGACTTCTCCAGCGAGGAGTTCCCTTCCGAGTACACCACCGAGTCCACCGCCAGCGCTGACGCTCCCGTGCGCAAGCCCGTCACCACGGGCAACTCGTACGGCACCGGCCGCCGCAAGGAGGCGATCGCCCGCGTGCGCATCGTCCCCGGCAGCGGCAAGTGGACGATCAACGGCCGTACGCTGGACGCCTACTTCCCGAACAAGGTCCACCAGCAGATCGTCAACGAGCCCTTCGTGGTGCTCGGTGCCGAAGAGGCGTTCGACGTCATCGCGCGCATCGACGGCGGCGGCGTGACCGGCCAGGCCGGCGCGCTGCGCATGGGTCTTTCCCGCGCCCTGGCGATCCTGGACGTCGAGGTCAACCGGCCGCCGCTGAAGAAGGCCGGCTTCCTCACCCGTGACGCCCGCGCCACGGAGCGGAAGAAGTACGGCCTCAAGAAGGCCCGCAAGGCTCCGCAGTACAGCAAGCGCTAAATTGGCGCGCCTTTTCGGCACCGACGGGGTTCGTGGGGTCGCCGGTCGCGACCTCACGGCCGAGCTCGCCATGGACCTCTCGGTCGCGGCGGCTCACGTCCTCGGCGATGCGGGCGCGTTCGCGGCCACGGGACGCCGTCCCGTGGCCGTCGTGGGCCGGGACCCGCGTGCCTCCGGAGAATTCCTGGAGGCCGCCGTGGTCGCCGGCCTTGCGGCGTCTGGAGTGGATGTGTTGCGCCTCGGCGTGCTGCCCACCCCGGCCGTCGCCCACCTCACGGCCGCGCTCGGCGCCGATCTCGGCGTCATGCTGTCCGCGTCGCACAACCCGGCACCGGACAACGGCATCAAGTTCCTGGCCCGTGGCGGCTTCAAGCTGTCCGACGCGGTCGAGGACGAGATCGAGCGGCGGCTCGGCGAGGAGTGGACCTTCCCGGTCGGCTCGGCCGTGGGCCGCGTGCGCGACGCGTACGGCGAGGCCGACCGCTACATCTCCCACGTGCTGACCACGATGAACGCCGCCCTCGACGGCCTCAGCATCGTGGTCGACTGCGCTCACGGTGCCGCCCACATGGTGGCCCCTGAGGCGCTGGTGCGGGCGGGAGCCAGGGTCGAGGCCATCGGCGCCAGGCCCGACGGCCTGAACATCAACGCCGGCCACGGCTCGACCCACCTGGACAAGCTCCAGCAGGTGGTCATCTCGCGCGGCGCGGACCTGGGCGTGGCCTACGACGGCGACGCCGACCGCTGCCTCGCGGTCGACCACACGGGCACCGTCATCGACGGGGACCGGATCATGGCCATCCTGGCCGGCGCCATGCACGGCGAGGGGCTGCTGTCGAAGGACACCGTGGTCGCGACCGTGATGTCCAACCTGGGCTTCAAGCTGGCCATGCGCGACGCGGGCATCACCGTGGTGGAGACCGCGGTGGGCGACCGCTACGTGCTGGAGCGGATGAAGTCCGAGGGCTACAACCTGGGCGGCGAGCAGTCGGGGCATGTCATCATGCTCGACCACGCCACCACGGGCGACGGCCTGCTCACCTCGCTCCACCTGCTGGGCGTGGTGGCCAAGTCGGGCGTCCCGCTGAAGGAGCTGGCCTCGGTGATGACGCCGTTGCCGCAGATCCTGATCAACGTCAAGGGCGTGGACCGGGGCAAGGCCTCCGTGCCCGAGCTCATCGCCGCCGTGGTCGAGGCCGAGGCGGAGCTGGGCGAGACCGGCCGGGTCCTGATCAGGCCGAGCGGGACGGAGCCGATGATCCGGGTCATGGTCGAGGCCGCGTCGGAGGAGCACGCCACGCAGGTGGCCGGGCGCCTGGCCGACGTGGTGCGTACGGCCTGCGTCTGAAGGTTCTTTCTCATCGGGTACGGCACTGCGTGTGCCGTACCCGATGCTCTTTTCCCGTCACTCATCCCCTGTGAGGGAGAACGCCCGCAGGCGGCGGCCCGCCCAGAAGACGCAGCCGACCGCGACGACGATCAGGGCCGGTATGGCGAAGCCCAGCGTGACCTCCGTCTTGAGATACGGCGAGTCGGAGACCTCGTTGGCGATCGCCTGGCCCCACTGCTGGATCGAGAACTTGCGGGCGCCGGGGATGACGGTGGCGACCAGGCCCTCCCAGACCAGGGCGTAGACGATGCCGATCGTGACCGCGTGCCGGGTGATGACGCCCAGCAGGAGGAAGACGGCGGCGTACGCGATGCCGGCCACCAGCGTGCCCAGCGCGAAGCCCGGTGCGATGCCGTCCTCATTGCCGGCCAGCAGCCACGCCGCCAGGTAGGTGGGGACGGACGCGAACAGCACCAGCAGCGAGACCGCCACCGCGAACTTCGTCTGGGCGATCACCGGGCGGGAGATCGGCTTGGACATCAGGTGGATGATGGTCCCGTCGTCGATCTCCGGGGCGATCACGCCCGTTCCGGCGATCAGTCCGAGCAGCGGCAGCACGGTGTTGATGGCGAAGTTCTGCATCAGGAGCACGGCCGCGTGCTGGTCGACACCGCCCAGCAGGCGCAGCAGCACCGCCAGGCCGATCAGGGCCAGCGGGAGCAGCAGGAGCAGGATGATGCGGCGACGGCCGAGCAGGGCCCGGTAGGTGATGCCGGCGACGACGGTGTTCATGGCCTCACTCCGTTCGGCGACTCGGTCGCCCTGTGCCGCCGCCCTGCTCCGCTCTGGTCCTCCAGGTGAGGGCACTGCCTCGTGGTGTTCATCAGGTGCTCCTGGTGATGAGGTAGGAGAAGACGCTCTCCAGGTCCTCGTCCGCGGGGGAGACCTGGTGAAGGCGTACACCCTCCGCCTGGGCCACTCGGGGCAGCAGCCTGGCGAACCGGCGGAACTCGGTGGCCTGGACCTCAAGGCCGTCCGGGCGCAGGGTGATGCCGCCGGCGGACTGGTCGCGGATGAGGGCGGCGGCCAGCTTCCTGTCGTCGCTCGAACGGATCACGAACAGGTGGGGCCGGTCGGTCATGAGGCGGCGGATCTCGCGGAAGTTGCCCGACGCCGCGTGCCTGCCCGCCACCAGGACCTCGATGTGCTGGGCGACCCGTTCGACCTCCTCCAGGATGTGGGAGCTGAACAGGATCGTCTTGCCCGCCGTGCCCATGGCGCGGATCAGGTCCATCAGGTGGAGGCGCTGGCGGGGGTCCATGCCGTTGAACGGCTCGTCGAGCAGCAGCACGGGCGGGTCGTGGACGAGCGCCGCGGCCACCTTGACGCGCTGGCGCATGCCCTTGGAGTACGTCTCCACGCGCCGGTCCTTCGGCTCCTCCATCTCGACCGTGGCCAGGGCCTTGCGGGCCGCCTCGTCGGGGTCGGGGAGGCCGTGCAGCCTGGCGGCGGACAGAACGAACTGCCAGCCGGTGAGGAAGCCGTAGACACCTTCTCGTTCAGGGACTAACCCGATATTTCGATAAATATGGTGGTTCTTCCAGACCTGGGTGCCGTCCAGCGTGACCGAGCCGCCCGACGGTGCCAGGAACCCGGCCATCATGTGCAGCAGCGTGGACTTGCCCGCGCCGTTGGGGCCGAGCAGGCCGGTCACGCCGGGGCCGATCGTCATCGTGACGTCGTTGACCGCGACCACGTTGCCGTACCAGCGGGAAACCTGCGAGAGCTCGATCTTCATCGGGCGGCCGCCTTCCGGTAGCGCAGCGCGAGCGCGCCCAGGGCCAGCAGGACCAGCACCACGTAGGCCGCGACCGAGACCGGACCGCTGGGATAGGCGGCGTTCTCGATGGAGTGCGGCGGGGTGCCGAACAGCCAGGATTGCACGGAGTCCACCAGCCAGAACGGGTTCACCAGCCACGCCCAGGCGGCCGCCGACTCGTTGCCGCTCGAGTACAGCGTGCCGTAGATGAGCGGGACCGACGCGGACGACAGCAGGTAGACGGTGATCACCGAGGCCACGCCGAGCCCGCGCCGCGGCGTGAACGAGGACAGCGCCAGCCCGAACGCCGCCAGCAGCAGCGCCAGCGCCAGCGCCATGAGCATCGCGCCGAGATATTCGCCGGTGGCCGGCTCGCCCGGCATGTCCACCACCAGCTCGCCGACGTAGATCAGCGTGATCGGGGTCGCCACCAGCAGGAAGAGCGCGACGGTCATTGCCGCGACCTTGGCGCCGACGTACTCGACGACGGCGACGGGCCTGGACAGGTAGAGCGGCAGCACGCGGTGGCGCAGGTCGGGCGCGACGGCGGTGGGCGCCTGCGAGGCCAGGAAGATCGCCACCACGGCCTGCATGATGACGGCGAACCCGCTGTAGGGGAGGCCGCGCTGCGTGGCCAGCGCCATCATCGCGATGGACACGATGGCGGGCATCAGCATGATGGCGAACAGGGAGAACGGCACGATCTTGCTGCGGGCCGGGCGGCCGAGGCCGAAGATCCCGCGCAGGCTGTGGACGGCCAGCGCCCTGGCCGCGTAACCGCGCCCCAGCCGGACCCCTTCGTAGTGGCGATAGCCGATGTCGTAGATCTCAGACACCTGCGGTCTCCTCCCTGAAGACGTCCTCGATGCGGTGACGTCCCTGTTCGAGGCGGATGAGGCAGAGGTCCAGATCGACGGCGGCGTCGCGGATGGCGTCGAACGTCTCCGGCCCGAGCACCTTGACCACCAGCAGGCGGCCCTGCTGCGAGACGGTCTGGCCGGTCTCGGCCAGCCGGGCGGCCAGCGGCTCAAGGCCCTCGTCGACCTCGACCGTGACCGTCTGCGTGGCCTGGGTGAACTCGGCGATCGCGGAGGAGCGCAGCAGCCGGCCGGCGTCGATGACGATCACGTGGTCGCAGACGCGCTCCAGCTCGCCCAGCAGGTGAGAGGTCACCAGCACGCTGATGCCGAACTCGGTGCCGATGCGCCTGATCAGGGTCAGCATCTCGTCGCGGCCGCGCGGGTCGAGCCCGTTGGTCGGCTCGTCGAGGAAGATCAGTTTGGGGTCGTGCACGAGGGCCTGGGCCAGCTTGACGCGCTGTTTCATGCCCGTGGAGTAGCCGCCCACGGGACGGTAGCGCTCTTCGGCCAGGCCGACGTGGCGCAGGACGTCGGCGGCGCGTTCGCGGGCGGCCGTACGCGGCAGCCCGGACATCTGTGCGAGGTGGACGACCAGCTCGGTGGCGGAGACGTCGGGCGGGAGGCATTCGTGCTCGGGCATGTAACCGACGAGCCGGCGGATCTCGGCCCCCTGTGCGGTCACGTCCAGATCGAGCACCCTGGCCGTGCCGCCGGAGGGCGGCAGCAGGCCGAGCAGGATCTTGATCAGGGTCGACTTGCCCGCGCCGTTCGCCCCGACCAGACCGGTGACGCCAGGTCCCACGGTGACCGTGAGCTGATCGACCGCGGTGACCGTGGGGAAGCGTTTCGTCAGCCCCTCGGTGGCGAGGATGTGCATGTGCCGGACCCTACCCGGCGCGTCACGGCCGGCGCCTCGTTCAGACGGATGAACGACGTCCTACTTGAGGCCAGAATTTCCGCTGGACCAACAGCGTCGCGGTGCCCGAGATGATCATTCCGGCGATGTTGACGGCGAGCTGCGAGACCGAGCCCGCGACCTCCTTCCAGTCGCCCAGCGCCAGCGCGACGGCCAGGTAGCCGGCGGCGGGCACGGTGGTGACCGAGATGAAGACGCCGATCAGCGCCGACGACTTGCCCGCCGTGACCGACAGCACCCCGGCCGCCCCGGCCAGCAGGGCCACGATGAACGACCACCGGTCCGGCTTGACGATGAACTGGACCTCCTCGTTCCTGGTGAGGTTGTGGATGTCGATCCAGCCGAGCCAGTAGGAGACGAGCGCGCAGGCGAAGGTGATGGCGATCGCCACCGTGAACCCGACGAACAGGGTCCTGAAGGAGGAGATGATCAGATGCCGGCGGCGGCGCAGCAGGCCGAAGCAGATGGCTGCGACGGAGCCGAACTCGGGGCCGAGCACCATCGCGCCGACGATCAGGATGGGGGAGTTCTGCAGGATGCCGATGCCCGCGAGCTGGGTGGCGATGGCCAGGAAGGCCAGGTAGGCCCAGGTGATGCGGGAGTCGCTGTGCACCCGCTGGGCCAGCTCCTCCCAGACCACCGCGTCGTCGGGCTCGCCGGGCGCCTCCTCGACCGCCGCCGTGGCGACCTTGGACAGCGAGAGATCGACCTGTTCGAGGGCGATGGAGCCCTCCGTCTCCAGCCATTTGAGCTTGCCCAGCACCTCGTTGGCGGACTCTCTGGCCGCGTCGCAGAGGATCACGTCGCCCCTGGGCTCGCGGGCCACGTCCGGCAGGACGACGATGTTGGTGACGCCTGGGCATTCTTCCAACACCGCCGTCACCTCGCCGGTGCGCGCGGACGGGCTGATCAGTCGCAGGTGTAGCACGCAGCCATTGTTGTCCATTGAACGTTGACGCGTTGTTGACCCGCGTTCGCGAGGCTGCCTCACATGATCCGCTTGATGTGCCATGACCATGGTGAGGAGTGCTGGTTCGCCGGCATAGACGACCAGGAGTGCGGTGGCAGGTTCGGCCGGTACGTGCTGGAGGAGGCGGTCAGGTCTGACGAAGGCGGACCCGCCGGACCGCGTGGTCGGCGCCCTTCTTCAGTACGAGGTCGGCCCGGCCCCTGGTGGGGGCGATGTTCTCGACCAGGTTGCGCTCGTTGATGTCGCGCCAGACGTTGCGGGCGAAGCTGGTGGCCTCGTCGTAGGAGAGCTCGGCGATGTGCCGGAAGTACGATTTGGGGTCTTCGAAGGCGGTGCGGCGGAGCTTGTGGAACCGGTCGACGTACCAGTTGCGGATGTCCTCGACCTTGGCGTCGACGTAGATCGAGAAGTCGAAGTAGTCGTTGACCGCGAGGGACGTGGGCGGGGCTGGTTGGAGGACGTTTAGGCCCTCAATGATCAAGATATCCGGATTTTTTACGATTTGGGTTGTCTTGGGCACGATGTCGTACTCAAGGTGGCTGTAGACCGGGGCGTGCACCTCGGGTGATCCCGCCTTCACCTCCGCCACGAACCTGACCAGCGCCCGCCGGTCGTAGCTCTCGGGGAAGCCCTTGCGGTGCATGATCTTCTTGGACTCGAGCATCGCGTTCGGGTAGAGGAAGCTGTCGGTGGTGATCAGCTCCACGTGCGGGTGCTCGGGCCAGCGGGCCAGCAGCGTGTGCAGCAGCCGCGCCGTGGTCGACTTGCCGACCGCGACGCTGCCCGCGATGCCCAGGATGTACGGGACGCGCTGCTCGGGGTGGCCGAGGAACGCGCTCAGCACGCTGCTGCGTTGTTTGGACCCGGTGAAGTGCAGGTTCAGCAGCCGGGTCAGTGGGAGGTAGATGTCGGTGACCTCAGTGAGGTCGATGGGGTCGTCGACGCCGCGCAGCTCTTCCAGCTCGTCTGCGGTGAGAGTCAAGGGCGTGTTCTTGCGGAGTTCGCTCCACTGCTCCCTGCTCAGATCCACGTAGCCGTTGTTCACCTAGGCAGCGTAGCGATGTGCGGAGATGTGCACTTTGGCCGGGGTTCGCTGCCGGGAAGGCGCCTCTGCCAAGTTTTGCCGGAACTCGGCGGGCGAAGCCCTCGGAGGGGTTACTGTGCGGGGGCGTATGTCTAGGAGGGCTAGTGGACCGTCGTCGCTTCATCACCAACGTGGTCGCCATCGCGGGTCCCTTCGCCGGGGTCGCGTGCGCGGGAGCGCAGGGCGGCGCCAAGCCGGTGCGGGGCTACGGGCAGCTGAGACCCGTACGCGATCTCCGCGACGGGAAGGTCCGGCTGCACCTGCCCGACGGGTTCAAATATCGCTCGTTCAGCGTCGCCGGCGACAAGTTCAGCGACGGGTCGGCGGTGCCGGGCCGGCATGACGGCATGGCGGCCTTCTCCGGGCCCAAGGACAGCGCGATCCTGGTCCGCAACCACGAGGTCAACGGCCCGGTCGGCGCGTTCGGGGACAAGGACAAGGCCTACGACCCGATGGCCGGCGGCGGCACCTCGACGTTGCAGGTCACCCGCTACGGCGAGGTGATCAAGAGCGCGCCCTCGCTCAACGGCACCATGATGAACTGCTCGGGCGGCCCCATGGCGTGGCGGGCCTGGGTGAGCTGCGAGGAGACGGTCAACGGCCCCGACGTGGCCGACGACTTCTCCGGCGGCGACAACTCCAAGCTCACGAAGAAGCACGGCTACATCTTCGAGGTGCCGCTCGGCCGCGCCGCCACGGCCAAGCCGATCAGGTCGGCGGGCCGGTTCGCGCACGAGTCGGCCGCGTTCGATCCTTCGACGGGTGCGATCTACCTGACGGAGGACAATTTCGCCTTTCCCTCAGGGTTCTACCGGTATCTGCCGCCGAAGCACCCCGTACAGGCCGGGCGGCTGCTCGACGGCGGCAGGCTGCAGATGCTCGCGGTCAAGGGCGAGAAGCGCAAGGACCTGTCCGTGGGCCAGCGCCCCGGCACCGCGTACGCCACCGTCTGGGTGGACATCGACGATCCCGACCCGGCCTTCACCGGCAGGCCGGCCAACGACGTCGTGATCCAGGCCGTGGGCAAGCAGGGCAGGGAGGAGGGCGCGGCGATCTTCTCCCGGCTGGAGGGCGCGGTCTACCACCAGGGCACGGTGTACTTCGTCTCCACCCAGGGCGGGGTCAACGCCCCGGGCGACACCATCCTGTCCGGGTTCGGCAAGGGCCGGGGGCAGGTGTGGGCGTACGAGACGTGGAGCGGGCGGCTCAAGCTCGCCTACGAGTCGCCGCGCTCGTCGGTGCTCGACCTGCCCGACAACGTGACGGCCAGCAAGCGCGGCACGCTCGTGCTGTGCGAGGACGGAGACGGCGACAACTACCTGCGCGGGCTCAGCAAGGCGGGGGAGATCTTCGACTTCTGCCGCCTGGAGCCGATCGCGGGCGACGACGGGGCCGAGTTCGCGGGCTCCACGTTCGGTCCCGGCGGGCACACGCTGTACGTCAACATCCAGGCCAGGACCGGCATGTCGATCGCGATCTGGGGCCCGTGGGAGCGCGGCCCGTTCTGAGCCCGGCGGGTCTAGCCTGGGACGATGATCCTGGGAATCGGCGTGGACGTCGTGGACATCGCGCGCTTCGAGGCGTCCTTGGAGCGTACGCCGCGGCTGCTGGAACGCCTGTTCACCGAGACCGAGCGGCCGCTGCCGGTGCACTCGCTGGCCGCGCGGTTCGCCGCCAAGGAGGCCGTGGCCAAGGCGCTCGGCGCGCCCAAGGGGCTGGGGCACCTGGAGGCCGAGGTCCGGTGCGACGAGCTGGGCAAGCCGGAGCTGCACATCACGGGCAAGGCCGCCGAGGTCGCGCACGGGCTGGGGGTCAAACGCTGGCACGTTTCTCTCAGCCATGACGCGGGCGTCGCCGTGGCCTATGTGATCGCTGAGGGATAGCTTCGGATCATGCGCGCGACGGCATATGGCGACCGAGCAGCCGAACGGAGTGAGGCCATGAGGACCGCCTTCACCGCTGACCAGATCCGGGGCGCCGAGCACGTGCTCATGGCGCGGCTGCCCGAAGGGACGCTCATGCAGCGGGCCGCCGCCGGGCTCGCCGCCGTCTGCGCCGACCTGCTGGGCCGGGTCTACGGCAGACGCGTCGTGCTCCTCGTCGGCAGCGGCGACAACGGCGGTGACGCGCTCTACGCGGGCGAGCGCCTGGCCAGGCGGGGCGCCTGGGCGGGCGCGGTGCTGGCCGGGTCCAAGACGCACGAGGCGGGCCTGGCGGCGCTCAGGCAGGCCGGTGGGCGGGTCGTGGACGGCTCGGCGCTGGACGCGGCCGACCTGATCATCGACGGGCTGGTTGGCATCGGGGTGGCGGGTGCGCTGCGGGAGCCGTACGCGCGGCTGGCCGAGGACGCGAACGCCGCCCGCGCCCCGATCGTCGCCGTGGACGTGCCGAGCGGGGTGGACGCGAGCAGCGGCCGGGTGCAGGGCGCGGCCGTCCGCGCCAAGGTGACCGTGACCATGGGGGCCTGCAAGACGGGGCTGCTCGTCGATCCCGGCGCCTCCCGCACGGGGACGGTCGAGCTGGTGGACATCGGGCTCGGGCCCTACCTGCCCGATCCCGACGTCACCGCGCTGACCAGGGACGACGTCGCCGGCCTGCTGCCGAGGCCGGGCAACGAGTCGGACAAATACCGCAGAGGCGTGCTGGGCGTGGCGGCGGGCAGCGACCTGTTCACCGGGGCCGCCGTGCTGGCCGTGGGCGGCGCGCTGCGGGCCGGGGCGGGCATGGTGCGCTACGCGGGGCCGGGCGCGCCGGTCACGCAGGTGCGCTCGCACTGGCCGGAGGCCGTGGTGACCGAGCTGCGCCGGCCCTCGATCGAGGACGTCGGGCGGGTGCAGGCGTGGGTGCTCGGGCCCGGTCTGGGCACCGGCGACTGGGCGCACGAGCTGGCGGCCGAGGTGCTCGCCTCCGACGTGCCCGTGCTGATCGACGCCGACGGGCTGACGCTGGTGGCCGGGGACCGGGGGTTGCTGCGGCGTACCGCGCCGGTGCTGATCACGCCGCACGCCGGAGAGCTGGCCCGGCTGACCGGGGCCGACCGCGCCGACATCGAGGCGGACAGGCTGGCGCACGCCCGCGCGGCGGCGGCGGAGCTGGGCGTGACCGTGCTGCTCAAGGGCTCGACCACGGTGGTGGCCGAGAGCGCGGGGCCGGTGCGGGTCAACGCCACCGGCACCTCGTGGCTGTCCACCGGCGGCACCGGCGACGTGCTGTCCGGCATCGCGGGCGCGCTGCTCGCCCAGGGGCTGAGCTGCTACGACGCCGCGTCCTGCGGGGCCTACCTGCACGGGCTGGCGGGACGGCTGGCCGCCGAGGGCGCGCCGCTGACGGCCGCGGACGTGGCCACGTCCGTCCCCGCGGCCATCCGCGCCGTGACCGGGGGGCACGTGCGGTGAAAATCGCGCTCGACCACGAGCGCGAGCTGACACACTAGAAGGATGTACTCCTCGATGGCCACACCCGCACAGGCGCGGGTCGACCTGGCCGCGATCAGGCACAACGTGTCACTGCTCAAGGAGCAGGCGGGCGGCGCGGAGCTGATGGGCGCGGTCAAGGCCGACGCCTACGGACACGGCCTGGTGCCGGCGTCGGAGGCGGCGCTGGAGGGAGGGGCGAGCCGGCTGGGCACCGCGTTCGTCAGGGAGGCGCTCGCGCTGCGCGCGGCCGGCGTGACCGCGCCGATCCTGTCGTGGCTCATCACCCCGGACGAGCCGCTGGACCAGGCGCTCGAAGCCGACGTCGAGCTGTCGGCCGCCGACGCGCGGCTGCTCGGCGAGATCGCGGAGGTCGCGCGGCGCACGGGGCGCACGGCCAAGCTGCACCTGGAGGCCGACACCGGCATGAGCAGGGGCGGCGCCCCGCTCGCCGCCTGGCCCGGCCTGCTGGCCAAGGCGCTGGAGCTGCGCGCCGAGGGCGTCATCGACATCGTGGGGGTCTGGTCCCACTTCGCCTGCGCCGACATCCCCGGCCACCCGTCGATCGCGCTGCAGATCGAGGCGTTCGAGACGGCACTGAAGCTGGCCGAGCAGGCGGGCGCCGCCGGATCCCACGTGATCAGGCACCTGTCCAACTCGGCGGCCGCCATGACGCTGCCCGCCGCCCGCTACGACCTGGTCAGGCCCGGCATCGCGATGTACGGCCTGAGCCCGATCCCGGAGCTGGGCGACTTCGGCCTCAGGCCGGCGATGACCCTGGTGGCCCAGGTCGGCCTGGTCAAGCGGGTCCCGGAGGGCTCCGGCGTCTCCTACGCCCACCTCTACGTCACCGACCGCGAGACCACGCTCGGGCTCGTGCCGCTCGGCTACGCCGATGGCATACTCCGGCACGCGACGGGCAGAGCCGAAGTGCTCGCGGGCGGGCGTCGCAGGCGGATCGCGGGCCGGGTGTGCATGGACCAGTTCATGATCGACATGGGGGACGACCCGCTGTCGGCAGGGGACGAGGTCGTGCTGTTCGGGCCGGGTGACGGGGGCGAGCCGACCGCTCAGGAGTGGGCGGATACCCTCGGCACGATCACGCATGAGATCGTGACCAGGATCGGCTCGCGTGTGCCGCGAGTTCACGAGCACACCAGCTCAGTGACGACGGGCACTTCGCGACGGCCATGAGCGGAGAAGGATCGGGGACATGACGACGACGACAAGACGGCGCAGGGTAGGGATCGCCGGCGCTCTCGTCGGTGCGGCTTCCGCCGGTGTCGCGGCGGCGGCACTGGCCAAGCGTTACGCGGTCGGCCGGATCAGGCTGCGCCCCGACAACGAGGCGAGCGAGCCGTTCGGCGAGCTGCGGGGCAGGGAGCGCACGCACGTCACCTCCGACGGGATGGCGCTGCACGTCGAGATCGACGGCCCCGAGGACGCGCCGCTGACCATCGTGTTCTGCCACGGCTACTGCCTCAACCTGGAGTCCTGGCACTACCAGCGTAAGGACCTGCGCGAAAACTACCGTCTGGTGCTCTGGGACCAGCGCTCCCACGGGCGCTCGCAGCGCGCGGCGGCCGAGGAGAGCACGATCGACCGGCTGGGCGAGGACCTGGCCGAGGTGATCGAGAAATACGTGCCCGGCCCGTGCGTGCTGGTCGGCCACTCCATGGGCGGCATGACGATCATGGCGCTGGCCGACCGGCACCCCGGGCTGTTCGGCGACAAGATCCGCGCGGTGGCCCTCATCGCGACCTCGGCCGGCAAGCTGGCCGAGCTGACGCTGGGCCTGCCCGCGCTGCTGTCCAAGGCCGTGCACAAGGTCGCCCCCACCACCATCTCGATGCTGGGCAAGCGGGGCGCGCTGGTCGACCGGACCCGCCACGCGGGCAGCGACATCGCCTTCCTGATCACCCGCTACATGGGCTTCGGCGACTCGAAGAACATCAGCCCGACCGTCGTCGACTTCGCCGAGTCGATGATCAGGGCGACGCCGACCGAGGTGTTCGCCGACTTCTACCCGGCGCTGATGAACCACGACAAGCTCTCCGCGCTGCACGTGCTCGACCCGGTGCCCACGGCGATCCTGGTGGGCGACCACGACTGGCTGACCCCGCCCGACCACAGCAAGGCCATGGCCGCCGCGCTGCCCAAGGCCCAGTTCACCGAGGTCCCCGACACCTCCCACCTGATCCAGCTCGAACGTCCAGGCGTCGTCAACGACGTCCTGCGTGACCTGGTCAAGAGGGTGGAGGTCTAGTGAGACTGGCCACCGCCGAGGAGATGCGCGCGTTCGGCGCCCGCCTGGCCGCCCGCCTGCGGGCCGGAGACCTGCTCGTCCTGTCGGGGCCGCTCGGCGCGGGCAAGACGACGCTCGTGCAGGGCATCGCCGAAGGGCTCAAGGTCCGCGGCCCGATCACCTCGCCCACGTTCGTGATCGCCAGGGTGCACCCGTCGCTGCGCCAGGGCCCGCCGCTCGTCCACGCGGACGCCTACCGGCTCGGGGGCGACCTCGAAGTGGACGACCTCGACCTCGACGCCTCGCTGGAGGAGTCCGTCACCGTGGTCGAGTGGGGCGAGGGCCTGGTCGAGGGGCTGGCCGAAGACCGGCTGGAGATCCACATCGACCGCGAGGCGGGCGACGAGGCACGCCTGGTGACCGTGCGCGGCGTGGGCGCCAGATGGGCCGACACGCCGTCTGATCCGCTAGAAGACTAAAACCCCGGTCAATCACCGGCAATGCTGGCACCCTTGACGTACCAGGCCAAAGATGTAAATCATGATCATTGGCTAGGGATTCGCCCAGAATTTCTGGGTATCAGGAGGGGCGACATCCACCATTTTGGTGGATGCTTGGTGCAGGGACGGCAAAGTGGGGTGGCGGCCGGTGCTCAAGGTCAGGCGAGTCGCGTACGCGGGGGCCATCGTCATGGTCGGTCTGACCGGCTGCACAGCATCGGCAGAAAGCACACCGACACCGACACCCACCGCCAGCGGCAGCCCCACGACCCCCGCCACCAGCACCCCTGGCGGCATCGCCACGGGCAGCCCGCGGCCGACCACGACCACGACCAGGCCCACCATCCAGGTCCAGCTCAACCCCGACCGCGTCACCGCCGGCGAGACGTCCAGCGTGTGGATCCTCGCCAACTGCCCGGTCCCGACCGGCGGCCCCGCCCACACCGGCACCGCCACGTCCAGGGCGTTCGTCAACGGCGTCACGCTCAACCCGGTCCCCGCGACGTCCATCACCCCGACCGGGACCGCCACCCCGGCCAACGGCTCGCCCTGGGTGCGTGGAGAGGCGCGGGTCTCGGGAACGGTCCGACGCGGCAACTACCGGGTGGACGTCAAGTGTGACGGCACCAACGACATGGGCCGGGCCACGCTCCGGGTCGTCGCGGCCGACGCCCCGCCGACCACCGTGCCGAGCAAGGCGCCCAAGGCGGGCGGCGGCGGCACGTACGCGCAGGACGCCAGTGACGAGTCCTCGATCCCGGCCGGGCCGGCCGGCGTGCTGATCGGCCTGGCGCTCGCCGCCGGTGTCGGCATCGCGATCAAGCGCCGCAGCAAGGCGTAGACCATGGCCCGCCCAGGACGGGTGGTGCTCGCGGGCGCCGTCACCGGCCTGCTGCTGGTCGCGTTCGGCAAGAGCATGCAGACAGGCACCACCCCAGCCGCAGCCGTCGTGCCCGAGAGCATCGACATCCCGTCGATCGACGTCGAGGCTCCGCTCATGAAGCTCGGCCTGGAGAAGAACGGCGAGGTCGAGCTGCCTCCTTACGAGAAGCCGAAGGTCGCGGGCTGGTACACCGGCAGCGCCGTGCCCGGCGAGAAGGGCGCCTCGGTGATCATCGGGCACGTCGACACCAAGACGGCGCCCGCGGTGTTCTACAAGCTCAGGCAGTTACGCAAGGGCGAGACCGTCAAGGTCGAGCGCAGCGACGGCAAGGTCGTCAGCTTCAAGGTCGACGCCATCGAACAGGTGCACAAGGACTCCTTCCCCACCAGGCGCGTGTACATGGAGGATGGGCTCAAGCTGGTGACCTGCGGCGGCAAGTTCGACTACGCCAAGGGCGAATACCTCGACAACATCATCGTGTACGCCTCGGAGGCGTGAAAACGGTTTGCGCCTCCCAGGATCATGGAGCCATGAGCGTGGAGACGAACCCGCCCGCAGCGGGCGTCCGCGTGCCCTGGGCGGAGGTGCATCCGGGGGTGCGCGAGGCGGTGGAGGATTTTCTCGGCGGACGCGTGGTCGAGGCGAGCACCCAGCCGGGCGGGTTCTCCCCGGCGGCCGCGGCCCGGGTGCGCACCGACGGCGGCAGGCGCGCCTTCGTCAAGGCCGTCGGCCCTGAGCCGAACCCCGACACCCCCCGCATCTACCGGTCCGAGCTCAAGATCGCCGCGGCTCTGCCGGAGTCGGTGCCCGCGCCCAGGCTGCTGACCGGGTTCGAGGCCGAGGGGTGGGTGGCGCTGGTGTTCGAGGACGTCGAAGGCCGCCACCCCAGCCAGCCGTGGCGGCGCGACGAGCTCGACCGGGTGCTGGCGGCCGTCGGCGAGATGTCGGCCGCGCTCACGCCCGCGCCCATCGACGCGCCGCCGATCGCCAGGGCCTTCGGATCGGTGTTCAACGGCTGGCGGGAGCTGCTGGAGGAGGGCGCCGACGGTATCGACCCGTGGGCGCTGCGCCACCTCGATGCGCTGGCCGAGCTGGAGTCCGGCTGGGCCGCGGCGGCGGCGGGCGACAGCCTGGTGCACGCCGACCTGCGGGCCGACAACATCCTGCTGACCGATGACCGCGTGTACATCGTGGACTGGCCGTGGGCGTGCGTCGGCGCGTCCTGGTTCGACCTGGTGGGCCTGCTGCCCTCGATCGGGATGCAGGGCGGGCCGGCGCCGCACGAGCTGTTCACCGACCCCGACCCGGCCATCACCGCGGTGGTCGCCGCGCTCACCGGCTACTTCGTCAGGCAGAGCCGGCTGCCCGGGCCGCCGGGGATCCCGACGGTCAGGGCTTTTCAGCGGGCACAGGGCGCGGTGGCGCTCGACTGGCTGAAGCAGCGCACCGGCTGGGCCTGACGGCGCACGGGCCGGCCCGGCGGCGCACGGACCAGCTCTCGTGGCGGCGTACGGGTCGGGCAGGGGAGCGTCTATGGCGGGGTACGGGCCGGGCG
>NZ_VCKX01000023.1 GCF_005889725.1 Nonomuraea zeae
ACCCCGTTCGACCCGCCCGCCGACCTGGCCAAGCTGCGCGAGACGCGGCCCATCGCCCGGCTGTCCTACCCCGACGGCCACCAGGGCTGGCTGGTGACCGGATACGCCCTCGTCCGCGAGGTCCTGGCCGACCGGCGCTTCAGCGCGCGCTCCGAGCTGCGGCACATCCCCATCGAGCAGCCCGCCGGGCAGCCCAGGCAGCCGGCCCCGCCCGGCATGTTCATCTCCACCGACCCGCCCGTGCACACGCGCTACCGCCACCTGCTCACCGGCGAGTTCACCGTGCGCAGGATGCGCCGGCTGGCCGAGCGCATCGAGGAGATCACGACCGCGCACCTTGACGCCATGGAGCGCCAGGGCCCGCCCGCCGACCTGGTGGCGGCGTTCGCGGCGCCGATCCCCGCCCTGGTGATCTGCGAGCTGCTCGGCGTCCCAGATGAGGAGCGCGAGCGCTTCCAGTCCCGGAGCGGCAAGCTGATGCGGGCCGACACCCCGCCGGAGGAGAAGTACGCCGCCTTCACCGCCCTCCAGGCCCACATGAAGGAGCTGGTGCGGGCCAAGCGCGCCCGGCCGACCGACGACCTGCTCAGCGGCCTGACCGGGAGCGACCTCACCGACGAGGAGCTGGCCAACATCGGCTTCATGCTCCTCGGCGCCGGGCTCGACACCACCGCCAACATGCTCGCCCTGGGCACCTTCGCGCTGCTGCGCCACCCGGACCGGATCGCCGTGCTGCGCGCCGAGCCGGACAAGGCCGGCCAGGTGGTCGAGGAGCTGCTGCGCTATCTGAGCATCATCCCCTTCCTCGTCCGCACCGCGCTGGAGGACGTCGAGCTGGGCGGCGAGCTGGTGAAGGCCGGGGAGGCGGTCACCGTCTCGATCCCGGCGGCCAACCGTGACCCGGAGCGCTTCCCCGACCCCGACACGCTCGACCCGCACCGGGCGAGCGGCGGCCACCTGGGCTTCGGTCACGGCGTGCACCAGTGCCTCGGGCAGCAGCTGGCCAGGGTGGAGATGCAGGCGGCCTACCCCGCCCTGTTCGCCAGGTTCCCGTCCCTGCGCCTGGCCGCGGACCCGGGCGACGTGCCGCTGCGCACCGACATGCTGATCTACGGGGTGCACAGCCTCCCGGTCACCTGGGACGCCGCGCCGACACCGGGCGGACGGCCATGACGGGCACGACGGGCACGACAGATATGACGGACATGCCGGGCAAGGTGTGCCTGGTCACGGGAGCGTCGGCGGGCATCGGCCGGGCCATCGCCCTGGAGCTGCTGCGGGCCGGCCACACCGTGTACGGCCTGGCGCGCAGGGTGGAGAGGATGGAGGAGATCCGCGCGGCCGGCGGCCATCCGATCGGGATGGACGTCACCCGGGAGGGCGACCTCGACCGGGTCGTCCGGACGGTCCTGGCCGAGCGGGGCCGCATCGACGTCCTGGTGAACAACGCCGGCACCGCCGTGCACGGCGCCACCGAGGAGGTGCCGCTCGATCGGGCCAGGCGGGTGTTCGAGGTCAACCTGTTCGGCCTGGCCGCGCTCACCCACCGCGTCCTGCCGGGCATGCGGGCGCGCCGCTCGGGCACGATCGTCAACATCTCCTCGATCGGCGGCGAGATCACCCTGCCCATGGGCGCCTGGTACTACGCCTCCAAGCACGCGCTGGAGGCGTACTCCGACACGCTGCGGCAGGAGGTCCGGCGGTTCGGGGTGCGCGTGGTGGTGGTCCAGCCGGGGATCATCAGGACCGGGTTCGAGGACGACACGCCGCGCGACCTGCGCGAGATCTCGGGGCGGGGGCCGTACGCGGAGACGGCGGAGTGGATGGCCCGGCGGGCCGAGGAGGCGACCGGCCCCGGCTCCAAGGGCTCCGACCCCGCCGTGGTGGCCAGATGCGTCAGTGACGTCGTCGCGGCGGCCGACCCGAAGCCGCGCTATTCCGTCGGCTACCTCGCCGACCTGCTGCTGTGGGTCAATAGACTCCTGCCGGACCGCCTCTACGACAAACTGGTGACCCGACGAGCATGAAGCAGACGACCTGGGGACGGCCGGCATGACCGGCGCCACGCCCGCGCAGCGCCCGGCGGGCCGGCCGCGCAGCCAGGAGGCCGACACCGCCATCCTGACCGCCGCGCTCGACCTGCTCATCGAGCTGGGCGCCGCGCAGACGAGCATCGAGCAGGTGGCCAGGCGGGCCGGGGTGACCAGGGCGACGGTCTACCGCAGGTTCGCCGACAAGACCGAGCTGCTGGTACGCGCCCTGGAGTGGGCCAACCACGACCACGACCCCGACTTCACCGGCTGGCGCGACCTCGACCACATGTTCGGCGACTGGGCGGAGCATCTGGCCGATCCGCGCAACCGCCGCCTGCTGCGCCGGCTGTACGGCAGCGTCGACGACTATCCCGAGCTGATCACCACCTACCGCAGCGTCAACGGCGGGCGCAGGGCGGCGCTGGTGCGCGAGATGCTGACCCGCACCCGCGATCTCGGGCTGCTCCCGCCGGACATCGATGTGGACGTGGTGAGCGAGCTGCTCAGCGGCGCGGTGCTCAACCATCTCGGCACCCATCGCGACGGCGAGAGCGCCGAGACGGTCAAGCGGTATTTCATGGAGATCATGCGGCAGCTCGGTCACCGGCCGCCCGTGACAAGGAAGCGTTGAAGGATCTAGTTTTAGCGTCCATGGAACGGCCCCTGGCGTGGCGGTCGGTCACGTCGATCGCGGTCCTGCTGTTCGTGATCCTCCTCGCGCTGAGCCCCGGCTACGGCTATCACCGCGACGAGCTGTACTTCCGCGTGCTGTCGGAGCATCCCGCCTGGGGCTACGTCGACCAGCCGCCGCTGACGCCGATGCTGGCCAGGGCCGGGATCGCGCTGTTCGGCGACACGGTCACGGGGATCAGGGTCTTCCCCGCGCTGTCCGTGGCGATCCTGGTCGTGCTGATGGCCCTGATCGCCCGGGAGCTGGACGGCAGCCGGGCGGCGCAGGTGCTGGCCGCCGCGGGCACGGCGACGGGCGCGTACACGCTGATCGCCGGGCACTCGATGCTGACGCTCAGCTTCGATCTGCCGCTGTGGGCGGCGGCCATCCTGTTCATGCTGAAGGCGCTGCTGCGCGAGCGGCCGCGCTGGTGGCTCGCGGCGGGCGCGGTCATCGGCCTGGCCACCTACAACAAGCACCTCATCGCGCTGCTGGTGCTGGGCCTGGCGGCCGGGCTGCTGCTGGCCGGGCCGCGGCGGCTGCTGGCGAGCCCGTGGCTGTGGGGCGGCGCGCTGCTCGCGGCGGCGATCGCCGTGCCGAACCTGCTCTACCAGGTGGCCGGTGACTGGCCGCAGCTGAAGATGGCGGCGGCGCTCAGCGCGAACAAGGGCGCGGAGATGCGCCTGCTGTTCGTGCCGATGCAGCTGACGCTGTTCGGCCCGGTGGTGTCGGTGATCGCCGCGTTCGGGTTCGTCCGGCTGTGGCGGGACCGGCGGGTGCGGGCGCTGGCGATCGCCTATCCCGTGGCGGCGGCGCTGACGCTGATCAGCGGCGGGCGCTTCGACTACGCGGCCGGGCTGATCCTGCTGCTGTTCGCCGCGGGCTGCGTGAGCGCGGCGAGCGCCGGGCGGGTGCGGGTGGCGGCGTGGGCCCTGGCGGCGGGCGCGGCGGGCTCCGCGGTGATCGCGCTGCCGCTGCTGCCGGTCTCCGCGCTGGCGGAGAGCCCGGTGCCGGCGATCAACGAGGTGGCCCGCGAATCGGTCGGCTGGCCGCAGTTCGTCGCGGCGGTGGAAGGGGTCAGGAACGCGCTGCCGGCCGAGGAGCGGGCGCGGGCGGTGGTGGTGACCGGCAGCTACGGCGAGCACGGCGCGCTGGCGCAGGCCGGGGTCCCGCGCGTCTACTCGGGCCACAACCAGCTCTGGGAGTACGGCCCTCCGCCCGAGACCGGCACCACCGCGATCCTGGTGAACATCGGCCCCGGCGGCCGGGACCTGTTCGGCGCCTGCGAGGAGCGGGCCAGGATCGACAACGGCGCCGGCGTCGGCAACGAGGAGCAGGGCCTGCCGGTCTACGTGTGCAGGGGACTCGACCGGCCCTGGGCCGCTACCTGGCCTTTGTGGCGGCATTTCAGCTGACCAGATTACATTTCTGTTCGTTAAGTAACGTTTTACGACAAGTATTGCTTTCCGAACAAGATCTCTTCACCCTTCTCGACAGAGGCGTAAAGATCACCTCTCCCAGTTGTCGCGAAGGAGAGACCGCGTGCCGTACACCCCCCGCTGGCGTGCGATCCTGACCGGGATCGTCACCGCCGCCGGCTTACTCGTCCCGCAGGCCGCCGCCGCCGCGGCGCCCGACCCGGGCAAGATCGACACAACCGTCCAGGCGCAGCTCGCCCAGGACGACAAGGCCACCTTCTGGGTCCGGATGAAGGGCAGCGCCGACCTGAGCGGCGCCCGCCGGGCCGTCTCCAAGGACGCGAAGGCCGAGCTGGTCTTCGAGGCCAAGACCGAACGCGCCGAGTCCTCCCAGGAGGGCCTGCGCAAGCTTCTCGACTCGCAGGGCGCCGACTACACCTCGTACTGGATCGTCAACGCCGTCCGGGTCACCACCGACGAGAAGCTGGCGGGCGAGATCGCCAAGCTGACCGAGGTGGACCGCATCGAGCCGGTCCGCACGGTCTCGGTGCCCAAGCCGGTGCCCGGCAAGGCCGAGGCCAAGGTGAACGCCAACGAGTGGAACATCGACCGCGTCAACGCCCCGCGCGTCTGGAGCGAGCTGGGCAACCGCGGCGAGGGCATCGTGGTGGCCAACATCGACACCGGCGCCCAGTTCGACCACCCCGAGCTGGCCGCCGCCTACCGGGGCAGGAACCCGGACGGCTCGGTCAGCCACGACTACAACTGGTTCGACCCCGCCCACGTCTGCCCGACGGCCGCGCCGTGCGACAACAACGGCCACGGCACGCACACCATGGGCACCATGGTCGGCGCCAACGGCATCGGCGTCGCGCCCGGCGCCAAGTGGATCGCCGCCAAGGGCTGCGAGATCAACACCTGCACCGACGCCTCGCTGCTGGCCGCGGGCCAGTGGGTCCTCGCGCCGACCGACCTGTCGGGCGGCAACCCGCGCCCCGACCTGGCGCCGGACATCGTCAACAACTCCTGGGGCGGCGACGGGTACGACCCCTGGTACAAGGAGACGGTCGAGGCCTGGGTCGCGGCCGGGATCTTCCCCGCCTTCTCCAACGGCAACGAGGGCCCCGCCTGCGACACCTCCGGCTCCCCCGGCCAGTACGTGATCAGCTACAGCGCGGGCGGCTTCGACATCAACAACGCGCTGTACGCCAGGTCGAGCAAGGGTGAGGGCGAGAACGGCGAGACCAAGCCGAACATCGCCGCCCCCGGCGTCAACGTGCGCTCCTCGACCCCCGGCAACACCTACAGCAGCTACACCGGCACGTCCATGGCCTCGCCGCACGTGGCGGGCACGGTGGCGCTCATCTGGTCGGGCTCGCCGGGGCTGCAGGGCAAGGTCGAGGCGACCAGGCCGCTGCTCGACAGCACCGCGATCGACGTCTCCGACACCAGTTGCGGCGGCACCGCGGCCGACAACAACATATGGGGCGAGGGCCGGCTCGACACCTACGCCGCCGTGCAGGCCGCGCCCGCCGAGGGGCTCGGCGACCTCGCCGGCACGGTCACCGCGGGCGGCGCGCCGGTGCCCGGGGTGACGATCACGCTGACGGGCCCGCTGAGCCGCACCGTGACCACCGGCCAGGACGGCACGTACGCCGTCCCACGCCTGCTGCCCGGCGACTACGAGCTCAGCGCGGCGAAGTTCGGCTACGAGCGCGCCACCGCGACCGCCACGATCACCGCCGAGCAGTCCACCACCGCGGACGTGCCCATGACCAAGCTGGCCACCGGCGTGGTGTCCGGCACGGTCACCACGGCGGGCACGCCCGAGCCGGGCGCGACGGTGGCGGCCGCCGGCACCCCGGTCAGCGGCGTGACCGACGCCGCCGGCCGCTACAGCCTGACGCTGCCGCACGGCGACTACGAGCTGCGGATCACGCCGGTCTCCCGCTGCTCCAGCGCCGCCACGGCGGCCGTCACGGTGGCCGGCGACCTGGTCAAGGACGTCGAGCTGCCGCTGCGCGGCGACAACTTCGGCTACACCTGCAAGAGCGGCGCCGAGGCGTACGTGCCGGGCACCGAGAAGCTGGCCCTGACGGGCGACGACGAGGCCGCGCAGGTCACGCTGCCCTTCCCGGTCCCGTTCTACGGCACCGGCCAGAGCAGGGCGTGGATCGGCACGAACGGGTTCATCACGTTCGCCGCCGACCGGATCGTCACCGCCAGCAACGGCAGGCTCCCGACCACGAGCACGCCCAACAACGCGCTCTACCCGTACTGGGACGACCTCAAGGTGGACGCCGAGGCCGGGATCTACACGGCGGTGACGGGCACCGCGCCGCACCGCCAGTACGTGGTCGAGTGGCGCAACGTCTCCTTCTACAGCGAGGCCGACCAGCGGGTGTCGTTCGAGGCGCTGCTCGGTGAGGACGGCTCGATCGCCTTCCGCTACAAGGACATCGAGAGCGAGCGCGACCGGGGCACCAGCGCCACGATCGGCATCGAGAACGCCGGCGGCACCGACGCGCTGCTGTACTCCTACGAGGAGGCGGCGCTGTCCAGCGGGCAGAGCCTGGCGTTCACGGCCAGCAGGCACGGCCTGCTGACCGGCGCGGTCACCGACGCCAACGACGGCAAGCCGCTGGCGGGGGCGACGGTGAAGGTGGGCGACGTGGCCACCTTCACGACCGGCGAGAACGGCGCCTTCTACGGGCAGGTGCTGGCCGGCGACTACGAGGTCGTGGTCTCCAAGGAGCACTACGGCACGTTCACCCAGGCGGTCACGATCGCGCCGGCCTCGGTGACGCGGCTGGACACGGCCCTGATCACCGGCCGGGTGAGCGCCTCGGCCGCGGAGGTGACCGTGGTCATGCCGGGCGAGTCCTCCCGCACCAGGACGCTGGAGCTGTCGAACCTGGGCTCGCCCACGGCGTACACGGTGGCGGGCGAGCCCTGGGCGGTCGTCACGCCGGCGGCGGGCGAGCTGGCCAAGGGCCAGTCGGTGACGCTGAAGATCGCGGTCTCCAGCGCCGGCGTCGCACCGGGGACGCTGCGCGAGGGCAAGCTGGTCGTCAAGTCGGCCAGCGGCCGGCAGCCGACCATCGAGATCAAGGTGACGGTCGTGGTGCCCAAGCACCAGGTGGCCATCGACGTGGGCGGCTCGAAGAGCCTGACCGACAGCGCCGGTGACACCTGGACGCCGGACAAGAAGTACGCCGCGGGCTCCTACGGCTACCTCGCCGGCCAGAACCGGACGTCGAGCACCTCCAGGACCATCAGCGGCACCACCGACCAGGCGCTGTTCAGGACGGCCAGGGAGAGCATGCTGGAGTACCGCTTCGACAACGTCCCGAACGGGACGTACACCGTCGAGCTGGACTTCGCCGAGATCAAGAACACGCAGATGGGCAAGCGGGTCTTCGACGTGCTCGTCGAGGGGCAGCTGGCCATACCGGCGCTCGACCTGGCCCTGGAGTCGGGCACGTACACGGCCGTGAGCAGGCAGTACACGGTGAAGGTCACCGACGGCCAGCTCAACGTGCGCTTCGCGACCCGCCAGGGCGCGACGATCGTCAACGGGCTGCGCATCTCCGAGCGCCCCGACAAGGTCACCCCGTAAACGGCCCGGGCCCGCCCCGCTCAGGGGCGGGCCCGGAGCCCCGTACCATCCGCCGGCGGCGTTCCAGCGAAGAAAGGGGCAAGGCAACACCCACACAAGGAGATCTGATGCGTAAGCAACTGGCGCTCGCCGCGGCGGTGCTCGGCGCGGGCGCGGTCCTGGCCTCGCCCGCGCAGGCCCACCGGTACGACGGCCCGCGCGTGACCGGCCTGACGACCATGGGCGACCTGGTCGTCTTCGACGCCGGCAATCCCAGGAACGTCGACCGGCTCGGCCGGATCAGCGGGCTCAGGAACGACATGAAGGTCGTCGGCATCGACTACCGCGTCCAGAACGGCAAGCTGTACGCCGTCGGCGACAAGGGCGGCATCTACACCGTGGACGGCAGGGCGAGGGCCACGAAGGTGTCCCAGCTCACCGTGGCGCTCAGCGGCAAGACGTTCGGCGTCGACTTCAACCCCGCCGCGAACCGGCTGCGCGTCATCAGCGACGCGGGCCAGAACCTGCGGCACAACCTCGACGACCCGAACGGCGCGCCCGCGGCGGGCACCACCGCCGCCGACGGCACGCTGACCAACCCCCCCGTGCCGCCGGCCACCGCCGGGGCGACCGCGCTCGGCGTGACCGGCGCCGGCTACACCAACAACGACCTCGACCCGGCCACCGCGACGACCCTGTTCGACCTGGACACCACGGCCGACCAGGTCTCGCTGCAGTCCCCCGCGAACGCGGGCAGCCTGGCCCCGACCGGCAAGCTGGGCCTGGACGCCGACCTCGACGCCGGATTCGACGTCTACAGCCGGCTCAGCAAGGGCGTGACGGTCTCGAACACGGCCTACGCCACGCTGAAGTCCGGCGGCGTCTACCGCTTCTACACGGTGAACGGGCTGACCGGCAACGCGGAGGTCGTTGGAACGTTCCCGTCGAACCGCCAGGTGAGCGACATCGCCGTTCAGCTCGGCTGATTGCGCAAGGGGTGCCCCCGGGCTACCGCACACCGGGCGGCATCTGTTACTGGTAAGTACATGAAACGCGTTCGGCTCCAGCGCGATCTGCCGGTGCGGATGCCCGACGGCGTGACGCTGCTGGCCGACCACTACGCACCGCCCGGCGGCGAGCCGGCCCCCGTCGTCCTGATGCGCTCGCCGTACGGCCGGCGCGGCCTGCTCGGCTGGGTCTTCGGCCGGGGCTTCGCCCGGCAGGGCTTCCACGTCGTGATCCAGAGCTGCCGCGGCGGCTTCGGCTCCGGCGGCCTGCTCGACCCGCTCGGCGACGAGCACGACGACGGGCTGGCCACCGTCGCCTGGCTGCGCGAGCAGCCGTGGTACGGCGGCTCGTTCGCCATGTTCGGGCCCTCCTACCTCGGCTACACGCAGTGGGCGATCGCGCCCTACGCCGGTCCCGAGCTGAAGGCGATGGCCACGCAGATCACCGCCTCGCAATTCAGGGACGCGGCCTACGTGGGCGGCGCGTTCGCGCTGGAGTCGGCGCTGAGCTGGACCACGCTCACCGACGGCATGTCCCGCCGCTTCGGCGGCACCTCGGTGCTGACCGCGCCCAGGCTCACCCGCCGCGCGGTCCTGTCGGGCCGCCCGGTGGCCGAGCTCGACCGGGCCTCGGCGGGCCGGCAGCTGCGCTTCTACCAGGACCTGCTCGCGCACCACGCCGACCCGGCCGTCCCGTACTGGATCAAGCGCGACTTCTCGCCGAAGGTGGGCGAGGTCGAGGCGGCGGTGACCATGCTGGGCGGCTGGTACGACGTGTTCCTGCCGTGGCAGCTCAAGGACTACACGGCGATGCGGGCGGCGGGGCGGCGGCCGTACCTGACGATCGGGCCGTGGTACCACGTGGACAGCCGGCACGGCCGGCCCTCGATGGCCGAGGCGACGGCCTGGTTCCGCGCGCACCTGCTCGGCGACTTCTCCAGGCTGCGGCCCGACCCCGTGCGGCTCTACGTGACCGGGGCGGAGGAGTGGCGCGACTACCCCGACTGGCCGGTGCCCGGCACCCGGGAGCAGCGCTGGCACCTGCAGCGCGGGTTCGGGCTCGGCACCGGGCCGCCGGAGGAGGACGGGCCCGACCGCTTCCGCTACCACCCCGCCCATCCGACGCCGGTGATCGGCGGTCCCGTGCTGCTCGGCGACTCCAGGCCGCGGGACCAGCGGCGGCTGGAGCAGCGCCGCGACGTGCTGGTCTACAGCTCGGCCGCGCTGGAGTCGCCGGTGGAGGCGATCGGGCCCGTGCGGGCGGAGCTGTTCGTGCGGTCGAGCACGCCGCACGTGGACGTGGTGGTGCGGGTGTGCGACGTGCGGCCGGACGGACGCTCGCTGAACGTGTGCGAGGGCGTGCGCCGGCTCGGGCCGCCCGCCGCGGAAGCGGCGCGCCAGGCGGGCAAGGGTGCGTGTGACGGCGTCCGCCGGGTGGAGGTGGATCTGTGGCCGATGGGCCACAGGTTCCGGCGCGGCCACCGGATCAGGGTGCACGTGGCCGCCGGGGCGTACCCGACGATCGCCCGCAACCCGGGCACCGGCGATCCGCTCGGCTCGCCCGGCGCGATGGTGCCCGCCGACGTCGAGGTGTTCCACTCCCCCGCCCGGCCCTCCGCCGTGGTGCTGCCGCTGTGCGCGCCGCGCGGCTGATGTCCCTGGTCCTGCTGCTGCAGGGCCGGGGCGGGATGACGGCGGCGGAGCTGGCCAGGGAGCTGGAGGTCTCCGAGCGCACGGTGCACCGCGACGTGCTGGCGCTGGCGGAGGCGGGCGTGCCCGTCTACGCCGATCGCGGGCGGGGCGGCGGATACCGGCTGCTCGACGGCTACCGCACGCGGCTGACGGGGCTGGACCGGGCCGAGGCCGAGGCGCTGTTCCTGTCGGGGGTGCCGGCCGCGCTGCGGGAGATGGGGCTGGAGGAGGTGGCGGCGACGGCCCGGCTGAAGGCCGCCGCCGCGCTCTCCCCCGGCCTGCGCGACGCGCCGTCGGTCGCGGCGCAGCGCTTCCATCTGGACGCGCCGGGCTGGTTCGCCGGCGGCGACCCGCCGCCCGCCGCGCTCGCGCCGCTGGCCAGGGCCGTCTGGAACGACCTGCGCGTCCAGGCCGTCTACAAGGACAGCACGCGGACGCTGGAGCCCTACGGGCTGGTGCTCAAGGCGGGCGCCTGGTATCTGGCGGCCCGGCTCGGGACCCGGTTCCTGATCTTCCGGGTGCACCGCTTCGGCGAGGTCACCGTGCTCGCGCAGTCCTTCGACCGGGACCAGGACTTCGACCTGGCCGCCTTCTGGAGCGAGCAGTCGGCGGCGTTCACCCGCTCGCTGCTGCGCGAGGTGATCACGCTGCGGCTCAGCGAGCGCGGCCTGCGGATGCTGCGGCACATCGCCGACCCGGCCGCGCTGGACGACGCGCTCGCCTCGCTCCAGCCCGGCGGGGTCGTGCGGCTCGCGGTGGAGTCGGTGGAGGTGGCCTTCTCCCAGGTGCTGCGGTTCGGGCCGGAGGCCGAGGTGCTCGAACCGCCACGGCTGCGGGCCCTGGTCGCCGAGGCCGCCGCCCGCATGTCCCGGTTGTACGAGTGAGCCGGTCTGCTCGTGAGAGCCGTTGTCCCGGTTGCACGGGTGAGCCGGTCTACCGGTAGGCCTCCCAGCCGGTGTCCCTGCCGTTCTCGCCGACCTCGGTGAGGTAGCGCCACACCTGCGGGCGGCTGCCGTCCACGTCGGTGAGCCCGTACGCCTCGGCCACCTCGCCGCTGTCGACCGACCGGCCCGACCAGCGGCTCCGGTCCGGGTCCTGGGCGATGGCGGCGACGCCGCGGCCGACGTAGGCGGGGGTCTCGGAGACCATCCACGCGCTGTCGGCCTTGGCCTCCCGCCAGTTCTCCTCGGTGACGCCGAAGTTGTCCAGCATGGCCTCCGAGCGCAGGAACCCGGGCGTGATCGCCACGGCCGTGCCGCCGTACGGGCGCAGCTCGTTCGACCAGGCGAAGGCCAGCCGGTTCACCGACATCTTGGCCAGGTCGTAGTAGACGTTCTCCCGGTAGCGGGTCTCGTTGTAGGCCCAGGTGCCGTCGGTGACCTCCACGACCAGCCCGCCCTCGTGCTCGATCAGCAGCGGGAGCAGGTGGCGGCTGGTGATGATGTGGGTGTCGATCGCCAGCCTGAGCAGCCGCAGCCCCTTGTCCATGTCGTGCTTCCAGACGGGCGTGTCCCACTCCCACAGGTGGTCGCCGCCCCAGATGTCGTTGACCAGCACGTCGAGCCGGCCCTGCTCGCGGCGTACGCGTCCGGCCAGGTCCGCGACCGCGGCCGGGTCCAGGTGGTCGGCCCGGACCGCGATGCCCGTGCCGCCGGCCGCCGTGACCAGCTCCGCCGTCTCCTCGATGGTCTCCGGCCGGTTCATCTCCGAGCGGCTCTCCCTCGTGCTCCTGCCCGTGCAGTAGACCGTCGCGCCGGCCGCGCCCAGCGCGACCGCGATGCCGCGTCCCGTTCCGCGGGTCGCCCCCGCCACCAAAGCAATCATGCGGCGATCGTGTCGCGAATACCCGACACCTGTTGTCATGTTTTTACCCGAAACCCTGTGATAAGTAGGGAGTTACTATGAACAGCGAATTCGAGCTCCGCGGGGTCAACCACGTCGCGCTGGTCTGCTCGGACATGAAGCAGACCGTCGACTTCTACTCCGGCGTGCTGGGCATGCCGCTGATCAAGACGATCGAGCTGCCCATGGGCTGGGGCCAGCACTTCTTCTTCGACTGCGGCGGCGGCAACGCGCTGGCCTTCTTCTGGTTCCCCGACGCGCCGGACGGCGTGCCCGGGGTGTCGGCGCCGAAGAACCTGCCGGACCGCGGCGAGCTGCTCTCGGCCGTCGGTTCGATGAACCACATCGCCTTCGACGTGCCGCCGGAGAAGATCGAGGAGTACCGCGACCGGCTCGTGGCCAAGGGCATCGACGTGGGCGTGCTGCTCAACCACGACGACAGCGAGTTCGGCGTGGCGTCGGAGCTGCACGACGGCGTGTTCGTCAGGTCCATCTACTTCAAGGACCCCGACGGCGTGCTGGTCGAGTTCGCCGCGTGGACGCGCCAGGTCGGGCAGCCCGGCGACGTGCGGCACGAGCCCAAGACCGCGGCCGACCGGACCGTCTGATGCCGCGGCTGCGGCAGGTCCCGCGCGAGGAGATGACCGACCCGGTCGTGCAGTTCTTCTACGACCACCTGTTCGCCGACGGCAGGGAGGGCACCGCCACCGGATCGCCGGGCGACTGGTGGACGGTGTTCGCGCTCGACCCGAAGATCTTCCGGCACTGCGTCAAGGGCTTCCAGCTCTACCGGGAGTCGGCGCTGGACCCGGTGCTGCGCGAGCTGGCGCAGACCAGGGCTGGATGGTCGCGGCAGAGCCAGTTCGTGTTCTCGCAGCACTGCAAGCAGCTGCGGGCGCTCGGCGTGCCCGAGGAGAAGGTGCGGGCCGTCGCCTGCTGGCCGGTCAGCGACCAGTTCGACGAGCTGGAGCGGGCGGTGCTGGCCTACACCGACGCGCTGGTGCTGGACGGCGGCCGGGTGCACGACGAGGTGTTCGCGGCGCTCTCCGGGCGGCTGCCGGACGAGCAGATCCTGGAGCTGACGTACGTGACATGCCTGTACGAGATGCACGCGACGATGGCGCGGGCGCTGCGGCTGGAGTTCGACGACCGGCCCGATCCGATCGTGGAGGTGCCGGCGCCCGAGGGGTACGGCACCCGGGACATCGCCGACGAGCTGACCTGACCAGTCCGACCGGGCCTGACCAGTCCGACCGGGCCTGACCAGTCCGACCGGGCCTGACCGGGCCTTACTGGCCGGATGACCGTTCGCCGCGGGCTACCGACCATTCGGCGATCCAGTACTCACCATGGGCCACAGCCGTCGTTAGGGTTTTCTTCGGTATGCGGTCTCACCTGACGGGCAGTCATCTCAACATTTAGGCCAAACCGTAACATTGCCGACATTGGGTTTAATACCGCCGCAAAGTTACTCTCCCTCCATTGACGAACCGTCAGGGGCCGGTGACAGCCGGCTGCTGATCCATTCATCGGAGGGTCGATGACTACCGGGGAACCCGGGCAGCCACGCACCGACCGCAGCCCCTGGAACTGGCTGCTGGTCCTGCCTATCGTGCTGCCGTTGCTGACGTTCCTGTTCAACGCCGACGAGCCGCGCCTGCTGGGCTTCCCGCTCTTCTACTGGCTGCAGCTCGCCTTCATCGTGGTGGGCGTCGCGTCCACGACCATCGTCTACAGGATGACCAAGTGAGCGCTCACACGACCGAGCTGGTCGTCTTCATCCTGCTGTTCGCCCTGGTCAGCGGCATGGGCTTCGTGGCCGCCCGCTGGCGGAGGCCCACCGACCTGGCCAGCCTCAACGAGTGGGGTCTGGGCGGGCGCAGCTTCGGCTCGTGGATCACCTGGTTCCTGGTCGGCGGCGACCTCTACACCGCCTACACGTTCGTCGCGGTGCCCGCGCTGGTCTTCAGCTCCGGCGCGCTGGGCTTCTACGCGCTGCCGTACACCGTGGTGGTCTATCCGCTGGTGTTCCTGGTGCTGGCCCGGATGTGGTCGGTGTCGCACGTGCACGGGTTCGTCACGCCCGCCGACTTCGTCCGGGCCCGGTTCGGGTCGCCGACGCTGGCGCTGGTGATCGCGATCACCGGGCTGGTGGCGACGATGCCGTACATCGCCCTGCAGCTCGTCGGCATCGAGGCGGTGCTGAAGTCGATGGGCATCACCGGGCACCTGCCGATCATCATCGCGTTCGCGATCCTGGCGGCGTACACCTACCAGTCGGGGCTGCGGGCGCCCGCGCTGATCGCGTTCGTGAAGGACGCGCTCATCTACATCGTGATCCTCGCGGCCGTCATCTACATCCCGGCCAAGCTGGGCGGCTGGGGCTCGATCTTCGACGCGGCCAAGGCCAAGTTCGACGCCACGCCGGCGCCGAACGACGGCATCATTCTCAACGCCAACAACCAGCTGCAGTACATCACGCTGGCCTTCGGCTCGGCGCTGGCGCTGTTCCTCTACCCGCACAGCCTCACCGGCGTGCTGGCCTCCAAGAACCGCAACGTCATCAAGCGGAACATGTCGGCGCTGCCCGCCTACAGCTTCGTGCTCGGCCTGATCGCGCTGCTCGGCTTCATGGCCATCGCGGCGGGCACCAAGCCGGTCACGATGAACGGCAAGGCCGATACGAACACGGTCGTGCCGATGCTGTTCGACCAGATGTTCCCCGACTGGTTCACCGGTGTCGCGTACGCGGCCATCGGCATCGGCGCGCTCGTGCCGGCGGCGATCATGTCGATCGCGGCGGCGAACCTGTTCACCCGCAACATCTACCGCGAGTACTTCAACAAGAACGCCACCGACGCCCAGGAGGCCAGGGTCTCCAAGGTGACGTCGCTGGTCGTCAAGGTGGGCGCGGTGCTGTGCATCCTGCTGCTCGACCCGCAGTTCTCGATCGACCTGCAGCTCATCGGCGGCGTGATCATCCTGCAGACGCTGCCGTCGGTGGCGCTCGGCCTGTACACGCGCTGGTTCCACAAGGGCGGCCTGATCGCCGGCTGGGCGACCGGTCTGGCGGCGGGCATGTGGATGCTGTACCTGATCCCGAACCCGGCCAACGGCAAGCTGCACTTCGGCGGCTCGGCGTTCGGGCTGTCGAACCTCGGCTTCGACACCAAGATGACGATCTACGCCGGGTTCCTGGCGCTGGCCGTCAACCTGATCGTCGCGGTGCTCGGCACGCTGGCGTTCCGGGCGGCCAAGGTGGCCGACGGGGACGACGCGACCGCTCGTCACGACTACTTCGCCGACGAGGGCGACCCGGACGTCAAGGACCTGGACCTGGCCGGCTCGCACTGAGCTCCAAGTTCCGGCGCGGCCCGCCCTTCCGTGGTGAGAGGGCGGGCCGTGCCTTCGTTCAGGTCCGCCAGGTCCCGCGCCGGCGGTCTCAGCCGGACGTGAGGTAGCCCGGGTTGGCCACTTCGAGCTTCGCCCGGACGGCCGCCTCCAGGGCCGCCGTGAGCGCGGCGCCGTCCTGGAGGCGGCCGTCGCGGATCGCCGCGGCCAGCTCGGCGTCGTCCGCCACGCCCAGGTCCGCCAGCCGCCGCGCGTGCTCCGCCGCCTGCGCGGGGCCGAGCTCGATCTCCCGCTCCACCATGCCGAGCACGTTGATCGCCACCCGGGTGTGGAAGCGCACCCGGCCCTCCACC
Source organism: Nonomuraea zeae (assembly GCF_005889725.1). Lineage (GTDB taxonomy): Bacteria > Actinomycetota > Actinomycetes > Streptosporangiales > Streptosporangiaceae > Nonomuraea > Nonomuraea zeae. The sequence continues at coordinate 15,965 of NZ_VCKX01000023.1, forward strand.
CCGGGCAGCACGTCGGTCTGGAGGAAGTCGCGGACGGCGGCCACGAGCTGCGCCGCCGTCGGGACGTCGTGCGGGTCGGTTGTCGTCATACCATCCTCGCTCTGCTGCCGGTGGCCTCCCCGTGGCGTCTACTGTGCCATCCGCGACGCCGTGGGGGCTTTATCCGGGTCCGATCATCGAGGAGCTAATCTGCGGCCATGACGACACAGTCTCCTCCCGCGCCGGTCCCGGTGCTCGGGCCCAGGCTCATCCGGGCCGAGGTCCTCGTCGTGATGTCGGTCTCGCTCGGCGCCAGCGGCCTGGTGGCGTTCGTGCGGCTGATCGGAGCGCTCACGGCGCCCAAGGAGCTGAAGGGCCAGCAGGCCGTGCTGGTCGGGTCGATGGCGCCGGGGCGGCCCTGGCTGGACCTGACGCTGCAACTCGTCGAGATCGCGATCTCGCTGGCGCCGGTCGCGCTGGTGGCGTACCTGATGGTGCGCTCGGGCGAGTCGCTGCGGACGATCGGCGCCGACGCCAGGGAGCCGGGCCGCGACCTGCTGCGCGGGGCGCTGCTCGCGGCCGCGATCGGCGGCTCCGGGCTGGCCTTCTACCTCGCGGTGTGGGCGGCGGGGGTGAACCTGACCGTCGTCCCCGGCGCGCTGCCGCAGGTGTGGTGGCAGGTGCCGGTGCTGCTGCTCGCCGCGGCGCAGAACGGCGTGCTGGAGGAGGTCCTCGTCGCCGGATATCTGCTGCACCGGCTGGGGCAGGCCGGCTGGTCGCCGTGGCGGGCGGTGGTCGTCTCGTCGCTGCTGCGCGGGTCGTACCACCTGTATCAGGGGTTCGGCGGGTTCGTCGGGAACGTGGTGATGGGGCTGGTGTTCGGGCGGCTGTACCAGCGGTGGGGCCGGACCACGCCGCTGGTGGTGGCGCACACGCTGATCGACTCCGTCGCCTTCGTCGGGTACGCCTTCCTGCACGGTCGGGTGAGCTGGCTGCCCTGAAACCGTTGACTGGACAACGGTTTGGGGTTGAGATCGCTTCATGAGCTTCGCCGTGCCTGACAGCGTCCGACCGGTTCGCGACGCCGTACACGCGTTCATGACCGAGCGGGTCGAGCCCGCCGAGCCGGTGCTGCACGAGGGCGGCGCGCCCGCCGCGGCGGCCATGGAGGAGCTGCGGGCCGAGGCGAAGAAGGAGGGCCTGTGGGCTCTCGGCCACCCGCGCGAGCTGGGCGGCGGCGGGCTGCCGTTCCTCGACTACGTCTACGTCAACGAGGTGCAGGGGCGCAGCGAGTTCGGGCAGCTCGCGCTGGGCACGTTCACGTTGCAGGACTCGCTGATGCTCTACGAGCACGCCTCGCCCGGGCAGCGCGAACGGTATCTGGAGCCCCTGGTACGGGGTGACATCTCGCCGAGCTTCGCGATGACCGAGCCGGCGGTGTCGAGCAGCGACCCCACCCAGATCACGACGTCCGCGGTGCTGGACGGCGACGAATGGGTGATCAACGGGCACAAGTGGTTCACGACCGGGGCGTCCCTGGCCGCGTACACGACCGTGATGTGCCGGACCGAGCAGGACGCGCCGCCGCACCTGGCCTTCTCGATGATCCTGGTGCCGACGGACACCCCCGGCTACACGATCGTCCGCGAGACGCCCGTCCTGGGGCTCGGCGGGGCGCATTGCGAGGTCCGCTACGAGGACGTCCGCGTGCCCGCCTCGAACCTGCTCGGCGGCCGGGGCCAGGGGTTCGTCATCGCGCAGAAGCGGCTCGGGCCCGGCCGGATCTTCCACTGCATGCGCTGGCTGGGGCAGGCGCAGCGGGCGTTCGACCTGATGTGCCGCAGGCTGCACGAGCGGACCGCGTTCGGCGAGCCGCTGGCGGCCAAGCAGCTCATGCGCCAGCACGTGTTCGACTCCTACACCGAGATCCAGGCCGCCAGGCTGCTGACGCTGCACGCCGCCGAGGCCATCGACGCGGGCTCGCAGGCCAGGGTCGAAATCGGCGCCATCAAGGTGGTGGGCGCGCGCATGCTGCACAACGTGATCGACCGGGCCATCCAGGTGTACGGCGCCGCCGGCCTGACCCCGGACACGCCGCTGGATCGCATGTACCGGCACGCGCGGGCCGGCCGGATCTACGACGGTCCCGACGAGGTGCACATCGACTCCGTGGGCCGGCGGATCCTCGGCACGTACGCGGCGGGCGGCACCTGGGAGTTCGGCCTGCGATGACGGATCCCCACGCGATCGCCGGCGCGGCCTTCGGCGCCGGCGCGGTGGTCACGTCCAGCGTGCGGCTGCCGGGCGGCGCGTCCCGGGAGACGTGGGCCCTGGACGTCGTCACCCCCGACGGGCGCACGCACGAGCTCGTCCTGCGGCTCGACTCCCCCGGCGCCGCTCCGGAGACCGGCGCCGGGCTGGCCGCCGAGGCCACGCTGATGCGGGCCGCATACGACGCCGGCGTGCCGGTGCCGCGGATCGTCGCGTGCGGCGAGTCGCACATCCTGATGACCCGCGTCCCCGGCGAGACGATCCCGCGCAAGATCCTCAGGGACGAGGCGTACGCGGCGGCCCGGCCGCTGCTGGCCGCGCAGTGCGGGCAGGCGCTGGCCGCGATCCACCGGATGCCGCTCTCCTGCGTGCCCGGGGAGGCGGCGGAGGATCCCCTGGAGCGCTGGCGGGACGTGCTCGACCTGCTCGGCGAGCCGCACCCGGTGTTCGAGCTGGCGCTGCGGCGGCTGGCGGCCTGCCGGCCGCCCGGCACTCGGCGTACGGTCGTGCACGGCGACTTCCGCAACGGCAACCTGATCGTCGGGCCCGAGGGGATCAGGGCGGTGCTCGACTGGGAGCTGGCCCACCTCGGCGACCCGCTGGAGGACCTCGGGTGGCTGTGCGTGAAGGCGTGGCGGTTCGGCTCGCCGCTGCCGGTGGGCGGTTTCGGCGGCTACGACGACCTCGTCGGCGCCTACGAGCGGGCCGCCGGGCAGCCGGTCGACCGGGACGCGCTGCGCTGGTGGGAGACCTTCGGGGTGCTCAAGTGGGGGATCATCTGCGTCATGCAGACCATGCGGCACCTGCGCGGCGGCGCCTCCTCCGTGGAGCTGGCGGCGATCGGCCGCCGGGTGTGCGAGAACGAATGGGACCTGCTCGGGATGCTGCGCGAGCGCGCGGAAAACCCGTTGCCTCAGCGTCCCCTGTGAACGCACTCTTGACCGGTGGCCATCCTCGAGGCGTCCCATCTGGTGAAGCGGTTCGGAGCGGTCACCGCGGTCCGCGACCTGAGCCTGACCGTGCGCGAGGGCGAGGTCGTCGGGCTGCTCGGCCCCAACGGCGCGGGCAAGTCGACCACGCTGCACATGCTGCTCGGCCTGATCACCCCCGACGCGGGCGGCATCGAGCTGTTCGGGCTGGAGCTGGCCAGGCACCGGACCGAGGCGCTGAGCCAGGTCAACTTCGCCGCCAGCTACGTGGACCTGCCCGGGGTGCTGCGCGTGCACGAGGTGCTCGACGTGTTCGCCCGGCTCTACGCCCTGCGCCGCCCCCGCGAGCGGGTGGCCGAGGTCATCGAGCTGTTCGAGCTGGGCGCGATCGCCAGACGGCGGGTGCTGGGCCTGTCGTCCGGCCAGCGCACCCGCGTGCAGCTCGCCAAGGCGCTGCTCAACGCGCCCAGGCTGCTGGTGCTCGACGAGCCCACGGCCAACCTCGACCCCGACGCGGGCGACCGCATCCGCGGCCTGCTGTCCAGGCTGGCCAGGGAGAACGGCAGCGCCATGCTGATCACCTCGCACAACATGCGCGAGGTCGAGCGCATGTGCGACCGGATCCACTTCATGGCCGACGGCCTGGTCGTGGCGACCGGCAGCGCCGAGGAGCTGGCCGGGCGCTACGAGGCCGAGGACCTGGAAGAGGTCTTCCTGAAGGTGGCACGCGGATGACGACTCCCCCTGCTTCTCTGCTCCTGCCGCCCCTGAGCCTGGCGGCGCGGCGCGCCCGGGTGCTCGGCGTCGTCCGGCGCGACTTCGCGGCGCTGCGCCGCAGCCCCATCCGGACGTTCGAGATCCTGTTCTGGCCGACCGTGGAGCTGGTGCTGTGGGGGTTCCTCACGGTCTTCCTGCAGACGCAGCGGGTGCCGTTCGTGGTGTCGTTCCTGCTCGGCGCCGTGCTGCTGTGGCAGGTGCTGCAGAAGGCGAGCAACGAGATCTCGCTGGCCTTCCTGGAGGACATCTGGTCGCGCAATCTGCTCAACGTGCAGGTCAGCCCGCTGTCCAGCGTCGAATACCTGGTCGGGCTCGTGCTGTTCTCGCTGGGCAAGGTGGCGTTCGCGGTCACGGTGATGGCCGGGCTGGCCCTGGCCCTCTACGGGTTCGGGGTGACGAGCCTCGGCGTTGGGCTGGTGCCGTTCATGGCGGTGCTGCTCGTGCTCGGCTGGTCGCTGGGGCTGGTCGGCATCGCGGCGGTGCTCCGCTTCGGCGAGAACGCGCAGGTGATCGCCTGGTCGCTGGTGTTCGTGGTGCAACCGCTGGCCGGGATCTTCTACCCGGTCTCGGTGCTGCCCGCGCCGCTGCAGGCCGTGTCGTGGCTCCTGCCGGCCTCGCACGTCTTCGAGGGCATGCGCACGGTCATGGCGGGCGGCGCGGTGCCGTGGGACCGGCTCGCCTGGGCCGCCGCGCTCGACGCCGGCTATCTGGCCGCGACGCTCGGGCTGTTCGCCTGGGCGCTCAGCCACGCCCGGCGGTGTGGGAGGCTCTCGAGGTTCGGGGACTGATCGCCGCGGCGATCACGTCGACCAGGCCCTCCACCACCTGCGCCCGGTCCACTTCCGGATGCTCCAGCCACCAGTCGCCGGTCGTCTGCACCATGCCCACGAACGCGTGCCCGAGCACCTGCGCCCGCACCGGGTCCGGGACCACGCGCTCGGCGGCCAGCATCGCGCCGAGCTCCTCGCCCAGGCTGCGCACGAGCGAGGTCATGTGGGAGCGGATCCTGGTGTCCTCGGCGCTGGCCCGGTGGAACAGGAACCGGTAGAGATTGAGGTTGGCCGAGATCAGGTCGAGGTAGGCGGCGATCGCCGACCTGGCCCTGCTGCGCAGGTCGGCGTCCGTCTCGGCGAGCTTGGGCCGCAGCTGGGCGATGACCGTGCGGACATGCCGGTCGGCCAGCGCCTGGAGCAGGCCGCTCTTGTCGCCGAAGTGACGGTAGAGGATCGGCTTGGTGATGCCGGCCTCCGCGGCGATGGCCGCCATCGACACCTCGGGGCCCTCGCTGAGGATGACCCGGTCGGCCGCGTCGAGCAGCGTCCTGCGCCGATCCGGATCCCGTCCACTCACGGGTCAAGGATAGATCGCAGGCGGCCGGGCAGCAGCGCCGAGAGCACCAGCACCACACCGATGATCGTGTAGAGCCCGGTCATCCCGGCCAGCGTGCCCGGGGGCTCGCCCAGCTCGGCCCACGCCAGGCCGTCCGGCTGCGACCACGGCAGGCCGCCGGCCGCCGACCAGGGCAGCTTGGCCGCCACGCCGAGCGCGGCGTCCAGGTCGAGTGCGAACAGCACGCCCGCGGCGGCCAGCGGCAGGCCGCAGGCGAGCGCCGCCGGGGGCCAGGCGGTCAGGAGCGTGACGAGGACGGCCGCGCCCAGCAGGTAGCCGAGGCCCGCCGGCGCGGGGCCGAACGCGGCGTTGCCGGTGCGCAGGGCCCTGGCCGCGGCCTCGGTCAGGTAGTAGACGGGGAGCAGTGCCCCGAGGCCGGCGACCGCGCCCAGCAGCCGGCGGGCCTCGCGGGGCAGGCGGCGGCGGGTGCGGGCCCATCTCATCGCTTGGTGTACGCGCTCGTTGATCTCTGCCTCCCAGGGTGATCAGTGGTGCCGGGCGGACTCCGGTTCGGCCGGCGTCGCCGGTCTCCCCACGATCTCTCCCGGCCGGTCTCGGGGGGAGACCCGGGATTGGCGCCTGATGGTCACTGTGCGTGGCCATGTGGAGCGTAGCGGCTCGCCGCCCGCGTGCCCGGTCTATGGGCGAAGCGGTCCCCCGATGAGCGCCGAGCCGTGCCTCTTTCGGGGGAGCAAACCCTTCGCTTCCGGCGCGAAGGTGAACGCATGACACCACTGACACCACGCGGAGCTCTCCTCGGACTCCGGACCCTCGTCCTGGCCGCCGCTCTCGCCGTGCTCCTCGCCGCCGGATGCGGCGCCATCTCCGGTACGGCGGGCGGCCCCGGGGCGCCTCCGGCACCCGCCTGCGAAAGAGCCCGCTGACGCGGAACCCCGCTGGATCCGACATGTCCGGCACAATGCCTTAAACGATCATGCATGTGGTTCAAGCGGAGCGATACGGTGAACCGTGACGTCACGACGGCATCCGTTTGCCGGCATTCACGCGAGCCCCGCGGAAGGACCATCCATCATGAACGCCACCGGGCCGATCCGGCGATCGGCCAAGGGGCTGGCGGCAGGCTGGCGGCGCGCCCGCGACCGCCACGGCTGGCTGGACCACCTGGTACGCGCCGTGGTCCGCTACGACGAGGCCGACGCCGGCCGGTTATCGGCCGCGCTCACCTATTACACCTTCTTCGCCACGTTCTCGCTGGCCCTGCTGGCCTTCGCGATCCTCGGCCGGGTCCTGGACGACCCGACGGTGCTGGCCACGGTCCAGCAGTACCTCAGCGAGAACTTCCCGCGTCTCGACGTCCAGGCCCTGCGGGACGCGCGGGGCACGGCGGGCGCGGTGGCGTTCGTCGCGCTGCCGCTCACCGGCCTGTTCTGGATGGACAGCCTGCGCTCGGCCACCCGGGCGATCTGGCGGGTGGAGCAGTATCCAGGCAACTTCTTCCTGCGCCAGCTCATCGACCTGGGCGTGGTGGCCGGTCTCGGGCTGCTGCTCGCCCTGTCGCTCGCCGTCGCGTTCGCCGCCGAGCGGCTGCTCACCTGGCTGGCCGTGCTCACCGTGGGCCCGGAGGCCCTGCCGGCCCAGTGGGTGCTCACCGCGGCCGGGATCGTGCTCGGGCTGGGCGTCAACACCCTCCTGGCCATGGCGCTGCTGACCGCGCCGCCCCGGCTGCGGCTGCCGCTGCGCCGCGTGATCGGCCCGGCGCTCGTCATCACCGTCGGCCTGGAGATCCTCAAGTCCCTCGGCCAGGCCTACGTCAACCTCACCGTGGCCAACCCCGCCTACCAGGTCGTCGCGGGGGCCGCCGGGATGCTGCTGTTCCTCAAGGTGCTCAATCAGCTCATCCTGCTGGCCACCGCGCTGGCGGCCACCAGCACGGCCGGGACCGTCACCGACCTGGCGGCCCCGCGCCCCGCCCCCAGGACGACCGGAGACATTCCCGCCGGGCCCGTGTCCGGAACGGCCGCGCCCGTTCGTCATCCTGATGACACTCCGACAGAAGGGGCACAGGAATGAAGTACATGATGTTCGTCTGCACCGACACCGCGCCGGACACCGACACCGCAGGCTGGCCCGACATCGAGGTGTGGGTGGCCGAGAACGACGCCCGTGGCCGCCGCCTGCACGGCGACCGGCTGGCCCCCACGTCGGCGGCCACCACCGTCCGGGTGCGCGAGGGTGAGCTGCTGGTATCCGATGGCCCGTTCGCCGAGGTCAAGGAGGTGATCGTGGGCTACGACGTGCTCGAGTGCGCCGATCTGGACGAGGCGATCGAGGTGGCCCGCGCCCACCCGATGGCCCGCGCGGGGCGGCTGGAGCTGCGCCCGTTCCACGTCGAGGACGCTGCGCCGCGTGACTGAGGCGACCCCGGCCGACGGCGACGCGGCGCGGGCCGTCGCCGCCGCCGGCCGGGAAACCTTCGCCCGGATCGCCGCCGCGCTGATCCGGGTCACCGGCGACTGGACGCTGGCCGAGGACTGCGCCCAGGAGGCGCTGGCGCTCGCCCTCGAACGCTGGCCCGAGGACGGCGTGCCCGCCAACCCCGGGGGCTGGCTCATGACCGTGGCCCGCAACCGTGCGATCGACGTGCTGCGGCGCGCCTCCACCGAGCGGCGCAAGCTGCGGGAGGTGGCGCTGCTCTCGCTCACCGATCCGGGCGATCCGGCCCCCGCGCCGGCGAAGGAGGACGTCGTGGACGACCGGCTGCGGCTGATCTTCACCTGCTGCCACCCGGCGCTCCCGCTGGAGGCGCGCGTGGGCCTGACGTTGCGGACGGTCTGCGGGGTGCCGACCGCCGACATAGCGCGGGCCCTGCTGGTCAGCGAATCGGCCATGACCCGCCGCCTGACCCGCGCCAAGACGAAGATCGCCGATGCCGGCATCCCGTACCGGGTGCCGGCCGGCCCGGCGCTCGCCGAGCGCCTGCCCGGGGTGCTCGCCGTGCTGTACCTGCTGTTCACCCGCGGGTACGACGCCGACGGGCAGCCCGCGTTCGCCGAGGAGGCCATCCGCCTGGCGCGGCTGCTGGACCGGCTCCTGCCCGGCCGGTCCGAGGTCTCCGGGCTGCTGGCCCTGTTCCTGTTCCAGCACTCGCGGCGCGACTCCCGCCGCGACGACGCCGGCGACCTGCTCACCCTCGACCGGCAGGACCGGTCCCGCTGGGATCACGCCGCGATCGCCGAAGGGCTCGGCGTGCTGGCCAGGACGACGCCGGACGGCCCGTACGCGCTGCAGGCCAGGATCGCGGCCTGCCACGCCACCGCCGCGTCCGCCGAGGCCACCGACTGGGCGGCGATCGCGCGATGGTACGACGGGCTCGCCCGACTCCAGCGCTCCCCCGTGATCGAGCTGAACCGGGCCGTGGCACACGGCTACGCGCACGGACCGGCGGCGGGGCTGGCACTGCTCGCCGCGGCCCGCACCGGCGGCACGCTCGACGACCACCCCCACGCGGTCGCCGCCGAGGCCGATCTCACCGCCCGGCTCGGCGACCGCGCCCGCGCCGCCGCCCTCTTCCGGCGGGCCGCCGGCCTCAGCTCCGCCGGCTCCGAGCGCCGCGCGCTCCTCGACCGCGCCGCCCGGCTGTAGCAGCCCGGGAACGGTCACGGCACGTGGTGCGGCCGGGTCATCCCTCGCGCAGGAAGGACCCGTCGCCCGGCGGCGCGATCAGCCGGGCCGGGAACGCCGCGGCGCGCTGGGCGGCGGCGATCGCCTGCTCCACGTCGTCGTGCACGACCATGGCCTGCCTCGCGCCGGTGATCTCCAGCAGCCGGGCCGGGCTCGGCTGCAGCCCGGCCACGTGCAGGGCGACACCGTGGACGCGGGCCAGCGCGGCGGCGGCGAGCAGGACGGCCAGGCCGGAGCTGTCCATGAAGGTCAGCCGGCTCACATCCACGATCAGGTGCTCGTCGAGCCGGCGGCGCACCTGGTCGATGTAGCACTCCAGCTCGGCGGAGGTGGTGGTGTCGACCTCGCCGGACACGGAGATCAGCGTCGCGCCGGCGAGATGGCGGCTGGTGAGGATCACTGGCGCTCCTGAAGACGGGTTTCGTGATCGTGCAACACCACGGCGACGGCCTCCTCGACGCCGGTGTGGATGTTCAGGGCGTCCCAGACGCCGGAGATCTGCAGCACGCGGGCCGGCAGATCCTGGACGGCCGCCAGGTGCAGGACGCCGCCCTGCACGCGGGTGGCGGCGTTGAGCCGGAGCAGCACCTGAAGGCCGCTGCTGTCCATGAACGTCAGCCCGCTCAGATCGAGCACCAGCGGCTCCCCCGGCCTGCGGGCGCTCTCGACGGAGGACTCCAGCCAGTCGGCGTTCGTGGAGTCGGCCTCACCGGCCACGGTGACCAGGACGCCGGTGACCAGCCGGCGCTCGTCCACACTCAAGGGGGACATATCACCCTCGCTACGGCGCGCAGCGGGCCGTGACGCTGCGCGACGATCACGAGCATGGTGTCCCCCGTGGAGTCCGGCCGGACTGCGATGTCATGGTGCCGTTCACCGTCCACAGTAATGCGAAGGCGGCGGCCGGAGAGCCGGTTCGCCCGAGGTTCTCGGGCCCGCCCGGGAGCCGCCCGCCGCGCGGCCGGGCGGTGCGGGCGGGGCCGGGGCGGCCGACCCCACCGGCCGCCGTAGTGATATCAGTGGACCTGTTCCGAACGTCGTGAAGGCAGGGAAAGGACTCCATGCCCGTCTCCCCCGGCCCGTTCACCGGCCGTACCGTCACCGGCCTCGCCCAGGACCTGCGCGAAGGGCGGACCAGCTCGGCCGAGCTGGTCGAGCAGGCGCTCGACGCCGTCGCCAAGCTCGATCCGCCGCTCAACGCGTTCGTCACCGTGGACGCCGACGGCGCGCGGGCCGCGGCGCGGCGGGCGGACGACGAGCTGGCCGCCGGCACCGACCGGGGCCCGCTGCACGGCGTGCCCGTCGGGGTGAAGGATCTCATCGACGTCGCGGGGCTGCCGTCGGCCAGGGGTTCGCGGCACTTCGCCGGTCACGTCCCGGACGCCGACGCCGTGTGCGTCACGCGCCTGCGCCGCGCCGGGGCGGTGGTCGTCGGCAAGACCACGACCCACGAGTTCGCTTACGGCCCCACCGGCGACCGCTCCGCGAACGGCCCGTCGCGCAACCCCTGGGATCCGGCCCGCATGTCGGGCGGCTCCAGCGGCGGCAGCGCCGCGGCCGTGGCGGCGGGCATGGTGCCGCTGGCGCTCGGCACGGACACGGGCGGCTCCGTCCGCATCCCGGCCGCTCTGTGCGGGGTCGCCGGGTTCAAGCCGGCCTACGGGGCGATCCCCGAGGAGGGCGTCTTCCCCCTGTCGCGCAGCCTCGACCACGTCGGCGTCCTCGCGGGCGACGAGCGCGACTGCCTGATCGCCTACCGCTGCCTGGCCGGGATCCCGGAGGACGCCCTCCCCGAGCCGGCCCAGGACGCCTGCGCCGTGCGCGTGGCGTGGCTGGACCCCGCCGGGCTGCTCGCCGGACTGCCCGCCGGGCTCTCCGCGGCCGCCGCGCGGGTGGCGAGCGTGGTGCGCGCGGCGTCGGGGGCGCGGGAGGAGGTCCGGCTGCTTCCGGGGACCGCCGAGGCGTTCAGGGAGGCGTACACGGTGATCCAGAGCTGCGAGACGGCGGCCGTGCACGGGCCGCGGCTGGCAGGGGCGCCGGAGCTGTTCGACCCCGAGGTGGCCGAGCGGCTGCGCGCCGCCGCCGAGGTGCCCGGCTGGAAGTACGTCCAGGCCATGGAGGCGCGGCCGCGGCTGGCCGCGGCCGTCGCCGCGCTGTTCGAGCACCATGACGTGATCGCGCTGCCCGCCGTGCCGATCACCGCGCCCCTGCTCCAGGTGCGGGAGATCGAGCTGGACGGCGAGATCGTCGCCGTGCGCGCCGCCCTGCTCGCGCTGACCAGCCCGTGGAACCTGACCGGACGCCCCGCCCTGACCGTGCCGTCCGGGACCGTGGACGGCCTGCCGGTGGGGCTGCAGCTCATCTGCCGCCCCGGCCGCGAGCACCTGCTCTTCGAGGCCGCCGCCCGCCGGACGCCGCCGTCCCCATGAGCCCGGGCCTCCGGCGCGCCGGGCGGGGAGGCATTCACCGGGCCGGACGGGGAAGTGGCCCGCGTGCGGCCGCTCCGTGCGGCCCGCAGTGAGGAGAAGGTCATCATGAGGATCGGGCCATCGCGCCGCGCGACCCCGGTAAGGGGCTGAGACGTTGTTCGAGGACTTCGAGGCCGAGCTGATCCGGGTCGAGGGCGCGGACGTCTTCACCCGCCACGGCGGCGAGGGGCCGCCCGTGCTGCTGCTCCACGGCCACCCCCGGACCTCGGCCACGTGGCACCGGGTCGCCCCCCGGCTGGTGGCCGAGGGCTTCACCGTCGTGTGCCCCGACCTGAGGGGATACGGCCGCTCCCGCGGCCCGGCGCCCGCCCCGGACCACTCGGCGCACTCCAAACGGGCCGTCGCGGGTGACCTGATGGCGGTGATGCGCGCGCTCGGCCACCGGCGTTTCGCGCTCGCCGGGCACGACCGGGGCAGCTACGTCGCGCTGCGGCTCGCCCTGGACCACCCGGAGAGCGTCTCGCGCGTCGCGCTCCTGGACTCCATCCCGATCAGCGAGCACCTCTCGCGCATCACCCCGTCGTTCGCGACGCGGTGGTGGCACTGGTTCTTCTTCGCCCAGCCCGGCATCCCCGAACGCGTCATCAACGCCGACCCCGACGGCTGGTACCACGGCGACCCGCTGAGCATGGGGCAGGAGAACTACGACGAATGGCGCGCGGCCACCAGGAACCCCGAGGTGGTGCGGGCCATGCTGGAGGACTACCGGGCCGGGCTCACCGTCGACCGGCGCCACGAGGAGGACGACCGGGCGGCCGGCGCGCGGCTGCGCTGTCCCGCGTTGATCCTGTGGTCGCTCAAGGACGATCTCGAGGAGCTGTACGGGGACCCGCTGCGGATCTGGCGGGACTGGGCGGAGGACGTGCGCGGGCACGGCATCGACTCCGGGCACCACATGGCCGAGGAGGCTCCGGACGAGCTCGCCGCCGCCCTGGCCGGCTTCTTCGGCGCTCAGAAGGCGGCACGGCCGCCGGTCCGGTGAGCACAGGCGGCACGCCGATCCGGGGGAAGGGCGGCACGCCGGTCCGGTGAGGAAGGGCGGCGCGGCCGGGTGGCCGGCCGCCCCTCGCCCGGATCGTGCGCGGCGCGCGGGGCGGTTCGCGTCCCCGGGCCGGGTGCGCGGGCCGGGTGCGCGGGCCGGGTGCGCGGGCCGGGTGCGCGGGTGGATCGCGTCAGGGTTGGCAGTCGAGCTGGGTGCCCGGCCGGGCGGTGACCGCGCCGTAGTAGCGGACCTTGCCGCACGGGTCCTGGCCGCCGGTGACGACGTTGCCGGTCACCACCACGTCGGTGATGGGCGCGGCGTCGGCGCGGACGGCGATGGCGTCGCGCGCCCCGGTGTTGCTCACGCGGTTGCCGGTGATCTCCACCGTGCGCAGGGCGGCGCCGTCGACGGACTTGACGTAGACGCCGCCGGCGCAGGAGTCCAGCTCGTTGTCGGCGATGCGCACGTTCTGGGCGTTGAGCGTGGCGATGCCGTCCCAGCGGGTGTTGCGCACGACGTTGCCCTCGATCCGCACGCGGGTGTGCGGATGGGCGGGGTCGGAGGTGTGGGAGCCGGTGAACTGGCCCCACCCCGCCTGCGAGCCGGAGGTGTCGCAGGTGTTGCCGCTCAGCAGGATGTCGGTGCAGGGGGTCAGGTCGCTGGCGCCGCCCCAGGTGTTGCCGCCCGCGGGCAGGTCGAGCTGGACGGCCTCGCCGTGCCACAGCCCCTGGCCGGGGTCGGCGATCCAGCCTTTGAGCGCGCATCCGCGCACCGTGCCGCGGCGTACGGCGTTGAGCTCGATCCCGTGCCACCATTTGACGTTCCACATGGTGACGTCCTGGATGAGCACGTCGCTGGCGTGCACGAAGGTGATCCCGTTCATGGCGGGCGCCTGGCCGGGCACGCCGCGCTGGACGAAGTCCCACACGGGGTCCCAGCTGCCGCCGGTGACGGCGATGTTGCCGGCGGCCGCGTAGCCGCCGGTGGTGGCGCCGACCGCGTTGAGCACCATGGTGTGCTTGACGCCGGTGGCGGGGAACCTGGCCACGATCCTGGCGTCCGTGGCGTCCAGGTGGGTGTTGCGGTAGACGATCAGCGGCTGGGTGAGGAGGTAGGTGGCCTTGGGGACCTTGGCCACGTACCGGCCGGCCGCGTCCTTGGTCCCCTGGCCGTCTCTCGCGGCGTTCAGCAGTTGCTGGATCTTGGAGCCGGCCACGTAGGCGGGCAGTGCCGAGGGCCGGGTGAACGCGTGCCCGGCCAGCATCGCCGCCGTGCCGCCGAATAAGGCTCTTCGTCCGATCATGGCGCCCGACTCTCGTGCCAGGACCGGCCCGCTGTCAACCGGGCCGGCCCGTACGAGAGGGACTGTCAGTGGGCGGCCGGGACGTCGGCGGGGGCCTGGCCGCGCCGGACGGTCAGCGCCGCCGCGACCGCGCCCGCGACGCACAGCACGCCGGTGACGGTCAGCGCGGTGTGGAACCCGGCCACGAACGCCTGGTGGCTGCCCTCGATGACGGCGGCCTTCAGCGCCTGCGGCATGGCGGCGGTGACCGGGGCGACGCCCTGGGCGACCGCGCTCACGGCCCCCTCCAGCTCGCGGGCGGTGGCGGCGGGGGTGCCCGCGCCGGTGAGCGCGCCGAACAGGGTGGCGCCCGCCTTGCCCGCCAGGATCGAGGCCAGCACGGAGGTGCCCAGCGCGCCGCCCAGCTGCAGCGCCGTGGTCTGCAGGCCGCCCGCGACGCCCGCGTCACGGACCGGCGCGTTGCCGACGACGGCCTCGGACGAGGCGGACATCACCAGCCCGACCCCCAGCCCCAGCAGGACGAACCCGGGCCACAGGGAGTGGTAGGACGAGCTCGTCCCCGCCCCCAGGAGCGAGAACGCGGCCACGGCCTGCGACGCCATGCCCAGCGGCATGGTCAGCCGGGGGCCGAAGCGCTCGGTGAGCTTGGCGCCGATGGGCGGCGCGACGATGGAGGCGAGGCTGAGCGGCAGCGTGTAGACGCCGGTCATCACCGCGCTGTATCCGCGCACGTTCTGCAGGTAGAGCATGAGCAGGAAGATCACGCCGAGCAGCACGAAGAAGTTCAGCGCGGTGATGATCGTGCCGGCCGTCAGCGACGGGTTCCTGAACAGCCGCATGGGCAGCAGCGGGTGCCGGCGCCGGGCCTCGAAGAGGCCGAACCCGGCGAGGACCAGGAGGCCGAGCGCCAGGCAGCCGAGCGTGGCGGCCGAGCCCCAGCCCCAGGTCTCGCCCTTGACCACGCCGAAGACCAGGATGAGCATGCCGAGGGCGAGCAGGATCACGCCCGTGACATCGAAGCGCTCCCGTCCGCCGGCCGGCTTGGTCCTGGGCAGCACGCGCAGGCCGAAGACGAGGCCGGCCAGGCCGATCGGTGCGTTGATGTAGAAGACCCACTCCCAGCCCACGCGCTCGACGAGCAGCCCGCCGACGATGGGGCCCAGCGCGGTGGAGACGGAGGAGACCATCGCCCAGAGGCCCACCGCCATCCCGAACTTCCGCGGCGCGAAGACCGCGCGGATCAGGCCCAGGGTGTTGGGCATCATCAGCGCGGCGAACACACCCTGGGCGGCGCGGAAGGCGATGACCCCGCCGATCGAGCCGACCAGCCCGATGGCGACCGAGGACAGGACGAAGCCGGCCATGCCGGCGAGGAAGAAGGTGCGCCGGCCGAACCGGTCGCCCAGCTTGCCGCCGAGGATCAGCAGCGCGGCGAGCGCCAGCAGGTAGGAGTTGGTCACCCACTGCAGCTGCGACAGCGACGCGTTCAGGTCGGCGCTGATGTACGGGTTGGCGATGGACACCACGCTGCTGTCGAGGCTGACCATGAACAGCCCGAAGCAGACGGCGGCGAGGGTGAGCCAGGGATTGACGCGTGCGGGGTGCGCGGCGGGGGCCGCGCCGTCCGTGGAGGGAGCACTATGACGGTCCACGGATGGAGGTGTCATGAAAGGGGAGATCCTTGTTCTTCGGTACGGCTCTCACGAGCTGACTGCCGCCGGAGGCGTCATCCGGCGGCGGGGTGCACCCTGCGGAGCAGGGCGTCGAGTGCGGGCAGGGCCTGCCCGATGGCCGCGACCTCGTCGTCGCTCAAACCGTTCAGGCCGTCGCCGAGGACGCCGGAGGTCAGCGCGTCGGCGACCGCGAACCGCCGGTCGGCCTCCTCGGTGGTGTGCAGGTGGGCCAGGCGGCGGTCGGCCGGGTCGGGAACCCGTTCGAGCTCGCCCTGGGCGACGAGCTGCGTCACCAGGGCGCTGAGGTTGTTGGGCTTCATCAGCAGCTCCTCCGCCGCCTCGCGCACGGTGATCCCCGGCCGCTCCTTCACCAGCCGCACCAGCGCGAGCTGGCCTTCCGGAAGGAGGGGATGCGGGAATTCGAGGCGCACGCGCCGCTCCACGGCCCGCGCCAGGCGCGGCAGCAGCGCGCCCAGCCGGGACACGACCTCGGGGGAGGCGGTGACGGCCGGGCCGTCAGGGGCGGGAGCGGGCACGCCGTCCAGAATAGGTATGTAAACATAGCTATGTCAAAATACCTATCCACGCGGCAAACGGATCATGGCGTTAGCGTCGTTCCATGACGAACAGCGGTACGGGGCCAGGCCCCATCACTCCTGACGGCTCCCCTGTCGACTTCTACAGCCTGCTCGAACCCGGCGCCGAGCCGGAGATCGCCGCCCGGGTGACCCCCTCCGGCGGCACGATCCTGGAGCTGGGCGCGGGCGCAGGCCGGGTCACGCACGCGCTCGTCGAGCGCGGTTTCGACGTGGTGGCCGTGGACGAGTCCCCCGAGATGCTGGCCCGCGTCCGCGGCGCGCGGACGGTCCTCGGCCGGGTCCAGGAGCTGCGGCTGGACGAGCGCTTCGACACGGTCATGCTGGCCTCCCAGCTCGTGAACACCGTGGACGACACGCTCAGGCGCGACTTCCTGGCCGCCTGCGCGCGGCACGTCAAACCCGGCGGCGCGGTGCTGATCCAGTGGATCTCCGCCGACGGGCACGACAGGTGGCGCGCGGGGACCGGCCGGCAGGACGGCGCCGTGACGATCACGATGACGGCGGTCGAGGAGACGTCCCCGGGGATCTTCCACGCGACGATGCGGTACGCCCACGAGGGCCCCGGCGACGCCGGCGGCAGCGTGTGGACGCAGTCGTTCGCCTCCAAGCGGCTCACCGACGAGGAGCTGGCGGCGGAGCTGGCCGGGGCCGGGTTGCGGCTGGAGCGGTTCCTGACCGAGGACCGCATGTGGCTGCTGGCGGTGCCCGCGTGAGCGCCTTTACGTTGTAGATCACATAATCGCCTCGATGTCGCGAAAATTACTGGAAAATGCTGGGACTGTTGGTACGCTCGCGCCATGAGTGACCAGCTGGACGATCTTGAGCGACGGATCGACGAGCTGCGGGCCGGGGTGCGCACGGCGATGCGGGTCAGGGACAGCGCGACCGCCCGCACCCTGCGCGCCGAGCTGCGCTCG
This sequence comes from Nonomuraea zeae, assembly GCF_005889725.1. Taxonomy (GTDB): domain Bacteria; phylum Actinomycetota; class Actinomycetes; order Streptosporangiales; family Streptosporangiaceae; genus Nonomuraea; species Nonomuraea zeae. Next base: position 32,915 of record NZ_VCKX01000023.1, read on the forward strand.
GCCGAGCGCGCCTGGGACGCCCTGGTGAGCGGCGAGCCGGCCAGGCCCAAGCCCGAGCCGCCGCGCCTGGTCACCGTGCGCGAGCAGGTGCACCAGGGGCTGCGGCTCCTGGGGGCGTCCGCCCAGCCGAGGCTGGTCGTGGCCGTCAGCGACGCGTTCTTCGGCGGCACGATCCGCAGCAGCCAGCTCACCAGCCTGCGCAGGGACGAGGAGCGCTCGTTCAGGTCCTCGCCGTTCGGGCGGCCGTACTATCTGTGCGCCGCGCTAACGGACCGCCTCTCCCCCGCCCGCGGCCTGCTGACGCTCAGCTCCTGGCCGATCGAGCGGCGCGTGGTCGGCCCGCTCAGCCCTCGCGTCGACTTCCTGACCTGCGCCATCGCGGTGGCCGAGCACGAGAGCGACGACGGGCGGGCGGCCCGCTTACTGGTCAGGATGGCCAGGAACATCCCCGGCGCCACCGACGCCACGTTCGGGCCGCCGGACCCCGCCCGGGTGATCGAGGCGGCCCGCGCCGAGCTGGCCGTGCACGCCGAACGCGACACGCGGGACCGCGCCGAGCTGGCCGGACGCGCCGTGGCGCAGCTCGGTGACGCCGCCCGGCTGTTCGGCGCCGCTACGCTGAGCACGATCAAGAAGGAGAAGGCGAAGTGAGCGGCTTGAAGCGCGAAGGCGACCCTGTGCACCGGCTCGACGCGTTGCGCGGCACCACGCCACAGAAGCCGCATGACGCCCGCGCCATCGCGGCGCTGGCCGCCAACCCCGGCTGCACCCGCCGCGCCCTGCTCGACGGGGCCGGCCTTGACAAGGACGCGGCGGCCCGGCACCTGGGCTTCCCCGCGCCGTTCGGGCAGTCGCCGTTCGCGATCACGCGCGGCAACGTGTTCGAGTCGCTGGTCAAGGCCGACGGCTGCGCGGAGCTGCTGCGGATGCTGCGCGAGCTGCTCGGCCTGCCGGTCGCCGAGGTGGCCTACCACGACGTGGAGAACGTCGGCGCCCACCTGCGCCACGCCCACACCAGGGCGCTGATCGACCGCGCGGCGGCCGACGGCCAGGACTCGGGCACCCTGTACGACCATCCGCTGCTGAGCCTGGAGATCGCCGGCCATACCGCGTACCTGGAGCCCGACGTGGTGGCCTTCCAGCTCGGCGGCCGCTTCCACATCGTGGAGATCAAGTCCTTCGCGGTGATCGACGGGCAGGCCGACCCCGCGGCGGTGGCCGCGGCGGCCCGGCAGGCGGCGGTGTACGTGCTCGCGCTGCGCGGCCTGCTGGAGGAGCTGGGCCACGACCCGCTGAAGGTCTCGCACGACGTGGTCCTCGTCTGCCCGGAGAACTTCGCCAACCGCCCGGTCGCGACCCTGGTCGACGTGCGCAAGCAGCTCGCCGTGCTGCGGCGCCAGCTCACCAGGATGACCACGCTCGACCGGCTGCTCGCGGAGCTGCCCGACGATCTCACCTTCGACCTGCGGCCCGGCGAGGACGGCCGGCCGACCAGGCCCGTCGCCGAGCTGGCCGACGCGCTGCGCAGGGCGACGGCCCGCTACGCGCCCGACTGCCTGTCGGCGTGCGACATGTGCTTCTTCTGCCGCGACGAGGCCCGCCAGGAGGGCGCGTCCGACCTGCTGGGCCGCAACGTGCGCGACGAGCTGGGCGGGGTGGCCTCGGTGGCGGAGGCGCTCGGCCTGGCTGACGGTGCCCGCGACCCCGCCGAGGGGCAGGAGGAGATCGCCCGGCTGCTCCGCAACGCCGAACGCCTGCGCAGGGAGTGCCTGAATTGAGCCCGCTGATGCCGAACGCCCCGCGCGGGGAGTGCCCGACGTGAGCCTGCTGACCTCGCTCGCGCGGCTGCGGGCCCTGCAGGAGGGCCGCGCGCAGCCCGTCGCGACCGTCCGGCACTGCCATCTGGCGGACCGGCCGATGATGTTCATCCCGCTCAAGCTGTCCGGCGAGGCCGCGGCGCCGCTGGCCGCGATGCTCGGCACCGACAGGGAGCGCCCGCGGCTGCTCGTGGTGACCCAGCCGCGCAACCGCGACCTGCGCTTCGCCTGGGCCGCCGAGCTGGCCGGGGTGCTGCTGCCGTACCTGGAGGGGTTCCTGGCCGACACCGAGACGGTGGAGCGGAAGAACTCCGACCCCTACGAGCGGACGCTGGACGCGCCGCAGCTCCTCGTGCCGAACCCGGCCGGCGTGGCCTTCACCAGGCTGCTCGGCCGCTCGACGCGTTTTCGCCGGGCCGACGGCCCCTATCCGGTGCCCGAGTCGGTGCCGCTGCTGGGGCGGTGGCTGACCTATCTCGCCGAACGGGCCGCCTACCCCGGCTCGTCGCTGCTGCTGTCGGCGACCGAGGAGCTGGGCCGGCACTGGGCCAGCGGGCAGAGCTCGCTGGAGGACGCCAACCTGGCCGCGCTGCTCGGCTGGATCACGACGGGGCCGGGCGACGACGCCGAGGACCCGCTGATCTGGCCGCCCGCGGGGCCCGCGACCGATCCGGGGTTCGACGCCGAGGTGCTCGCGCCCGCGATCGAGAGCGAGTCGCCCGAGCGCATCACCGAGGCGCTGCGCACGCAGCTCGAGCCCACGTGGCGGCTCATGTGGCAGGCCGCCGACCTGCTCGCGGGCCTTGAGGAGGGCCCGAGCGCGGCACAGCGGTGGGAGCAGGACCGCGGCTCGTTCAGCGCCATGGCGGCGCACATCGCCGAGGGCGCGCCGCCGCAGGCCCGCCGCGACGGCGCCGTCACCGCCGCGGCCAAGCTGGCCCGGATGGAACGCGCCCAGGCCGCCTACGACGTGCAGCGCGCCTACGACGACCCGCTCGTCATGGCCGAGTACCGGCTGACCGGCGAGGCGTTCGCGGGCGAGGTCGTCGAGACCGACCCGGGCAACACCGAGGGCGAGGGCCGCTCGCGCAAGCTCCGCCCGCTGGTGGTGGTCAAGACCGACGACCCCGTACGCCTGGCGCCCGGCACCTCCCTCGGCACCCCGCAACGCCGCGCCCAGGGCGCCGAGCTCGTGTCGGCCGGCGAGGGGCTGGTCACCCTGAAGATCACCAAAGGCATGGGCAGGGGCAAGACGGCGGCGCCCGGTGCCGTGCCCGAGGTGGGCGAGCGCGTCTGCTACACCTCGCTGACCGACGACTTCCAGGGCTCGCCGAACCTGCCCGACTCCGAGGCCACGCCGTGGACCCACGGCGGGCCGCCGCAAGAGTACGTGCCCGACGACGAGGACGCGCAGGAGGAGTGGTCGTGACCGCCCTGACCGAAGCCGAAGCCAGGAGCCCGGAGCAGGTCATCAGGGACGTCCTCGCCGACCTGCCCCGGCATCGGGGCGTGGTGGTCGACTCCCCGCCCGGAGCGGGCAAGTCCACCCTGGTCGTACGCGCCGCCGCGCACATCGCGGCCACCGGCGAGCCGCTGATGATCGTCGCCCAGACCAACGAGCAGGTCGACGACCTGGTGAGCAGGATCTCCGCCAAGCATCCGCGGCTGACCGTGGGCCGCCTGTCGGCCGGCGGGTACGTGCCGCCGCTGCGGCTGCTGGAGCTGCCCGGCGTACGGGTCGGGACGCGGATCCAGGACCTGGGCGATCCGGACGTCGTCATCGCCACGGCGGACAAATGGGCGTGGATCAGCGGCCGGGTGTGGCCCTGGGCGATCGTGGACGAGGCGTACCAGATGCGCTCGGACAAGCTGCTGCGGATCGCGGGGCTGTTCGAGCGGGCGCTGTTCGTGGGCGATCCCGGGCAGCTCGACCCGTTCTCGATCGTGGACGGCGACCGCTGGTCGGGGCTGTCCTGGGATCCGTTGCAGAGTGCCGTGTCGGTGCTGCTGCGGCACAACCCGGACCTGCCCGTGCACCGGCTGCCGGTGTCGTGGCGGCTGCCCGCCTCGGCCGCGCCCGTGGTGTCGCGGGCGTTCTACCCGTTCACCGGGTTCCGCTCCGGCACCGATCACGGGGACAGGCGGCTGGAGCTCGTCACGGGCGGCATGGGCACGGTGCACGACCGGGCGCTGGAGGAGGCGGCCAGGTCGGGGTGGGCGCTGCTGGAGCTGCCGAACCGGCACACCGTCCGTACCGACGGGGAGGCCGTGCAGGCGGTGGCCCTGCTGGCGGCCCGCCTGCTGCAACGCGGCGCCCTGGCGACCTCGGAGCAGGGCGAGCGGCCGGTGACGGCGGACCGGATCGCGGTCGGCGCGGCGCACCGGGACCAGGTGGCCGCGATCAGGAACGCGGGACTGCCGCCGGAGATCACCGTGGACACCGCGAACCGGCTGCAGGGCCGCGAGTACGACGTCACGTTCGTGCTGCACCCGCTGTCGGGCCGGCGCGACGCCACGGCCTTCCACCTGGAGTCGGGACGGCTGTGCGTGCTGGCCTCGCGGCACCGGCACGCGTGCGTGGTGGTGGCCAGGGCGGGCATCGCCGAGCTCCTGGACGCCCATCCGTCGGCCGAGCCGGTGCAGCTGGGGGTGCCGGTGAAGTTCCCCGACGGGTGGGAGGCCAACCAGTCGGTGCTGGAGCACCTGTCCAGGCACCGCGTCTGACGCGCTGGTCTGACGCGCGGGATCAGAGCCGGCGGCGCCAGACGTCGATCACCATGACCCGGCGCATCCCCGCCGACTCGTAGAGCCCCAGCGCCGGAGTCGTGTTGTTGGAGTCGACGTGCAGGATCGTGCCCTTGCGGCCGCGGGCGGCGTCGGCGGCGAAGGCGTGGCGCAGCAGGAACCGGCCGAGCCCTCTCCCCCTGAACTCGGGCAGCACCGCCAGCGTGGCCACGTAACCGCAGTCCTGGTCGGGCACGAACTGGTTGTTGCCGATGAGCAGCCCCGCCGGGCGGCCGTCGAGCTCGGCGAGCGTGAGCTGGCTCCAGTCGGTCGAGCTCTGCGCCTGCCTGCGCGCGTACCACAGGTCGTAGTCGATCGGCACGAAGCCGAAGTGCTCGGCGAAGCCCTCCTGGTGCACGCGGTGCGCCGCGCGCCGGGCCTCCTCGCTCTCGCCGGTCCGCAGCGTGAGCCCGGCCGGCCGGCCGGGCTCGGGCACCGGCCCCTCGTGGTCGATCCGCATGCGGTGGAAGCCGGTGCCGGGCTCGAAGCCGAGCTCCCCGGCCAGCGCCTGCTTGGCCTGGTCGGCGCGGTAGATGCCGACATGCGCGGTGACGGCGTCGTGGCCGCGCGCGGCGCCCAGCTCGCGGGCCCGGCCGAGCACCATCGGCCACAGCTTCTCCGCCAGGCCCTCGACGCCGGGGCGGACGATCACCTCGACGTCCACGAGGTCGCTGTCGCCGTTGCTGCACGCCCACGCCGAGGCGTCGAGCCGGCCGCCGGCGTCGTAGGCCAGCCAGCCGTCCGCGCCGAGGTCGAAGTCAGGCTCGGCCAGCTCGTCCTGGACGTCCTCTAGCGTCATGTCCGGCGCTCCGAGCACCGAGGTGCCGTAGGCGGAGACGAGCTCGAAGATGGTCTCGGCGTCTTCCACGCGCGGCCGGGAGATGCTGTGCATGGTGAGGATTGTCCACAAACGAGCCTCTCGGCGCCTCCCATTTTCCGCGCCCCCACCTGCCGCCGAGCGTCCGGGAATCGCCCGGTTCGCCCACTGATGCCACCCCAGCCCCGGCGCTGCCGGGCTGGGGTGGCTAAGCTGGACGCGTGCTCGACAGGACGCCGCTGCACATCGAGATCGCCACGCCCGACGCGACCACGGTCGCGCTCGCGCTCAGCGGCGATCTCGATTACGACACGGCCGAGCAGCTGGCCGGACTCAGTTTCGCCGACGGCTACCGCCGGCTCGACGTCGACCTGTCCGCGCTCAGCTTCATCGACTCCTCCGGCCTGGCCGCCCTCGTCCGCCTCCACCAGCAGGCCGAGGGCGCCAACGCCGTGGTTCACGTGGTGGCGTTGACGCCCTATCTGCGCACGCTGCTGAAGATCACCGCGCTCGACCGGCTGTTCAGCCTGCCGCCGGTGTGACGCGCTCCTTCTCCGGGCCGTCCGGGCCGTCCTGGGTGTCCTGGATGTCCGGGCCGTCCTGACCGTCCGGGCCGTCCGCCGGGGCCCCGCCGCGCAGCGGGATCTCCTTGACGAAGGCCGCCAGCACCGGCACGACCACCGCGAACAGGATCGCCCACCAGAAGACGCCGGACAGCGAGGTCGCCAGCGACTCCAGCAGCCCCGTGCGCTGCTGGGCCGGCATCTGGCCGAGCGCCGAGGCGTCCATCCTGGCGCCGCCCTTGGCCAGCTTCTCCGCCGCCTCCGGGCCGAACCTGGCGGTCAGCTCCGACAGGAACTGGTTGTTGAAGACGGCCCCGAACAGCGACACGCCGAACGAGCCGCCGATCGACCTGAAGAACGTGCTCGCGCTGCTGGCCACGCCGAGGTCGCGCTGCTCGACGCTGTTCTGGGCGATCAGCATCGTGGTCTGCATGAGGAAGCCCATGCCGAGCCCCAGCACCGCGATGTAGACGCCGGTCAGCCAGGCGGGGGTGCTGACGTCCATCGTGGACAGCAGCCACATGCCGACGGCCATCCCGACGCCGCCGATCACCGGATAGATCTTGTACTTGCCCGTGCTGGTGATGGCCCGGCCCACGAACAGCGACACGACCATGGCGGCGGCCATCATCGGCAGCAGCAGCAGGCCCGAGTTGGTGGCCGTGGCGCCCTGCACGAGCTGCTGGAAGACCGGCAGGAAGTTGATCGCGCCGAACATCGCGAAGCCGAGCAGGAACCCGATCGCCGAGATCAGCGTGAAGTTGCGGTTGCGGAAGAGCTGCAGCGGCATGATCGGCTCGGCCGCCTTGCGCTCGACCTGGATGAACCAGGCCAGCGTGACCACCGCCAGCGCGGCCAGGCCGAGGATCTGCCAGGAGCCCCACGCGTAGTCGTTCCCGCCCCACGTCGTGATGAGCACCATCGAGGTGATGCTGATCGACAGCAGAACGGCCCCCGGCCAGTCGATGCGCACCCTGCCGGAGTGGCTCAGCGGCGGCAGGTGCAGCTTCAGCACCAGCAGGACGAGCGCGATCGCGCCGACCGGCAGGTTCACGTAGAAGGCCCAGCGCCAGTCCAGGTTGTCGGTGATGAACCCGCCGACCAGCGGGCCCGCGATCATCGTCAGCGACATGACGCCGGCCATGATGCCCTGGTACTGGCCGCGCTCGCGGGGCGGCACCAGGTCGCCGATGATCGCCATCACGTTGACCATCAGGCCGCCCGCGCCGAGCCCCTGCACGGCACGGAACGCGATCAGCTGGGCCATGCCGTTCTCCGGCCCCCCGAGCATCGCCGAACCCGCCATGCCGCAGAGCGCCGAGCCGATCATGAAGATCACGATCGAGATGATGAAGATGCTCTTGCGGCCGTACAGGTCGCCGATCTTGCCCCAGATCGGGGTCGAGACGGTGGTGCCCAGAACGTACGCCGTGACGACCCACGACATGTGCGCCAGGCCGCCGAACTCGACCAGGATGCGCGGCATGGCCGTGCCCACGATCATGTTGTCCAGCATCGCCAGCGCCATCGCCAGCAGCAGCCCCGGTAAGATGATCATTACTTCGCGGCGCCGCCCGACTGCCTCCGCCACCACGCACCCCCATGGTTCAGATCTTGCTTACTTGCCGACCGGCAAGCATAGAATAAGCTAAGTACTTACTTGTCGGCCGTCAAGTCGAAATTGGTGCAGAGTGCGGGAAGACACGCGGGCCCGGATCCAGGAGATCGCGCTGAGGCTCTTCACGGAGCAGGGCTACGAGGCGACCTCGCTGCGAGAGATCGCGGAGGAGCTCGGCGTGACGAAGGCCGCCCTTTACTACCACTTCAAGACCAAGGACGACATCGTGGCGAGCCTCGCCGACCTCCGGGTCGCCGAGCTCGAAGAGCTGCTCCAGTGGGCCAGGAGCAGCCCCAAGACCCCGGAGATGCGGCGCGAGCTGCTCGAACGCTACGCCGAGCGGCTCAAGCAGGCCCGCTACCTGGAGGTCACCAGATTCCTGGAGCGCAACCAGACCGCGCTGCGCGACCATCCGAACATCAGCCGGATGCGCGAGACCATGCTGGCGCTCACGAGCGAGATGAGCCCGCCGGACGCCACTCCGACCGAGCGCATCAGCCACTCGCTGGCCCTGTTCGCGCTGCACGCGGGCAAGTGGCTGACGCAGCAGGGCGACCTCACCGAGGAGGAGATCAGCAAGGCCACCATGGAGGTGGCCCTGCGGCTGCTGGAGCCGTAGCGGCGCCCGGGCCGGGCCGCTCCGGGAGCCGGCCGCCCCGGTCGTGCGCGATTGGACCGCCGGATCGTGGGCAGAAGCTTCGGCACGCATCCGGAACCAGGAGGAGGCAAGTGGAGGCCACGATAGCGCTCCGACTGCCCAGGGATGCGGCGAGCGTCCCGCTGATCAGGCAGATGCTGGACGGCACGCTGCGGTCGCTCGGCGTCGAGCCACAGGTCCGCGACGACATCGAGCTCATGCTCTCCGAGGCGTGTTCCAACGTCATCAGGCATGCGGCGCCGAGCGACGAGTACACCGTCACCGCCGCCGTCTACGATCACCTGTGCATCATCAAGGTGATCGACACAGGGGGCGGCTTCGACCCCCGCAAGGTGCACGAGCCGGAGCCCGGGGCCGAGCACGGCCGCGGACTGCAGATCATGCGCGCGCTCGCCGACGACATCCGCTTCACCAATCGACGCGAGAACGGGGCGGTGGTCTGTCTGGAGAAACGGCTGCGATACGCGCCAGGCGCAGCCGGCCCGCATCTCATGACGACCTGAGGCCGGGCCCCCGGGTCCGCGCCACGCGGCCTGGAAACGGCTCGGCTCTCCCACGGGCGGCCCGAAAGGCGAACCGGGGCCCCTGCGACACCGTCGCAGGGGCCCCGGCCGTGTGTCCCGGGCCGTGTGTCCCGGGCCGTGTGTCCCGGGCCGTGTGTCCCGGGCAGTGTGTCCCGGGCAGTGTGTTCCAAGGCCGTGTGTCGGGGCCGTGCGTTCCAGGCCGTGTCCCCGGCCCTGTCGCCGGGGACACGGCCCCCGGCTCGCTCAGTGGTTCGAGCGTCGTGCCACCAGCCGGGGCTCGCGGATTCTCGCGCGATGCGGCTCCGCGCCCCCGGGCCGCCGCTCGCCCGGCGGCGCGCCGCCGAGCCGGAAGCGGCGGCGCAGCCGGGGCGTGCTTCCGCTCAGCGCCGCGCGCCGCCGCTTGGGCACGGTGCTCCCGCTCAGTTTCAGAGTGAGCGGCCGCTGCCTGTACGTCAGCCGCCGCCATGCCGCCCGCCAGTCGGCCATCGATCCGGCCAGCACGGCGAGCGCCACCAGCACGGCCACGGAGATGAGAAGCACGGCCAGGAGGACGAGGACGACGATGACCACAAGGGAGCCGATGATGCCCAGCACAGCCAACATTTGGCGAAAGATGCCCCAGGACCAGCGGTTCATGCGTTTTTTTGGGGATATATCAACTTACTCTGCTGAGGTTGAGGACTGATCGAGCCGTCCGGGCAGGACGTCCAGCCTGCGCAGTATCACTCCCTCGCGCAGCGCCCACGGGCACACCTCCAGCCGGTGCACCTCGAACAGGTCCATGGCCGCGTCGGCGACCAGTGCCCCGGCCGCGAGCTGGGCCGCCCGCCCCTCGGAGACGCCGGAGAGCTCGGCCCGCTCCTGCGAGCCCATCGTGGTCAGCTTGATCGCCCAGTCGGCCATGTCCTGCCTCGACAGCGAGCGGGAGACGTACTCGCCGTCGCTGGAGGGCGCGGCCCCGGCGATCCTGGCCAGCTGCTTGAAGGTCTTGGAGGTGGCCACCGCCCGGTTGGGCTCGCCGAACCTGACGACGCCGCCGACCGTGCGCGCGATCTCGGCGCGTACGTGTTTGCGCAGCTTGCGCACCTCGTCCGCGGACGGCGGGTCGCCGGTGAACCAGTCGCGGGTCAGCCGGCCCGCGCCCAGCGGCAGCGAGACGGCCACGTCGGGCTCCTCGTCCACCCCCGCGGCGATCTCCAGCGAGCCGCCCCCTATGTCGAAGGCCAGCAGCCGCCCCGACGACCAGCCGAACCACCTGCGCACGGCGAGGAACGTCAGCCTGGCCTCGTCGCGCCCGGACAGCACCTCGATGTGGACCCCGCAGCGGTCGTCGATCTGCGCGAGCACCTGCTCGCCGTTGGCCGCCTCGCGCACGGCGGAGGTGGCGAAGGCCAGCAGGTCCTCCACCCCCTTGTCCTCCGCCAGGTGGACCGCCTCCTCGACGAACGCGCCGAGCCGCTCGATCCCCTCGTCGGCCAGCCTGTTGTGCTCGTCGAGGTACTGCGTGAGGCGGAGGTCCACCTTGTGGGAGTAGGCGGGCATGGGCCGGGCGCCCCGGTGGGCGTCGACGACGAGTAAATGGACGGTGTTCGAGCCGATGTCCAGCACGCCGAGTCGCATGGGAAAACGCTACCGTTCTGCGGCTTTTATCGTGAAACTGAGCCGGAAGTGGTCGAGCGTGGCCGGCAGCGGATCCGCCAAGCTCACGGAGGCTTCGACTGAGCGGCCACGCAGGAGAGCGCCGAGCAGCGTGGTCGCGGTGAACAGGACGAGGTCCTCTCCGGGGCAGCGGGCGAACCCGGCGCTGAACGGCACGCCGGCCCAGGTCCCCTCGCCGCCGGAGCCGCCGGACCCGCCCTCCCGCCACAGCTCGGGCCGGTAGCCGTGGCCCGGCTCCGCCCGGTTCACGTACGGGCTGTAGATCACCACCACCGTGCCCTCGGGGACGTCCCACGCGGTGGGGCCGGTGGTGTCGCGCAGGATGGCCAGCGTCGTGGGCCAGAGCCGGACCGACTCCAGGACCGCGGCCCGCAGCCGGGCGTGGTCGAGCGGCCCCGGGTGCGCGGCGAGCAGCGCGAGCGCCCGCCAGGCGGCGATGGCGGCGGCGTCGTAGGCGAACAGCCAGTGCGGCACCTGCCCTTCGGGGTGCACGTCCGCCGCCGCGTGGGTGCGCGCGAGGACGGCGGCCAGGCTGCCGGGCTCGGCCCGCGCCAGGTGCCCGGCCAGCCGGCGCTTGAAGGCGTTGTGGACGTCGGTACGGCGGCCGACCAGGTAGGACCAGTTGGCGTCACGGCGCAGCCGGTCGAGCTGCCTGGTGAGCCGCACGTCGTCGCGGGCGCCGTCGCCCAGCACGATGCGGCGCACGATCCGCCAGTGGGCGGCGTGGAAGCGCGGCCAGGTCAGCACCCCGTCGCGGGGCAGGGTGGCGCTCTCCTCCTCCACGACCCGGGTGAAGGGCTCGAAGCCGGTGCGCACCACCTGCTCGTTCAGCGCGCGGCGCCGGTCGCGCAGCTCCTGTTCCGGGGTGATGAGCACGGCGTCGGGCTCGAAGTGGCCGAGCGCGCCGCGCTTCTCCTTGTTCGCCGGGGTGAACGCCCGGTCGTCCAGGACCGCGCGCACGTCCCGCGCGGCCAGCGGCAGCACCGCCCAGCCGCGTCTGGGAAGGCGTACCAGGAGGGGGCCGTCGCCGTGCTCGGCCCGCAGCCGCGTGAGCAGCCTGATCGCCCGGTCGTCGGCGCCGGTGACGGCGGCCAGGCGCACGCCCAGCGGGCGGCGCACGATGACGCCCTGCGCGAGCGCCGGGAGTGCGAGTGTGGAGGCCAGCGCCAGACTCTGCGCGGTCGTCACCCGGGGCAGCCGCGTGATCGTGGGCATGTACCAGGGACTACCCTTCCTTGGTGTCGTGACACTTTGGGGGGATCTTTGAGCGCTTGCTGTGGTCCGAGCAGGGAAGCCGGTGCCGGCCCGATCCTGGAGCCCGCCGGGATCCCTTCCGGCGCCGCCGGAAGTGCCGCCGGAAGTGGGCCCGGAAGTGGGCCCGGAAGTGCCGCCCGAAGTGGTCCCGGGAGCGCTGCGGGGAGTGCCGCCGGGGCCGGTGGGCGGCGGGCGGTGCCGCGCGGGATGGTCCGCATTCCCGGGGGCACGTTCCTCATGGGCGGCGACGACCCCGACGGCCGCCCCGAGGACGGTGAGGGGCCCGTGCGGGAGGTGCGGCTCGACCCGTTCATGATCGATCCGACGTGCGTGACGAACGCGCAGTTCGCGACGTTCGTGAAGGAGACCGGCTACGTCACCGAGGCCGAGCGGATCGGCTGGTCGTTCGTGTTCCACCAGTTCACCAAGGCCGGGGTGATGGACGCGAGCGTGCCGGGCGCGCCCTGGTGGGCGGGGGTCGAAGGGGCCACGTGGCGCTCCCCCGAGGGCCCGGGATCGTCGTCCGGCGACCGGCAGAATCATCCCGTCGTGCACGTGTCGTGGAACGACGCCGTCGCGTACGCCGCCTGGGCGGGCAAGCGGCTGCCCACCGAGGCGGAATGGGAGATGGCCGCCCGCGGCGGGCTCGTCCAGGCCCGGTACGCGTGGGGCGACGAGCTGGCGCCCAAGGGCCGCCAGCGCTGCAACATCTTCCAGGGCCGCTTCCCGACCTCGCCGAGCAGGGGCACGATGCCGGTGAAGTCGTTCCAGCCGAACGGCTACGGGCTCTACAACGTGGCGGGCAACGTCTGGGAGTGGACGGCCGACTGGTGGGGCACGACCTGGGAGCCGTACGCCGACAATCCCGCCGGGCCCGGGGAGGGCACGGCGAAGGTGATCCGCGGCGGCTCCTACATGTGCCACGACTCCTACTGCAACCGCTACCGCGTGGCCGCCCGCACCTCGAACACGCCGGACTCCTCGACCGGGCACACCGGTTTCCGCTGCGCGGCCATACTCTGATCGCATGTCACGAACCCTGCGACTGTTGATCACCGGCGGCGGCACCGGCGGTCACACCTATCCTGCCCTGACGACCCTGTCGGCCGTTCAGCGACGTCAGGTGCCGCACGACGTGCTCTGGGTGGGCACGGCCAACGGCCTCGAAGCCAGGATCACGGCCGAGCACGGCATCCCGTTCAAGGCGATCACGACGGGAAAGCTGCGTCGCCGCCCGAACATCAAGGAGCTGGGCACCAACATCGCCGACGTGTTCCGCATCCCGATCGGCGTCTTCCAGGCGGTCGGGCACGCCGCCCGCTACCTGCCCGACGTGGTCCTGTCGACCGGAGGCTACGTCGCGGTGCCCATCGGGGTGGCGGCCAAGCTGATCCGCCGCCCGCTGGTGATGCACGAGCAGACGACCGTGGTCGGCCTGGCCAACCGGATCCTGGCCAGGCTGGCGACCAGGATCGCCCTGTCGCACGAGTCGTCGCTGGAATACCTGCCCGCCTCCGCCAGGAGCAAGGCGGTGGTGACGGGCAACCCGATCAGGCCCGAGCTGCTGCAGGGCAACAGGGCGGCGGCGTACGACCTGTTCGGGCTGACGTTCGAGGTGCCGCTGATCTACGTGACGGGCGGTGCGCAGGGCAGCAAGCAGATCAACACGCTGATCGCCGAGGTCCTGCCGCGGCTGCTGCCGCACGCGCAGATCGTGCACCAGTGCGGGCCCGCCTGGATCGAGCAGATGCGGGCCGTGCCCCTGCCCCCCGACCTGGCCGACCGCTACCACCCGGTGCCCTACGTCGGGGCCGAGCTGGCGGATCTGTTCGCGGCGGCCGACGTGGTGATCGCGCGCAGCGGGGCCGGGACGGTGTCGGAGCTCACCGCCATCGGCAAGCCCTCCGTGCTGATCCCGCTGATCCCGACGGGTGGTGACGAGCAGCGCAAGAACGCCTCCTACCTGGTCTCGGCGGGCGCTGCGCGGGCGCTGCTGGAGCCGCGTCCGGTGGCCGAGCAGCTGCTGGCCGAGCTGATGCCGCTGCTGGCGGATCCGGAGCTGCGGCAGGCGATGGGGCAGGCCGCGGGCAAGCTGGGCCGGGTGGACGCCGCCGACGCCCTGTGCGACGTGCTGCTGCACACGGCGCAGGGCGCGCACTAGCGGGCGGGCCGCTTCCCCGGGACGCGGGTCCCGGGCCGGCCCCGTCCGGGCTCGGCGTCCGAGGCGGCAGGCGCCGTCGCGGGCGGGGCTCAGGGTTGTGGCTCGTGGGCAGGGCTCAGGATTCGTGGCGGATGGCCCCGTCGTGGGCCGAGCTCAGGGTTCGAGGTGGCGGAAGGCCTCGTGGGCGGAGCTCAGGCTCCGTCTCAGCGCCTGGTCGAGCCGGTCGGCGTCCTGCGCCAGCCGCTCCAGCTCCGGCAGGGCGAATCCGTCCGCGCCGGTCTCGGCCACGAGTTCCTCGTACTGGTGCACCCGGCCGCGCAGCTCCTCGATCTGGTGGTGGGCCAGGTAGGCGCGCTCGGCGTCGGTGACGTTGGCGGCGTACCGTTCCAGCGCCTCGACCCGGGCCAGCACCGCGTCCTCGCTGTTGTCCAGCGCCCTGGCCAGCGGCGCGGCCACGGCCTCCACTTCGGGCGTGAGCCCGTGCGAGACGGTCTCCCTGTGCTTGCCGCGCAGCGCCGACAGCTTGGCCAGCAGCCGCGCGATCTCCCACTCCTGGGCGGGCAGCATCACCGCGTTGCGCACGTCGTCGAGCAGCCCGTCGGCGTTGACCCGCGAGCCGCTCACGGTGGCCACGGCCTGCCGGGCGCGGGCGAGCAGTCTTGCCGCGGACTCGTCGAGGTCGTCGGTGAGGACGTAGCGGCCCTCGTACCAGCGCAGTTGTTCGTAGACCTCCCGCTCGAACTCCATCTCGTCGCCGGGCGGGTCGTCACGGACGAAGAGCATGACCAGCAGCGGGATGCCGAGCAGGATGACGGCCAGCATGAGAAGGCCGCGGCCCAGCAGGCCCGCGCCCGCGACGACGCCGAGGCTCATGACCGCGCCGACGGCCGCATGCAGGCGGGGACGCAGGCCAGAAGCGGCCCGCTGCGGCTCGGGAACCCAGCCGTGGCGCATCTTGATCAGCACCTGGCGGCTCTCTCTGAGCAACTGCGCGTCTTCCGGCGGCACCCCGGGGTCTACCACCACATCCGCCACGAATCCGGATCCTAGGGGAAGTCAGCCCTTTAGGTGACGAAAAGCCTCGTGGGCCGAGCTGACGCTGTCGCGCAGGGCCTGTTCGAGACGGTCGGCGTCGTCCGCCAGCCGGCTCAGCTCCGGCACGGCGGCCCCGTCCGCGCCGGTCTCCGCGAGGAGCTCCTCGTAGCGGGGCAGCTTGGCACTGAGGCGTTCGATCTGGTGCCGGGCGCGGTAGGCGCGTTCGGCGTCGGCGACGTGCCCGGCGTACCGTTCCAGGGCCTCGACGCGGGCCAGCACCGCGCGCTGGCTGCCGTCGAGGGCGTGGGCCAGGGGCTCGGCCACGGCGGCCACCTCGGGCGTGACACCTTCCGAGACGACCTCCTGATGCTCGGCGCGCAGCTGCGACAGCTTGGCCAGCAGCCGGGCGATCTCCCACTCCTGAGCGGGCAGCATCACCGCGTTGCGCACGTCGTCCAGGAGGCCCTCGGCGTTGACTCCGGAGTCCATGACCTGCTCGATGGCCGCCTGGGCGCGGGACATGAGGCTCCTGGCGGGCTCGTCGAGCTCCTCGCGCAGGACGTAGTGGCCGTCATGACGGCGGGCGGCGTCGTAGACATCCTGCTCCAGCGCGCGCCGCCGCTCCGCCTCGGCGTCCGGCGCGGGCCTGAGCAGGACGCTGACGATCAGCAGCGCGGCACCCGTCATGATCACGACGAAGGGCGGGTAGCGTTCCGCGACGAACAGCGCCAGGCCGTACACGGTCGCCGCCGCGGCCGTCGCGGTGGCCGCCAGCCTGGCCAGGGTCCCGGCCAGGGGGCGGGGCCGCTTGTACGCGGGCGCCCAGCCGGCGTGGATGCGGGCGAGGACCTTGCGGTTGTCACGTAAGAGGGCCGCGACTTCGTCGGGCACCGCCGGATCGACTATCACCTTCGCCTGACGTCCGGGCACGTTATTGATCCTATGTGCCGGTCTGTCCGACTGTCAGCCTTCCAGATACCTGAACGCCTCGTGAGCGGACTTGACGCTGCGCCGCAGCATGTTCTCCAGCACGTCGGCGTCCTCGGTGAGCCGCTCGATCTCGGGCACGGCCAGCTTGTCCGCGCCCGACTCGGCGAGCAGCTCCTCGTAGCGCGGCAGCCTGGCGCGCAGCTCCTCGATCTGGCCGCGGGCGTGGTAGGCGCGCTCGGCCTCGGCGACGTGCTTGGCGTAACGTTCCAGCGCCTCGACGCGGGCGACCACGGCGGCCTCGCTGTTGACCAGCGCCCGTTCGAGCGGCTGGATGACCGCCGCCACCTCCGGGGCGATCCCCCTGGCCAGCAGCTCCCTGTGCTCCAGGCGCAGGGCGGACAGCTTGGCCAGCAGGCGGGCGATCTCCCACTCCTGGGCGGGCAGCATCACGGCGTTGCGCGCGTCGTCGAGCAGCCCTTCCGCGTTGACGTGGGAGCGCAGCACGGACCCGATGGCCCGCTGCGCCCTCAGCAGGACCAGCCTGGCCTCCTGGTCGAAGTCCTCGGCGAGCAGGTAGCGGCCGTCGTACCAGCGGGCCTGCTCGTACACGCCGCGCTCGTGCGGCCGGTCGTTGTCGGGTACCTCGTTCATGGAGGCGATCTTGACCAGGACGATGAAGACGTACGTGCCCAGCAGCACGAACCCGGCGGCCGCCGCCGGCGAGGCCAGCAGCACGGCCATGAGCGCGATCACCACGGGCGTGGCGGCCAGCAGCGCGGTGCTGGAGGGGCTCTTGCGGCGCGGCAGGGGCGGGGCGGCCGGCGGCACCCAGCCGGCCCGGACTCTGGACAATAAGGGAGCGTTGGCACGCAGCAGTCCGGCAACTTCCGGGGGTACTCCCGGATCGACGACCACACCCACGCTCTGTCCTGGCACCCTGGCGCCCCCAACGCTCGCGATGGGTGGATATTACGTAACATTCCGGCGGAGTGTCAGCCTCCTAAAGGTCAGGGCAGGGAACCACCAGTTCCGCTCAACAAGCACTTCCATGGCGGCAGACACCAGGATCAGGCGCACCACAGTGGCGTCCACCAGCACCGCAGCGGCCAGGCCCGCCCTCATGACGCGCGGCGCGCGGTCGTCGGACGCCCCGAAAGCGGCGGACCGCAAAACATGATCGTAGCCGCGGAGGTAATGACCCCGGCGGTCCCGGCGAGCCCACCCTCCGGGCCCGGCGGACGAACGGCCGGGGTCGTCCGGGGTCGTGGCGGGCGGCCGGACCGGTGAACGCACGCGCCGCGCCGCAGCCGGGCTCAGGCGGCCGGGTGGCCGGGACGGGCGGCTATAGCCTGGACGGCGCTGGAAGTGGTTATGTGCGCGTTATGCCGGTCAGGGCACACTGTCCGGCATCTAAGATCATCTGGGGGCAACGTGCGCGTTTTGGTCGCCGAGGACGAGCGGATGCTCGCCGACTCGATCGCCGAGGGGTTACGGGGCGAGGCGCTGGCGGTGGACGTCGCCTATGACGGGGAGGCGGCGCTCGAACGGCTCGGCGTGCACGACTACGACGTGCTCGTCCTCGACCGGGATCTGCCGTCGGTGCACGGCGACGAGGTGTGCAGGACCGTGGTCGAGCGCGGCTGGCTGGTCCGGGTCCTCATGCTGACCGCCGCGAGCGACGTGCGCTCGCGGGTGGCGGGCCTGTCGCTGGGCGCCGACGACTACCTGCCGAAGCCGTTCGCGTTCGAGGAGCTGGTCGCCAGGGTGCACGCGCTCGGGCGGCGGGCCAGGCGGGCCGATCCGCCCATGCTGGAGCGGGCCGGCGTCCGGCTGGACTGGGCGCACCGGCAGGTGTTCCGCGACGGCCGGTACGTGCCGCTGGCGCGCAAGGAGTTCGGCGTGCTGGCCGAGCTGCTGCGCGCCCAGGGGGCGGTGGTCTCGGCCGAGAGCCTGCTGGAGAAGGTGTGGGACGAGCACATCGACCCGTTCACGAACACGGTCCGCACGACGATGATGAAGCTGCGCAAGAAGCTCGGCGAGCCCCAGGTCATCGAGACCGTGCCGGGCTCGGGATACCGGATCCCATGAGCGTGCGCCTGCGCTTCGCCCTGGCCTGCGCGGGGGTGATGCTCGTGATGGGCGGGCTCGTCCTCGCGGGCGTCTACCTCGTCGTCCGGCAGAGCCTCGAATACCGCCCCGGCCTCGTCACCCCCGACTACATCGAGGTGCGCGGCCGGGGCTACTTCCCGAGATACAGCGACCACTACGAGGTCGCCCGGGCGCGGGTGATGCAGGCCCGCGCCGTCTACCAGCGCGACACGCTGTCCAGCGTGCGCACGATCGGCGGGATCGGGGTGCTGGCCGCGACGGCCGCGGCGTTCGGGCTGGGCTGGCGGACGGCGGGCTGGGTGCTGCGGCCCGTCAAGCGGGTCACCGAGAACGCCCGCCGCATCGCGCAGAGCGGCGACCTGACCGAGCGCATCGGCTACGAGGGCCCGCGCGACGAGGTCAAGGAGCTGACCGAGATCTACGACACCATGATGGGCCGGCTGGCGCGCTCGTTCGACGGGCAGCGCAGGTTCGTCGCGAACGCCTCCCACGAGCTGCGCACGCCGCTCACCATCAACAGGACGCTGGTGGACGTGGCCGTGCGGCGGCCGGACGCGACGGACGACGTCAAGCGGCTCGGCGAGTCGCTGCTGCTGGTCAACTCCCGCCACGAACGCCTCATCGACGGCCTGCTGGCGCTGACCGAGGGCGAGCAGGCGGTGCTGGACCGGCGGCCGTTCGACCTGACGGACGTGGCCGAGCACGTGCTGGACCAGGCGGCGGCCGAGGCGGCCGAGCGGGAGGTGACCATCCACCGGCTGCTCGACTCGGCTCCGACGACGGGCGAGGCGGTGCTGGTGGAGCGCCTGGTGCAGAACCTGGTGGAGAACGCCGTGCGGCACAACCACCCCAAGGGCGAGGTGTGGGTGACGACGCGGCGGCGGGCCGCGCACGTCGAGCTGGTCGTGGCCAACACCGGGCTGCAGGTGCCGCCGTACGAGATCGAGACGATCTTCGAGCCGTTCCGGCGGCTGCACGGAGACCGGCTGCGCTCCGATCGGGGCAGCGGGCTGGGGCTGTCGATCGTACGGGTGATCACGGAGGCCCACGGCGGCACGGTGCTGGCCAGGCCGCGGGACGAGGGCGGGCTGACGATCATGGTGGAGCTGCCCGCCGACCCGGCCGTCCCCTGACCGAGCAGCGGACGCCTCCCCCGGGCCGGTCAGTCGCCGCCGGCGCGGCCCGTGTTCCGGTGGATCTCCAGCAGGGCCGCTTCGGGGATGCCCGCCTTGACGAGCTGCTCCCAGGTGGCCCGCCGGTCGCCGGGGTCGGCGAGCATGACGGCCAGGAGCGGCCGCAGCTCGGCGTGGTCGGCCCCCTCCTCCGCCCACAGGGCCCCCAGCGCCCGGTGCATGGCCGGCGACCTGACCCCCACCGTCCGCAGCAGCTCCCCGACGAGGCCGGCCCGGTCGCCGAAGGGCAGGTCGCGGCCCTTCCCCAGCGCGCTCAGCAGCAGGTCGAGCAGCCTGCGGTGGCGCGGCGTGTGGCCGGTGGCGACCGCGACCACGACGTCGCCCATCCCGCTGGTCTCCCCGCCCCCGAGTACGACGTCCTCCAGGTCCCCTTCCACCACGCGGTGCGCCGACAGCGCGGTGACCAGCCCGCTCCAGCCCTCCTGCCCGAGCTGCCCCTTCCACAGGTGGCTGAGCGCGGACCAGCGCTCCATGTGGTCGGGCCCCTGGAGGATGGAGGAGACGCTGACCGGCTCCTCGGAGGCGGCGACGATGAGCAGGGTGAGGTTCGCGGAGTAGGCGGCTAGGCGGCGGGTCATCGTGTGCCGTACCGGCCGGAAGCCGGTGAAGTGGCGTCTGGGCCGCTCGTACAGCGAGCGCCGCAGCAGCCCGGCCAGCAGCGTCACGCACCGGGCCCGCACCGCGGCGGGCACCTCCTCCAGCAGCTCCAGGATGAACCCGACCGTCGGCCCGCGCTCGGCCAGGCAGGAGTGGGACGTGACCGCGTACAGCAGGTCGTCGTCCACCGCCTGCACGAGCGCCAGCGGCTCGTCGCCCGCCAGGCGGCGGCGCCGGTCAAGGTCGCGCAGCGCGTACATGGCCAGCCAGGCCACCAGGAACTCGCCGAACGTGGAGTGCAGGAAGGCGTGTCCCTTCCTGCGCACGAAGAAGAACCGCTCGGTGGCCCTGCGCGCCCAGTCGACCGGCTCGGTCTCCTCCCACGGCTCCTCCTCGCCGCCGAGGCACAGCGCGGGCAGGTCCCGGTCGAGGTCCTCGTCGGTGATGACCTGGCGGCCACGGGCCTGCATGGACAGCGCCACCGCGCCGAGCAGCACCAGCTCCTGGTCGATCACGATCCGGTGCGCCCCGCCGGTCTCGCGTTCGGTGTAGTCGCGCAGCAGCACCTCGTACAGGCGGGCCCGTCCGAGCGGGCCGTGGTCGCGCTGCAGGGCGTTGCTGCCCGCGTCGTAGAGGGCCAGCAGCAGGAGGAGCAGCGGCTGCCTGGCCATCTCGCCGTGCACGAGCGCCGCGTCGGCGGGCAGCGGCTTCAGGTCGCGCCTGGCCAGCAGGGCACGGTTGGCGTGGTCCCAGATGTCCAGCCACTGCCGCACCTGCTCGTCCTCGAACGGCTGGAGCTGCAGCGCCAGCAGCCCGGCGGGAAGCCTGATCCGGTCGGCCACCACCGTGCGGCTGGTGACGAGGACCGCGACGGGCCGCCCCAGCCCGGCCTCCCTGCGCTGGAACTCCTGGACGTGTTCGAGGTAGTCGTAGCGGTTGACGCCGCCCTGGACGAGCTCGTCGAACCCGTCCAGCAGGATCACCGGCATCGCACCGTCCCCGGCGGTCACCAGGTCGGCGTAGCTCACCTCCTCGCCCAGCACCCCGGCGACGGCCTGCTCGATCTGCTCGGTGACGGCCGCCCTGGCCGCCACGCCGCGCAGCTCCACCCTGATCGGCAGGAACTCCGACCTGCCCAGCCGCGCGGCGAACACCTCGGTCAGCTTGGTCTTGCCCGAGCCGGGCTCGCCCAGCACCAGCAGGGGCGCCTGGGTGGCGCGCAGCGAGGTGAGGTGCCCCACCAGGAACGCCTCGCTGTCGGGCAGCACCCGCTGCTCCTCCCACCAGCTCCGATGCGCGGGCGCGGACTCGCGGGTAAGCTCCGCGACCCGGAAGCGGGGGCTGAGGTAGCCCTCGCCGAGCAAAGGCAGGTAGACGTCCTCGGGTAACTTGCCGGCGATCAGGAGCGGCTGGTCGAGCGCGTTGGCCGCCATCCTGGCCTGGTGGATCAAGGGGCGGTCGCCCACGCGGGGCGGGGCCAGCTCGGCCAGCAGCCACGCCACCCGCGACAGCGCCGTGGCCGGCGACGGCTTGTCGGTGACCAGGCTGCGGACCTCGAACTCGTGGCTGTCGAGCGCCAGCGACCGGTAGTCCTCGTCGTAGATGCGCAGCGCGTGCGCGGGCGGCCCCTCGGCGAGCATGCGCGGCAGCAGGAGCTGGTCGTCGACCGGCAGCTCGTCCCAGACCGTCAGGCCGCCCACGTATCCCGCCATGGCCTCGGACATGCGCAGATAGGCACGTTCCACGGCCAGGCGGGTCTCCGCGTACGGGAGGTGCGGCTCGGGCGTGGGCAGCCGTTCGAGCAGCAGGCCCGCGACGAGCCTGGCGAACCGCTCGGGGCCGGGCGTCCCCTTCGCGAGGCCCGGCGAGCTCTGGCCGGCGCGGTCGAGCTGCTCCAGCGTGAACGGCAGCTTGGCCTCGCCGAGCGCCTCGAAGTAGGCGGCGACGACCACCACGGCGTGCGCGGCGGCCAGCCGCTGCGTGCGGGTGAACCGGTCCACGCCGTTCTTCAGCTCCGGCAGGCGGCGTACGACGTCCTCGCCGTAGCGGACGATGTCGCCGCGCATGTCGGACAGGCCGGACACGAGCTGCCCGCCGCCCGCCAGCGCCCAGCCGGTGCGTGCCGCGGCCGAGGCGAACCCGACCACCTTGACGAGTCTCGCGTCCTTGCATCCGAGAATCCTCAGGGCGTCGGCGTAGCTCGGGGTTTCGATCATGGCCTTCTCCCGGGGACTGGGGATGTCCCATCATGCGCTGTACGCCGCGATCGCGCAGGCGGCTTGCCTGTGACGATCTGGGCGCCGGCGGCTTCGTTACCTGCTCGTCATGATTCCCTTCACGGCCCCTCCACAGCCCTGGCGATCTCCGGCAGCGCCGCCGGGTCCTCGATCGTGGACGGCGTGGTGTACGGCTTCCCGTCGGCGATGTCCCGCATCGTGGCCCGCAGGATCTTGCCCGAGCGGGTCTTCGGCAGCCGGTCGACCACCACCGCCCGGCGGAAGGCGGCGACGGGCCCCACGTGCTCGCGCACCAGGGCGGTCAGCTCGCGCTCGATGTCCGCCGGGTCGCGTGCCGCGCCCGCCTTCAGCACCACGAACCCGACCGGGAGCTGGCCCTTGAGCTCGTCGGCCACGCCGATCACGGCGCACTCGGCCACGTCCGGGTGGGAGGCGATGACCTCCTCCATCGAGCCGGTCGAGAGCCGGTGCCCGGCGACGTTGATCACGTCGTCGATGCGGCCCATGACGTAGAGGTAGCCGTCGGCGTCCACGTGGCCGCCGTCGCCCGTGAGGTAGTGGCCGGGGTAGCGCTCCAGGTAGGAGCGGGCGAAGCGGGCCTCGTCGCGGTAGAGCGTGGGCAGCGCGCCGGGCGGGAGGGGCAGCTTGACGGTGACCGCGCCTTCGACGCCCGGCGGGCACTCGCGGCCGTCGGGGTCGAGCACGCGTACGTCCCAGCCGGGCACGGCCTTGGTGGGCGAGCCGGGCTTCAGCGGCAGGAACTCGATGCCGACGCAGTCGGCGGCGATCG
This sequence comes from Nonomuraea zeae, assembly GCF_005889725.1. Classification (GTDB taxonomy): domain Bacteria; phylum Actinomycetota; class Actinomycetes; order Streptosporangiales; family Streptosporangiaceae; genus Nonomuraea; species Nonomuraea zeae. The sequence goes on from NZ_VCKX01000023.1 coordinate 55,661, forward strand.
GCCAGCCGGTCTCGGTCTGCCACCAGTGGTCGATGACGGGGATGCCGAGCAGGCTGGAGGCCCAGTGGTAGGTGTCGGGGTCGAGCCGCTCGCCGGCCAGGAACAGGTACCGCAGCCCGGACAGGTCCCACTTTTTCGCGAAAAGCCCGGAAGGGTCCTCTTTTTTGATGGCCCTGATCGCGGTCGGCGCGGTGAACAGCGTCCGCACGCCGTGCGTGGCCACCACCCGCCAGAACGCCCCGGGGTCCGGCGTGCCGACCGGCTTGCCCTCGTACAGGACGGTCGTGCACCCGGCCAGCAGCGGCGCGTAGACGATGTAGGAGTGGCCGACCACCCAGCCGACGTCGGAGGCCGCCCAGTAGACCTCGCCGGGCGCGGCGCCGTACACGTTGCGCATGCTCCAGTGCAGCGCCACCGCGTGCCCGCCGTTGTCGCGGACGACGCCCTTGGGCAGGCCGGTGGTGCCGGAGGTGTAGAGGATGTAGAGCGGGTCGGTCGCCGCGACGCTCACGCAGCCGGCGGGCTCGGCGGCGCGTACAGCCTGTGCCCAGTCGAGGTCGCGCCCCGGCACCAGCTCCGCCTCCAGCTGCGGCCGCTGGAGGATCACGCAGCGGGCCGGACGGTGCGCGGCCGCCGCCAGCGCCGCGTCCAGCAGCGGCTTGTACGCCACCACCCTGGCGGGCTCGATCCCGCAGGACGCCGACAGCACCACCTTGGGCTCGGCGTGGTCGATCCGGACGGCCAGCTCCCTGGCCGCGAACCCGCCGAACACCACCGAGTGCACCGCGCCCAGCCGCGCGCAGGCCAGCATCGCGACCACCGCCTCGGGCACCATGGGCATGTAGACGACCACGGTGTCCCCGGCCTCGACGCCGAGGTCGCGCAGCATGCCCGCGGTCTTGGCCACCTCGTCGCGCAGCTCGGCGTAGGTGACCGTGCGCACCGTGCCGGTGACCGGGCTGTCGTAGATCAGCGCCGCCTGCCCGCCGTGGCCGGCCGCCACGTGCCGGTCCACCGCGTTGTGACAGGTGTTGAGCCGGCCGTCGGGGAACCACCGGCCGTCGCCGGTGACGGTGGCGGGCGCCACGTCCCACTCGATGCCGAGCGCCGCCTCGGCCCAGAACGCCTCCGGTTGCTCGATGCTCTGCCGGTAGACCTCGTCATAACCGCTCACTTATCGATCAGACCAGTCACCGCCCCCATGATGCAAGACCCGTGGGAGGGTGTCCGCGTGAGTGATGACATGATCCTTTCCGTCGTGATGGGTTCGCGGGCGTACGGTCTCGAAACGGAGACCTCCGACACCGACCGGCGGGGGGTGTTCGTGGCGCCGACGGCCGCGTTCTGGCGGCTGGACAAGCCGGCCACGCATCGGGACGGGCCGCTGCCCGAGCAGTTCTCCTGGGAGGTCGAGCGCTTCTGCACTCTCGCGCTCGACGCGAATCCGACCGTCCTCGAGTGCCTGTGGTCCCCCATCGTCGAGGTGATCACGCCGGCCGGGCGGCGGCTGCGCGACCTGCGCGGGGCGTTCGTGTCGCAGCGGGCGCACCAGACGTTCGCCGGCTACGCCGCCACCCAGTTCAGGCGCCTCGACCCGGCGGCGCCGAAGTGGAAGCAGGCCATGCACATGATCCGGCTGCTGCTCAGCGGCCTGCACCTGGTGCGGCACGGGGAGCCGCTGGTCCAGGTGGGGCCGCACAGGGAGCGGCTGCTGGCCGTCAAGCGGGGCGAGCTGGCCTGGGCCGAGGTGGTCGCCTGGCAGGCGGCGCTGTCGGCAGAGCTGGCGGCGAGCCCCAGCGTCCTGCCCGAGCGGCCGGACCGGGACCGGGTGGAGGATTTCCTGGTCGGCGTGCGGAAGGAGAACCTGTGAACGAGTCCTCGATTCCTGACGAGCTGCCCGCGTGGCTGGCCGAGGTCGCGGGCGAGCAGCGCTATCCGCTGCTGTTCTCGACGGTGAGCGGCGCGCACCTGTACGGGTTCCCCTCGGTGGACTCCGACGTGGACCTGCGGGGCGCGCACGTGCTGCCGGTCGAGGAGGTGGCGGGGCTGTCGCACGGGCCCGAGACGCTGGAGCGGACGTGGACGCGTGACGGCGTGGAGGTGGACCTGGTGACGCACGACCTGGCCAAGTTCTGCCGGCTGCTGCTCGGCCGCAACGGCTACGTGCTGGAGCAGGTGCTCTCGCCGCTGGTGGTGACGTCGTCGCCGGCGCACGAGGAGCTGGCCGCGCTCGCCGCCGGGTGCGTGACGCGCCATCACGCCCACCACTACCTGGGGTTCGCGCGTACGCAGTGGCGGCTGTTCCTCAAGACCCTCCAGCTCAAGCCGCTCCTCTACACCTTCCGCGTGCTGGCCACCGGGACCCACCTCATGCGCACCGGGGAGCTGGAGGCCGATCTGACCCGCCTGTACGCCTACGGGCCCGCGTACCTGCCGGACCTGGTCGCCGCCAAGCGCTCGGCCGAGCACGGGCCCGCGCCGTCCACGACGGGGCTGGAGGCGGACGTGCAGCGCATGACGGCCGAGCTGGAGCAGGCGGGCGCCTCCTCGGCGCTGCCCGAGCGGGCGACGGCCGGGGAGGCGCTGCATGACCTGGTGGTGCGTGTCCGGTTAGGCCGGTAGGGCCGGCGCGGGTGTCACTGGCTCCCGGGAGTCACTGGCTCCCAGGTGTCACTGGCAACCGGCCGTCACTGGCTCCCGGCCGTCACCGGCTCCCGGGCTTCGCGGACAGGACGAGCCTGATGGCGAAGTTCCGGTAGCCGGCCCGCTCGAAGGCCCTGGCCATCGGCACGTTGCCGCTGTCGGTGTCGGCCGTGATCCGCTGGAACCCGCGCCCGGCGTGAGAGCGCGTGATCTCGGCGAGCAGGTCGTCCACGTACCCGTGGCCGCGGTGCTCTGGCACCACGCCGAGGTAGCCGACCACCGGCCCGCCGTTGTTGGCCGACGGCAGGGCGACCCCGACCAGGTCGCCGTCCTCCGCGTACGCCAGCCGCCACCACGACCGGTCCCCCGGCATGGAGCGGTAGTCGTGCACGTCCTGCCTGGCCTGGGCCTCCGGGTCCATGGTCTCCAGGGCCTCGCGGGTGTGGAAGTCGAGCGTCCCTTCGGCCACCCGCCGGAACGCGGCCACGAACACCTCGTCGTCGTCATCCCCGCGGAACGTGAGCCGCTGCGACGGCTCCGGCACGGCCTCGTCGGACGTCCAGGCGTAGCGCAGGCGTTCCAGCTCCTCGGTCAGCCCGGCGCGGCCCGCGGCCGCCCATCGCCAGGCGATGGCCTCCGCCGCCCGCGGGTCCTCGCGCCAGCCGTTGGAGACGAAGACGTGGTAGGCGGGCGACTCGCCGTACCCGGCGTGGGCGTGGCTCAGCAGCTCGGCGGCCAGGCCGATCCGGTCGGGCACGGACGGGTGGACGTACAGGCAGTCCAGCGCGAGCGGCTGGTCCCCGTCGGGGAAGCCCCACCAGACGGCACGGGCCAGGATCCGGCCGTCATCCTCGCTCTCGGCGATCCAGATACGGTCGAAACGGTAGCTGCCGTCCTCCAGGAAGGAGAGCAGCCGATCAGGGTGCGCCCAGCTGATGGACTCGTCGACGACGCAGCCGAGCAGACTGTCTAGATCGGCTTCGACGGCAAGACGGAAACGCATGATTCCTCCGAGAAGTAGAAGCGGGCGCGAAGAGCACCCGAGGTAATGCCGTACATCTTGCGCCTCCTTTCTTCTGACTTTTCGGTGTCGAGCGGCACTCTAGCGCAAATATCACGACAGGATGGCCTCGTGAGGTCCTACGACGACGACACGCTGCCCCTCCAGCCCCCGATCCGGCTGCCCGGCGAGGCCACCCTCGCGGCCGCCGTGCGCGCCGCCCCGCTCGCCGGGGAGCTGAAGCCGGAAGGCGACGACGCGGAGGTGCTGGCCTTCTGGGCGGAGCACTGCCGCGAGGTGCTGGCCGCCGACGAGGGCCTGCTGCTGGAGCTCATCAGGATGTTCCTGTCCCGGGAGCCGCTCAAGGGTGACGGGCCCGAGTCGCCGGCGAGCCCGCTGATCGGGCTCGGCCTGGTACGGCAGGCGGAGCCGTACACGCTGAGCTGGCTCGGCCTGTGGGCGGCGCGGCAGATCATCGCGGAGACCACCGGGCAGGACATCCCGGTCATGGGCTCGCTCGCGGACCGCGACGCCGCCACGCTGCTGCACGGCCTGCGCTCCTATCCGGAGGCCGAGCGCGGCGAGGAGCTGGCGGGGTGGCTGAAGGAGCGGGACGCCGGCGCGGCGGCGGCCGAGATCGCCTCGGCGCTCGGCACGGTGAGCCCGCTGAGCCGGGCGGTCGGCGTGGAGCTGCTGTCGTCGAGCCTGGGCGAGGAGGGCCGCCTGGCACTGTCCGGCCTGCTCGAGGAGCCGAGGCTGGGCGCGGTGGTGGCCGCCAGGACGGGGCGCGAGGACCGGCAGCCCGCCCCCGACGAGATCGCCTGGGTGCTGGTGGACATGGCGGCGGCGCTGCTGGAGTTCGGCGGCGAGACGGGCGAGGTGATCGAGTCGATCGCCATGGGGATGGACGCCGACGAGCAGGCGGGCACGATCGCGATCCTGGCGTTCGGCGATCATCCGTGGACGGGGCGGGTGCTGCGGGTGTTCATCGACCATCACCCGGACGAGCGCGTCGCGGCGGCGGCCCGCAAGGCGCTGCGGCGGCTGCACGGGCTCGCCGACGCGCGCGGCTGACGCCGTCCCGTCCGGGCGCCGGTAGAGTCGGCTCGGTGACGAAGCATGCGATCTCCCCGCAGACGGGCATCCTGGGCGACGCGTTCGCCTGCGACTGCGGCGCCGTGCTCGCCGGGCGGATGACGGCCGAGCTGCACGCCGCCGAGAACGGCCTGTGCTCGGCCTGTCTAGGCACCACCACGGAGGAGCTGGCTCCCGGCCTGGCGCGCGGGTGCTCGTCCTGCGTGGCGACCGGCCGCCGTAAGGAGCAGATCACATGGCAGCTCGCCTACGCCGAGGCCGAGCAGCTGATCACCATGAGCGTCGTGCGCGGGATCGTGGCGGGCTTCGACGGGCCGTTCCGGCTGTCGGAGGTGGCCGACACGGTCAGGGCCGGCCTGGGCGTGCCCGCCGGGCGGTTGCCGGTCGGGCCCCGGGTGCGCGACCTGCTGCTGGAGCTGCAGGTGGCGGGCGAGATCACCATGCTGTCGGCGCCCGACGAGATGGTCGGCACGGACATGGTCCTCTACCGCGACCCCCAGTGGCAACGCGCCCGCACACTCGGCCTCTGACCCCGGCGGCCTCTGACTTCCGCTTCGCCCTAAGCGCGGCAGATGATCTCGCCGTGCAGGAGCGACAGCCAGCCGTCCTCGGCGGCCGCCCACTCCAGCCACCCCTCCGAGATCCGCCGCAGGTCCGCCTCCGTCGCGGCGCCGTCGGTGAGTGCCTGCTCGGCCATGGCGGAGTGCAGGACCCGATCGGCCCACATCCCGCCCCACCACGCCCGGTCTTCCGGCGTGGCGAAGCACCAGGTGGAGGAGGTGGCGGTGATGTCGGTGAAACCGGCCGCCCTGGCCCACGACAGCAGCCGCCGCCCGGCGTCCGGCTCGCCGCCGTTGCCCCGGGCGAGCTTCTGGTAGAGCGCCAGCCACTCGTCCAGCGCCGGCAGCCGCGGATACCAGGCGAACGCCGAGTAGTCGCTGTCGCGCACGGCCACGAACCCCGTCGGCTTGGTCACCCGCCGCATCTCCCGCAACGCCTGCACCGGGTCGGCCACGTGCTGCAGCACCTGGTGCGCGTGAACCACGCAGAAGGTGTCGTCGGCGAAGTCCAGCGCGTGCACGTCCGCGACCGCGAAGTCGACATTGGACAGCCCCCTGGCCCGCACCTCGGCCCTGGCCAGGTCCAGCGCCTCCTCGCTCACCTCGGAGGCCGTCACGTGCCCGGTCAGCTCAGCCAGCTCGGCGGTGATGGTGCCCGGGCCACTGCCCACGTCCAGCACCTTCATGTGCGGCTTGAGGTGGGGCAGCAGGTACGCGGCCGAGTTCGCCGCCGTGCGCCAGCGGTGTGAGCGCAGCACGGACTCGTGGTGGCCATGGGTGTAGACGGCATCCATCCCGGAACTCCTTCGTTCGCTTCCGATGCGGCCACCTTAGCGCTTGTCTCAGCATACAAGAGAGAATGTCTTGATATATGAGACCGAATCAGACCATCGCCCGCCGCTCGTACACTTGTCGCGGAAACATCCGCCATCCAGGAGAGGCGTTGGTCGTGGGAGAGGTCCGGCCGATCGTGCACGTGGGCGACCCGGTGCTGCATCATCCGTGCGAGCCGGTCACCCGGTTCGACGGCGAGCTGGCCACGCTGGTCGACGACATGTTCGCGAGCATGTACGCCGCCGACGGCGTGGGGCTGGCGGCCAACCAGATCGGGGTGCCGCTGCGCGTGTTCATCTACGACTGCCCCGACGCGGAGGGCGAGCGCCACAAGGGCGTCGTCGTCAACCCCGAGCTGGAGCTGCCCGGGATCGGCGAGCGCCGCCTCGACCCCGACGACGAGGGCTGCCTGTCGGTGCCCGGCCAGTACGCGCCACTCCCCCGCCCCGACCGCGCCACCGTGCGCGGCTTCGACGCGGCGGGCGAGCCCGTGACGGTCACCGGCACCGGGCTGCTGGCCCGCTGCCTCCAGCACGAGACCGACCACCTCGACGGCCACCTCTACATCGACCGGCTGCCGGCCAAGACGCGCAAGCAGGTGCTGGCCGCGTACCGGGAAGCTCACTCCGCTATAGCGGACATTTCATCGCTATAGTGGAGGAATGCAAGGCGAAGGAGTTCTGTCCAGCGGGCTGTCGATGGCCGCTCTGGGGACGCGGATCCGCACCGAGCGCCGCGCGCGCGGGCTGTCCGTGGAGCGGCTGGCGGAGCTGAGCGGCATCAGCAGGAGCATGGTGTCGGAGGTCGAGCGGGGCACGAAGACGCCGACGGTGCTGGTGCTCGACCGGCTGGCCACGGCGCTCGGCACCTCGATCGCCCGGCTGCTCGACGAGCCCGCGCACGGGGCGATGCGGGTGCTGCGCCACTCCGAGCAGCGGGTCCTGCGCGACCCCTCCGGGTGGGAGCGCCGCGTGCTGTCGCCGGTGCTGGGGGACGTGGAGTTCGAGTTCATGCGGACGACCATCGGCCCCGGCGTGGACGCGGGCGAGTTCGCGCCGCACGCGCCGGGTTCGCGGGAATACCTCGCCGTCGAGCACGGCAGCCTGCTGCTGACCATCGACGGGCGGGCGTACCGGCTGGACACGGGCGATTCCGCGTACTACCCGGGCGACTGCCGCCACGCCTACGCCAACGACGGCACGACCGACTGCGTCTACTACCTCGCCATGGAACTGGGCGCCGGTCAGCACCACCAAGGGGGACATCATGGATGAGCTGCGCCGAGCCGGCGCCACCGCCGCCGCCATCGCGGCCGACCATCTCGCGAGCATCGCCGACCGGCCGGTGTGGCGGCCGGTGCCCGAGGCGGAGCGCGGCTGGCTGAGCGGCCAGGAGCTGCCCGAGACCGGCCGCCCGCTCGACGACCTCCTGGAGGACGCGCGGGCGCACGTGCTGCCGTACCCGATGGGCAACGGGCACCCCCGTTTCTTCGGCTGGGTCAACTCGCCGCCCAGCCCCGCGGGCGTGCTCGTCGAGCCGCTGGCCGCGGCCTTCAACCCGAGCTGCGCCGGCGGCGACCACGCCGGGCCGCACCTGGAGCGCGCGGTGGTGCGCTGGCTGGCCGACCTGGTCGGCTTCCCGCATCCGCCCGGCGGCGGGCTGCTGACCAGCGGGGCGTCCATGGCCACGATCATCTGCCTGGCCACCGCCCGTCAGCGGGCCGCGCTCGCCGACGGCTGGGACGCCCGCGAGGAGGGGCTGGCCGGACGCCCACCCATGATCATGTACGTCACCGAGGAAGGCCACAGCTGCCTGCACAAGGCGGCCCAGCTCCTCGGCCTGGGGGCGCGGCACGTGCGCACGGTGCCGGTGGACGGCGCGTACCGGATGGACGTCGGCGCGCTCCGTGCCATGATCGCGCAGGACGTGGCCGCAGGCCTGCGGCCGTTCTGCGTGGCGGGCAGCGCCGGCACGGTCAACTCCGGCGCGATCGACCCGCTCGGCGAGATCGCCGACGTGGCCGCCGAGCACGGGCTCTGGTTCCACGTGGACGGCGCCTACGGCGCGCTCGGCGTCCTGGCCGACGGCGCCGCGCCGCGGTACGAGGGCCTCGACCGGGCCGACTCGCTGGCCCTGGATCCGCACAAGTGGCTCGGCGTCCCGGTGGGCTGCGGCTGCGCGCTGCTGCGCGACCCGGCCGCCGCGCGGGCCGCCTTCAGCCTGGTGCCGTCGTACCTGATCGACGACCAGGCGGGCGACCTGGGGTGGTTCGCCGAGTACGGGCCCGAGCAGACCCGCCCGTTCCGCGCACTGAAGACGTGGGCCACCATGTCGCACCTCGGCCGGTCGGGCATCACGCGCCTGGTGAACCACACCTCGGGGCTGGCCCGCACGCTCGGCGACCTGGTGACGCGGGCCGACGACTTCGAGCTGCTCGCCCCGGTCACCACCTCGATCACGGCCTTCCGGTACCGCCCTCGCTCCGACGGGCTGGACGCTCTCAACAGGGCCATCCCCCTGGCGGTCCAGGAGCGCGGCAACGCCTTCCTCACCGGCACCCGGCTGGGCGGGCGCGACGCGCTGCGGGCCTGCTTCCTGCACCCGGACACCACCGAGGACGACCTGACCGTCCTGCTCGACGAGATCCGCCTGGCGGCCAAGAGCCTCTGACCCCGCGTACGCCGCTACGCCTCCGAGCCCGCATACGCCGTCACGCCTCCGGCCCGCGACGCCGGGAGCGTCTGCGGCCCGCGACACCGGGAGCGTCTCCGGCGGCGGGCGCGACACGCGGGCCGGACGCGGCGAAGCGGCCCGGGCCAGTGAGTCGCACATCCGCCCGGGTAGAGGGTCGGCAGAGCGACCCGACAGGAGGATCCCATGGGGAAGACCGTGGCAGATGTGATGACGTCCCACCCGGCGACGGTCGAGGCCGACCAGCCCGTGTCCGTCGCCGCGGCGCTGATGCGTGACAACGACGCGGGCGCCGTGATCGTCAACGATCACGGGCGGATGAAGGGCATCATCACCGACCGTGACATCGCCACGCGGGTGGTGGCCGACGACAAGGGCCCGCAGACGCCGGTCAGCGAGGCGTGCAGCGCGTCCGTCGAGGCGGTCTGCCCGGACACCACCATCGACCAGGCGGTACGCCTCATGCGCTCGCACGCCGTGCGCCGCCTGCCGGTGGTCGAGGACGGCCGCGCCGTCGGCATCGTCAGCCTCGGCGACCTGGCTCTCGAACGCGACCCGAACTCCGCGCTCGCTGACATTTCGGCCGCGGAGGGCAACCGCTAACGTGGCCCTGTGGTCACAGTCGACGATGTACGACGGCTCGCGCGCACCCTGCCGCGATCGTCCGAGCACCTGATCAGGGACCGGATCAAATTCCGGGTAGGCAAGATCGTCTACGTGGCGTTCTCGCACGACGAGACGCTGATGGGCTTCGGGTTCCCCAAGGAGGAGCGCGAGGCGCTGGTCGCGGCCGAGCCCGACAAGTTCCAGATGCCGCGGGAGTCCGACCTGCGCTTCAACTGGGTGGTCGCGCGCCTGGCCGCACTCGACGAGGCCGAGATGCGCGAGCTGGTGCTGGACGCGTGGCGGATGTGCGTGCCCAAGAAGGTGCGCCTGGAGCAGCAGCTCGCCGCCGAACGCGGCCTGACCCGCGGCGCCTGACCCGCGGCGCCTGACGCCTTCCGACCGGCCCGCCGCTCTCCCGCGCCCGCCTCCGACAGGCCCGGTGATCGCCCATGCCCGCCTCCGACCAGGCCCGGTGATCGCCCGGACGCAACCCGGCCCTGCCCTTCGAGGAGCAGGGCCGGAAGGCTGTCACCGGTCGCCGACCTGGCTCAGGGCCAGACCGGGACGTTCAAGCTCGGCACCGTCACCGGCCTGGGCGCCAGGCTCGACCGCATCCTGGACGCCTACGAACGCCGCCTGCCCGGCATCCGCATCGAGCTCATCTCGCTGCCCGTCAAGGAGCGCCTCGCCCAGCTCGCCGAGGGGCGTCTGGACGCCGCCTTCGTCCGCGCCGCCGCGCCGGACGACAGCCCCGGGCTGCGGTTCATCCCGCTCTGGGACGAGGAGCTGGTGATCGCGCTGCCCGCCCGCCACCCGCTCGCCGAGCGGGACGCGCTGTCCCTGGCCGATCTCGCCGGACTGCCGCTGCGCCTCACCGGCCGCCGCGACAACCCGGCCCTGGTGGACGCGGTGGCGACCGCCTGCCAGGAAGCCGGTTTCCAGCCAGTGTCCGCACCGGCCGCCGACACCCTGCACGACACCCTGGCCGCCGTCGGGTCAGGCGCTCCCACCTGGACGGTCGTCTACGAGGCCAACGCCGAGATGACGCGTGTCCCGCGGGTGGTCTTCCGCCGCCTGGCCGACCGCGCCCTCACCCTGCCGACGTCACTCACCGTACGGAGCGCACAGCCCCTCCCGCGAGTGCTGCTCGCCGCCTGCCGCGAGCCGGATTCCCCCGCCTGACCTGGCTCAGGAGGATGCGGGCCCGGCCCCAAGTCCTGCCGCGAAACCCGCCGGAAGCAGCGCCAGCCCTACGGCCCGGGACCCCGCCGGAACCAGCGCCCGCCCCTCCGGTCCGGGACCCCGCTAGCTGAGGCGGTCGACGCCCAGGGCGCTGATCAGCAGGCGTTCCTTGCGGTTGCCGAGCAGGCGGGCCGTCCAGTCGACGAAACCGCCGTCGCCCAGCTCCAGCCCGTTGCCGTGGATCTTGAAGCACAGGCCGGAGTAGTAGCCGCGGCCGCTCTGCCGGTCCGGGTCGCGGCCGGCGTCCAGGCCCTCGACGGTCCGCTCGAAGCGTTCGTCCAGGACGGTGACCAGGACCTGCGGGTCCGCCACCCCGCAGGCGCGGACGGCGGCGGTCAGGATGGCCAGGTGCTCGGCCACGTGCTGCCGCTCGAAGGCCAGGTCGCCGGTGTCGCGCCCGGCCGTGACGAGGGCGAACAGGGTGAAGTGGGCGAAGGTGGTGGCGCCTTCCATGCGCTGGGCGCGCACGACGCGTTGCAGGGTGGCCAGGCGTACCGGATCGGGTCCCGGCGCGGCGCGGCGGCGCAGGGCGGCCTCCAGGGCGAGCCCGTTGGTGGGATCGGCGGCCACCTCGCTGTTCCTGATGGTGGAGACGACCTTGTTCTGGTCGACCGGGCCCAGCGTGGTGTGCGTGCCGAGCGGCGCGACCGGTGCCAGGGTGATCAGCTCGACGTTCGCGGGGACCGCCGACAGCACCGCGTCCTCCGCCCGCCGCAGCCGCCTGAAGGAGATCTGGGCGGGGGCGACGAAGCGGTCGTGGCCGTAGCGGCGCAGGACGTCGGCCGGTGACAGCACCTGTGCGCGCCGGCGCATCACCTCCAGCAGGAGCGTGGTCAGGTCGGCGCCCGGCAGTCGCTCGGCCAGGACGTCGAGGATCTCTGGGCCGCCTGCCTGCCGGAGCACCCGGTCCAGTGCGCTTGTTCGATCCGCCATGCCCTACGACTATCACGATCATGATGAACTGCAACCCGATAAAGAGGTATTTGCCCAGCTAAACCCCACCTAAGGAACAGGTATGGATAAGACTGGACTGACGGGAGGGGGACGTCATGATCGAAGTCAAGAGCATCGACAAGCCGGACGAGCGGCGCGACTTCCCGAAGGGGCACCTGGAGGTGTGCAACCTCAGCGGCCTGAGCTTCGGCATCGCCACGTTCGAGCCGGGGTGGCGCTGGTCGGAGTCGGTCAAGCCGATCGTGGGCACCGAATCGTGCCAGGTACACCACAACGGGTTCGTCGCCGCCGGGCGCCTCCGGCTGCGGATGGACGACGGCACCGAGGCCGAGGCTGGGCCGGGCGAGGTGTTCGTGTGCCCGCCGGGGCATGACGCCTGGGTGGTCGGCGACGAGCAGGCCATCGTGTACGACTTCGCCGGCGGGGCCGCCGACTACGCCAAGGCCAAGGGGTCCTGACACCGTTCCCGGCCGGCTTCGCCGAAGGAGACGCGAGGCCGTCTGGGGTGCGGTTTGCGCCCGTGGCCGGGTGCGCCAGCGGTGGCCGGGGGCGCCGTGTTTGCTTGCGCGATGAGCGCGCCCCCGGCCAGAATCATGATCATGACTGAACCCGACTGGGCGGCCTGGCACGACGCGTACGATCAGCCGGGCTCGCCCCTGGAACGACGGTTGCGCGTCGTGCAGAGGCAGGTGGGCGCCGCGCTCGACGCCGGCGTCACGCGGGTGGTGAGCCTGTGCGCCGGACAGGGCCGCGACCTGCTGCCGGTGCTGGCCGCTCATCCCCGGCGCGACGAGGTGCGCGCCAGGCTCGTGGAGCTGGACGAGCACAACGTCGACGTGGCCAGGAGCATCGCCCCCGAGGGCGTCGAGGTGGTGTGCGGGGACGCCGCGCTGCTCGGCGCGTACGAGGGGGCCGCGCCCGCGAACCTCGTGCTCGTCTGCGGGGTGTTCGGCAACATCTCCGACGCCGACGTCCGGCGCACGATCGGCCTGCTCCCGCAGCTCTGCGCACCCGGGGCGGCCGTCGTCTGGACCAGGAGCCGGCGCGCGCCCGATCTGGTGCCGCAGATCTGCTCGTGGTTCGCGGACGGCGGGTTCGAGGCGGTGAGCACGGAGAGCGGGCCGGGGGACGACGCCTACTGCGTCGGCACGCACCGCTACCTCGGCCCGCCGGTGGCGCTGGAGGCGGGCGAGCGCATGTTCACCTTCGTCCGCTGAGCCGACGCCCTGAGATGACGCCCTGAGCCGACGCCCTGAGATGACGCTGAGCCGCCGCCCTGAGGGTGACGCGCTGAGGTGACGCGCTGAGCGGGCACCCCCGGCGAGCAGCGCCGCCGGCCGAAGGGCAACGGAGAGCCGGCCGGGCGAGCCCTAGGAAACGCCGCGGTAGAGGTCCCTGGTCAGGGTGGTGATGCGCTTGACCGAGCCGCTCCACGTGCTGCCCACCGGCTGGGCGGTCAGCACCGCCAGGATGAATCGGTCACCCTTGCCCGCGAGCCCCGTCGTGTGCAGCACGGGCCGGCCGTAGTCGGGCACGCCCGAGCCGGTGGCGCGCTGCGCGACCCAGGAGATCGGCGCGCTGGTGGCCTTGGCGTCGCACCGGACCGGCGGCGTCGCGCCGAAGCCCGACCAGCCCTGCTTGACCGCCCACGGCCTGGGCACCGCGTCGGGGATGCCGAAGGTCTGGTCGAAGCCGTCGGTCCCGCACGGCGTGGAGCGCCGCAGGTGCCCGAGGATCGTGTCCCTGACCCTGGCGTCGGCCCGGTCGAGCAGGTAGCGGTAGGTGCGCACGATGTCGTACGCGCTGAGCGAGGTGTAGCCCCAGAAGCCCGGCTTCGAGGCGGGCGGCGGCGTGGTGTCGGACAGTCCGAGCTTGCGGGCCGTCCGGACGATGATCTGCCCCTTGCCGCCGCGGTCCCAGAACGTCGAGGCCGCGTCGTCGTCGCTGGAGCGCAGCATGATCTTCAGCAGGCCGGCGTCGGCCGCGGGCACGCTCTTGCGCCGCTCCAGGTAGTCGATCGCGATGAGGATCTTCACGACGGAGGCCGAGCGGTATTTCCTGTGCGCGTTCCTGGCCGCCGCGAACGAGCCCGACTGCCGGTCGAACACCACCCACGCCGCCGTGGTGCCGGCCGGCACCCTGGGCGCCACCTTGCGCGGCTCGGCCGCCGCGGCGTGGGCGGGCCCGGCGAGCGTGAGGACGAGGGGGGCGGCGGCCGCCGCGGCGGCCAGATGCTTGATTCGCACCCGCCTATAACTACCAGATTCGGGTGCCGAACTCTTGACCTGCCAACGAAAGCGGGTATAAACACAGATGAAACCAACTCGAAACGGCGGTGAACCAACATCATGTACGCCGAGGAGCGGCAGCAGGAGATCCTGCGGAGGGCGCGGGGCGCGGGCCGCGTCGACGTGGTGACGCTGGCGGCCGAGCTCGACGTGACCACCGAGACCATCCGCCGCGACCTCACCGCGCTGGAGCGGGCCGGCGTGCTGCGCCGCGTGCACGGGGGCGCGATCCCCGTGGAGCGGCTGGGGTTCGAGCCCGCGCTGGCCGCCCGCGACGAGGTGATGACGGCCGAGAAGGAGCGCATCGCCAAGGCCGCGCTGGCCGAGCTGCCCGAGGACGGCTCCGTGATCATCGACGCGGGCACCACGACGGGCCGCCTGGTCCAGGTGCTGCCCGCCGACCGCGAGCTCACCGTCGTGGTCAACTCCCCGCCGCTGGCCACCGCGCTGGCCACCCGCGCCAACCTGCACGTGATCATGCTCGGCGGCCGGCTGCGCGGCAAGACGCTCGCCACGGTGGACGACTGGGCGCTGCGCCCGCTGGCCTGCCTCAACGTGGACGTGGCCTTCATGGCGACCAACGGCTGCTCCCTCACCAGGGGGCTGACCACGCCCGACCCGGCCGAGGCGGCGATCAAGCGGGCCATGGTCAAGGCCGCGCAGCGCAGCGTTCTGCTGGCCGACCACACGAAGTTCACCAACACGTATCTGGCCACGTTCGCCGAGCTGAGCGAGATCGACGTCGTGATCACCGACACCGGGCTGGACGTCACGCTGGCCGCCGACCTGGCGGCAGTGGGCCCGGAGGTGATCAGGGCATGATCCTCACCCTGACGCTGAACCCCAGCCTCGACCGCACCATCGAGATCGCCGCCCTGGACAGGGGCGCGGTCATCCGCGCCGCCGCCGCCCACCTCGACCCCGGCGGCAAGGGCGTGAACGTCTCGCGCGCCCTGCTCGCCAACGCGGTCGCCTCGCGGGCGGTGGTGCCGTTCGGCGGCGACGAGGGCCGGCAGCTCATCCGCCTGCTCGCCGCCGAGGGGCTGGACATGGTCACCGTCCCGGTGGCGGGCACGACCAGGTCGAACGTCACGCTCGCCGAGCCCGACGGCACCATCACCAAGATCAACGAGCCGGGCACCGCGCTGTCGCCGGACGAGCTCGACACGATCGCCGACGCCGTGCTGGCCGCGGCCCACTCCGACGACAAGGGCGCCGACTGGGTGGTGGCGTCCGGCAGCCTGCCGCCCGAGGTGCCGGAGGACGTCTACGCCCGGCTGTGCCGCAGGTTCGCGGGCGCGGGCATCCACCTCGCGGTCGACACCAGCGGCCCCGCGCTCGCCTGCGCGCTCGGCGCCGGTCCCGCCCTCGTCAAGCCGAACCTGGAGGAGCTGTCCGGCGCCACGGGGCTGCGCATCCGCAGTCTCGGCGACGTGGTCGAGGCCGCGGCCAAGCTGCGGGCCTCCGGCGCGCGTACCGTGCTGGCCAGCCTGGGCGCCGACGGCGCCGTCCTCGTCGAGGAGGACGGCATCTGGTACGGCGAGGCCGCCGTGGCCGAGCCGCGCAGCTCCGTCGGCGCGGGCGACGCCATGCTGGCTGGATTCCTGGCCGGCGGCGGCCACGGCCCCGCCGCCCTCGCGCGGGCGCTGGCCTGGGGCGCCGCCGCCGTGGGCCTGCCCGGCAGCCGGATGCCCGGGCCCGGCGACATCGACGAAGGCGGCGTCACCGTGCACCCGCCCGACCCCGCCAGGCTCCTGACCTCCCCTTCCCCACTTCCCTAACGGCTGATCAACTGCTCATCCCCCCAAAGGAGCACGTCCCATGGCCGACACGTACACACCCCCGGTCACCGGCACCGGTGTCAAGGCCACCATTCAGCGCATCGGCGGCCATCTGGCCGGCATGATCATGCCGAACATCGGCGCGTTCATCGCCTGGGGCCTGATCACCGCCCTCTTCATCCCGACCGGCTGGCTGCCGAACGAGACGCTCGCGAAGATGGTCGGCCCGATCATCTCGACGCTGCTGCCCATCCTCATCGCCTACACCGGCGGCCGGATGGTGCACGGGCAGCGCGGAGCGGTCGTCGGCGCGGTGGCGGTCATGGGCGTCGTGGTGGGCACGGACGCCCCGATGTTCCTCGGCGCGATGATCATCGGCCCGCTCACCGCCTTGATCCTGAAATATGTGGACAAGTTCACCGAGGAGCGGACCAAGGCCGGCTTCGAGATGCTGGTGGACAACTTCTCAGCCGGCATCGTGGGCGGCGCGATGGCCGTGGTCGGGATGCTGGGCATCGGCCCGATCGTGGAGGCGGTCACCACGGCCGCCGGCAACGCGGTGAGCTGGCTGATCACCAACAACCTGCTGCCCGTGGCGTCCGTGCTGATCGAGCCGGCCAAGGTGCTCTTCCTGAACAACGCGATCAACCACGGCGTGCTCGGCCCGCTCGGCGTCGCCGAGGCCGCCGAGCAGGGCAAGTCGATCCTGTTCATGCTGGAGTCGAACCCCGGTCCCGGGCTCGGGCTGCTGGTGGCGTACCTGCTGTTCGGGCCGCGCGAGCTGCGGCCGAGCACGCCCGCCGCGATGATCATCCACTTCTTCGGCGGGATCCACGAGATCTACTTCCCGTACGTGCTGATGAAGCCGCGCCTCATCCTGGCCGTCATCGCGGGCGGCGCGGCCGGGGTGTTCACGTTCATGATCACCGGGGCCGGGCTGGTCGCCACGCCGTCGCCCGGCAGCATCTTCGCCTACCTCGCGGTCACCCCGAAGGGCGGCTGGCTCGGCTCCGCGCTGGGCATCCTCGTGGCCACGGCCGTGTCCTTCGCGGTCGCCGCCGTCCTGCTCGGCTTCGGCAGGGGCGAGAAGAAGGAAGAGCCCGGCGGTCCGGACGAAACCGCCGCCACCAGCCCCTCCCCCGAGCTTGCCGCCGGATCCGCCACCGGATCCGCGGCCGGCACCGCCAACGGGGCCACCACCGAACCCGCCGCCAAGGAGGCCTGAGCCATGCCCAGCATCGACAGCAAGGACGTTCACAAGATCATCGTGGCCTGCGACGCCGGGATGGGCAGCAGCGTGATGCTCGCCTCCCAGCTGCGCAAGCAGCTCAAGGAGACCGGCGTCACCGTCGAGCACACCCCGGTGAACTCCATTCCCGACGACGCCGACGTGGTCCTGTGCCACGCCGGGCTCGCCGCCAGGGCCAGGGCCGCCGCGCCCGGCAAGGTGCTGGTGTCGTTCCAGATCTTTCTCGGCGACCCGGCGGTGACCCGGCTGGTGTCCACGATCAAGAACGGTGGCACGGTCGATGCGTGACGACCTGCTCGACCCGCGGGCGGTCCTGCTGAACGAGAGCGCCCCCGACCGCGAGGCGGCCATCCGCCGGTGCGGGCGGGCGCTGGTCGAGGTGGGGGCGGTCGCGGAGCCGTACATCGAGGCGATGCTCGAACGCGAGCGGACGATCTCCACGTACGTGGGCGAGGGCGTGGCCATCCCGCACGGGACGAACACCTCCAAGGACGACATCAAGCGCGACGCGATCTGCGTGGTGCGCTTTCCGGACGGCGTCGACTGGGACGGCGAGCCGGTGACTCTCTGCGTCGGCATCGCGGCCAGGGGCGAGGGGCACGTGCCGCTGCTGGCGGCGCTGGCCGACATCCTGCTCGACCCTGACCGCGCGCGGACGCTGCGCGAGGCCACGGAGGTCTCGCAGGTGCTGAAGGAGCTCGTATGAAGGTCGCCAGATTCCATGCGCCGGGCGACATCAGGATCGAGGACGCGCCCGAGCCCGTCGCCGGGCCGGGCGAGCTGAAGATCCGGGTGCGCAACTGCTCGACGTGCGGCACGGACGCCAAGATCTTCAAGTTCGGCCACCACCACATCAGGCCGCCGCGGGTGATGGGCCACGAGATCGCCGGCGAGGTCGTGGACACGGGCGCGCGGGTGCAGGTGATCGCCGCGATCCCGTGCGGAACGTGCCAGGAGTGCGTGCGCGGCCGGCAGACGGTCTGCCCGAACCAGGAGTCGATGGGCTACCACTACGACGGCGGCTTCGCCGAGTATCTGATCGTCCCCGCGAAGGTGCTCGCCGTGGACGGCGTCAACGCCATCCCGGCCGGCGTCGGCTTCGCGGAGGCGTCGGTGGCCGAGCCGCTGGCCTGCGTGCTGAACGGCCAGTCGCTGGCCGGCGTCGGTCCCGGCGACGACGTGGTGGTGATGGGCGCGGGCCCGATCGGGTGCCTGCACGTGCGCCTGGCGCGGGCTCGCGGGGCCGGCCGGGTCTTCCTCGTGGACGTCAACGCGCAGCGCCTGGCGCTGGCCGCCGAGCTCGTACGCCCGGACGCGGCCATCGACGCCGACCCGGTCGAGCAGGTGCTCAAGCTGACCGGCGGCAGGGGCGCGGACGTGGTGATCACCGCGGCGGCGTCGGGGGCGGCGCAGGAGCAGGCGGTGCGGATGGCGGCCAGGCAGGGGCGGATCAGCTTCTTCGGCGGGCTGCCCAAGGACGACCCGATCATCGCGCTCGACTCCAACCTGGTGCACTACCGGGAGCTGACCATCGTCGGCGCGAACGGCTCCAGCCCGGCGCACAACGCGGAGGCGCTGCGGCTGGTGTCCGAGGGCGCGGTGGTGGTGGCGGACCTGATCACGCACCGGCTGCCGCTGTCCCAGGTGCTCGACGGGATCGACCTCGTCAGCAGGGGCGCGGCCATCAAGGTCACGATCGAGCCCTGACGCAGCGGGCACTGAGGGCGCTGAGGGATCAGACGCTCTCTACGGAATCAGGCACTGAGGAATCGGGCACTGAGGATTCGGGCATTGGGAACCCTGCACTGAGGAATCGGTGCTGATAGGAGGCATGTCATGGCACAGCGAACGGTCGCCGTGGCCTCGGCCAGCGGGTTGCACGCCCGGCCGGCCAAGCTGTTCGTGCAGGCGGCGGTCCGGCTGGGGGTGCCGGTGACGGTGCGGCTGGGCGAGAAGGCGGTCCCGGCCAAGAGCATGCTGGGGGTGCTGTCCCTGGGCGCGGTGCGGGGCACCGAGGTGACGCTGGAGGCGGATGGGCCGGGGGCGGAGGAGGCTCTGGACACGCTGGTGGCGCTGCTGTCACGCGACCTGGACGCGGAAGAGGCCCTCGATGCCTGACCCCGCCACCCCTCCCGGCGCCGCCGCTCGTGACGGCGGCGTCCGTCCGGACAGCGGCCCCTGGGCGGATGCCGCTGGGCGGCTCACCGGTCTGGGCGTCAGCCGGGGCCGGGCGGCGGGGCCGCTGCTCCGGATGGCCCCGC
The DNA here is from genome assembly GCF_005889725.1 of Nonomuraea zeae. Classification (GTDB taxonomy): domain Bacteria; phylum Actinomycetota; class Actinomycetes; order Streptosporangiales; family Streptosporangiaceae; genus Nonomuraea; species Nonomuraea zeae. The sequence continues at coordinate 74,865 of NZ_VCKX01000023.1, forward strand.
CACCGGTGCTGCCCGCACCCCGCCAGGTCGCCGACCCCGCCGCCGAAGCGGTCACCGCCGCCAAGGCCCTCGAAGCGGTGACCGCCGACCTGAACCGGCGCGCCGCCGCCGCGCTCGACGCCGGGGGCGCCGAGGCGGCCGAGATCCTCGAGGCGCTGGCGATGATGGCCGACGACCCCATGCTGCGCGAGGAGGCCGAGCGGCAGGCGCGGGAGGGCATGGACGCCGCTCACGCGCTGGACGCGGCCTTCACCCGGCACCGCGACGAGCTCGCCGCGCTCGGCGGCTACCTCGCCGAGCGGGCCGCCGACCTGGACGACCTCAAGCATCGGGCGGTCGCGTTCGTGCTGGACCTGCCGATGCCGGGCCTGCCCTCCCCCGGCCACCCGTACGTGCTGGCGGCCGAGGACCTCTCACCCGCCGACACCGCGGGCCTCGGGCCTGACGTGCTCGCGCTCGTCACCGAGCGGGGCGGCCCCACGAGCCACACCGCCATCCTGGCCCGCGGGCGGGGCCTGCCCGCCGTGGTGGCCTGCGCGGGCGTCATGGCCGTCCCCGACGGAACGGTGGTCGGTGTGGACGGCGGCACCGGCGAGATCGCCGTGGGCCTCACCGAGGAGGTGGCGGCCGAGGTCAGGCAGGCCGAGCGGGCTGAGCGGGCCAGGCTGGCGGCGAGCACGGGGCCCGGCAGGACCGCCGACGGCCATCCGGTCAAGCTGCTGCTCAACATCGGCTCGGCCAAGGATCTGCGGCCGGGCGCCGAGGGGGTCGGGCTGTTCAGGACGGAGTTCCTGTTCCTGGACCGTACTCGGGCGCCGTCGTTCGAGGAGCAGGTGAGCGCGTACACCGAGGTGTTCGAGCAGGCGGAGAGCGTGATCGTGCGCACGCTGGACGCGGGCACCGACAAACCGCTGCCCTTCCTCGGCCTGCCAGAAGAGGCGAACCCGGCGCTCGGCGTGCGCGGCCTGCGGGTGGACCGGCTGCTGCCCCGCGTGCTGGACACCCAGCTCGACGCGATCGCCGCGGCGGCCCGCGCGACGGGCCGGGAGGCCTGGGTGATGGCCCCCATGGTGACCACCGTGGAGGAGGCCGCGGCCTTCGCCCGCCGGGCCAGGGCCATGGGCATCGCCAAGGTCGGGGCGATGGTCGAGGTCCCGGCGGCGGCGCTGCGGGCCGGGCAGCTGCTGCGGGAAGTGGACTTCCTCAGCATCGGCACCAACGACCTGGCCCAGTACACCTTCGCCGCCGACCGCCAGCACTCCGCGCTGGCCGACCTCCTGGATCCGCGCCAGCCGGCGCTGCTGGAGCTGATCGCTCTGTGCGCGGAGGCGGGCAGGCAGGCGGGCAAGCCGGTGGGCGTGTGCGGGGAGGCGGCGGGCGATCCCCAGCTCGCGCCCCTGCTGGCGGGCCTCGGCGTGACGAGCCTGTCCATGGCTCCCATATGCGTCCCCGCCGTCCGCGACGCCCTGGCGGCCCTGACGCTGGAGGAATGCCGCCAACGCGCCCGCGCCGCCCTGGCCTGACCCCGGCGAACCCCCGTCCAGGCCGCGAGCCGTACTGGACCGAGACCGGCGAACGCCCGTCCAAGCCCGAGCCGTACTGGGCCGAGACCGGCGAACGCCGTCCAGGTCCGTGCGGCCTTGGATCGTGGGCGGGGAAACCCGCGGACG
>NZ_VCKX01000240.1 GCF_005889725.1 Nonomuraea zeae
ACTCCAGCAAAAAACGCACCATATCAAAGACTACAAAGTTTGATATTATTTTTTTTTTTCAAGCAGAAGACGGCATACGAGCTGTCTTAGGGTCTCGTGGGCTCGGAGATGGGTATAAGAGACAGGGCCGAGACCCTGATGAGCAAGGCCCGGCGCGGCAGTGACCCCGCCCAGACGCGTACGCTGATCGGCCGGGCACAGTCCCAGGCCGCCCGCATCCACGAGCAGATGACCGGCGAGATCCGGCACGGCCAAGTCCAGCACCCCGGCGGCTGGGCGCTGAGCGGCAGCCTGCTCACCGACGCCGACCGCATCCTGGCCCTCCTCGCCGACGGGCAGGAGGCCCCTCCGGTCAGGGCCACGTGACGCGGGCGGTGGAGGGGTTCCCCTCTGCGTACGCCGTTCGGAGCGCCGCGTGGAGTCGCCACCGCATGCGTTAGGCTCCGTCAAGCGAGTTGACACGCACCGGCGTGGCCTGTCGCGAAGCACCGCGTGCGCTGCCAAGGCACACCCGGTCATCCAGGAGGGTGCCCAGGCGTGGGATCGCCGTTCAAACCGCTGCTGGCACCGGCCGTACCGGAGCTGCCGGCCCAGGTGTACGACCCTGAACGGCTGGCCGCACTGGCCGCCACCGAGCTGATGGACAGCGAGCCGGAGCCCAGCCTGGACGACCTGTGCGAGCTGGCGGCGAGCACGAGCGGAGCCGGGCAGGCGGTCATCGCCTTGCTGGACGCCCGCCACTCCTTCCGCGTGGCCGTCGCCGGCGACCTGGGCGCCGGATCGCCCGCGCCCGCCCGGCGCCGGACACCGATCCACGACGACCCCGCTCACCTGCTGGTCGGCACCGGCCGCGCGCTGATCGTCGAGGACGCCACCTGCGACCCCCGCCTCGCCCACCTGCCGGTCGTCCGCGCGGCCGGGATCGGCGCGTGGGCGGGCTTTCCGATCGTCTCCGACGACGGCCTGGTGCTGGGCGCGTTGTGCGTCTGGGACGGCCGGCCACGTCAGTGGAGCGCCGAGCAGCAGCGGTCGCTGGAGCGCCTGGCCCGCTCGGTGAGCGCCGACGTCAGCCTGCGGCTGCGGCTGCGCCAGGCCCAGGATCGCATCGACGACCTGGAAACCTCCGGCGACGCCAGCCGCAAGCTGGCCCAGAGCTTGCAGGACAGCCTGCTGCCGCCGGTGATCGCCCGCCCGTCGTGGCTGGACGCCGCCGCGCTCTACCTGCCGGCCAGCGGCGGGGAGAGCGTGGTCGGCGACTTCTTCGACCTGTTCGCCACCCGCGAGCCGTGGTGGTGCGCGGTGCTCGGCGACGTGTCCGGCAAGGGGCTGGAGGCGGCCAAGGTGACCGCGCTGGCCCGCTACACCGTACGCACCGAGGCCACCCAGCACGCCTCACCGGCCACCGTGCTGAGCCGGCTGAACGAGGCACTGCTGCGCCAGCGGCTCAACGACCGCTTCCTGACCGCCGCCTGCCTGATGTTCCGGCCCGATCCCGACGGGCGCGGCGTACGCGGGCTGATCAGCCTGGGCGGCCACCTGCCGGGGCTGATCCGGCGCGCCGACGGCACCGTGACCGAGGCCGGGCGGCCGGGCCACCTGCTGGGCATCTTCGAGGACGTGAGGCTGCACGCCGAGCTGGTGGAGCTGGCGCCGGGGGATGCGCTGCTGCTCTACACCGACGGCGTCACCGAGGCCCACCGCCGCGGCGGGCACGCCCTGTGGGGGGAGACGGCGCTCGCCGACCTCCTGGCCGGCTGCGCCGGCCTGGATGCCGACGGGATGCTGGAGCGCATCACCACCGCCCTGACCCGGCATGCCGGCAACCACCGCAGCGACGACACCGCCTTGCTGCTGCTGCGCGTGCCCCTGGACGATGAGGCCTGACATGAGCGGTTCACCGGTAGCGGGCTGGCAGCAGAGCGTCCACGACATCTGCGCCGGCGTCACCCGGCTGCACCACCGCCTGCAGCAGGCCGGTGCCGAGGACCGGCTGCGCCTGCTGGACGAGCTGCAGCACACTCTGGCCCGCCTGCACGCCGAGGCCCGCGATCAGGCCATCACCGCCGCCCGGGCCGAAGGGCTGCCGCTGCGCCGGATCGCCACCGCCGCTGGCTGCTCCCACGAGCAGGTCCGCCACATCCTCCAGCGCCGCACCCTCCCGGCCGCCGGCAACGAGCCATGACACCGTACGATCGCCGCCGGGCAGGCGCCGAGCCCTCGCAGCGTCTCCCTCCAGCTGGACCGGCCTGCCGGACGGGTCTGATCGGGGGGCTGGGGCCCGGTCGTCCGTGCCCGCGGTGTTTAGCGATGTCGGCGAGGGCAGAAGGGGGGAGCTTGTTTCCACACCCCAACAGGAGGAACCCCTTGCCCCATGACATGTGGAGCTACGACTCCGACGTCTACGGCGACAAGAGCCTTGACATCGTCGGCTTCGACGTAGAGGCCACCGACGGTTCGATCGGTTCGGTGGACGAGGCCAGCATCGATGTCGGCAGCAGCTACCTCGTGGTCGACACCGGCCCGTGGATCTTCGGCAAGAAGGTCGTGCTGCCGGCCAGCACCGTCACTCGGATCGACCCGCAGGAACGCAAGGTCCACCTCGCACGTACCAAGCAGGAGATCAAGGACTCGCCGAAGTTCGGCGAAGGCACCCATAAGGACGACGATCACCGGACCGAAGTAGGCGACTACTACGGTGGCTTCCCGGCCTCCGGCGCTCCCGGTGCTCCGGGTGCCCCAGGTGCTCCTGGTGCTCCGGGCAGCCCTAAGCCCGGCCCCATGTAAGACAGACCTTGGGCGCGGCAGGTCCTGTCCAGGCCCCCAGGATCTGCCGCGCGCAGGGGCGCCGGTGCCGTCGCCCCAGGAGACTTGACGCAACCCGCGCATCACCGGGAACTTGGTGATCGATTCCAGCGGGTTCAGCTGTCGTCCCAGGTGAGAACGGCAAGCGCCGGCCCCAGGCGATACCCGGCGACGTTGAAGAACGTCAGGTCCCCGACGCCGATGACGACCGGCTGACCAAGCCCGTCGACCAGCACCTGACACCGTCCGCCGATGAGCCCGGACTCCGGGCGCGGACGCACGGTGGCAGCCGGATCACGAGCCACCACCTCCCGACTCTCGCGGACACGCCCGATCCGGGCCTCGCGGTAAGAGACTCCGGCCAGCCCGTTGAGCGCGCGGTCGAGAACGACCCGCTCACCCGACCCGCCCCGGAAGCATCCGCATCGCCCCCACGCGACGGCCCGCACGCGCCGGCAGCGGCGTGATCAAAGCGTTATCGCCTCAGCGGGGATTGCCCGTTTCGGGCTGGGGCTCCGGGTAGTTCGGGAGCATGGCAACCCTCCTCTGGATCATCGCTGTAGTTCTCGTCATCGCCGGCATCTATGTGATCCTGGCTCGTCGCGACATTCTGTGGGGCATCGTCCTCATCGTGGTGGGACTGCTGGTCGGCCCTGGGGGTGTGAGCATCTTCAACGTCTGACGCCCGGCCGCGACCCGGGCCCCGGCCTGGACGCCCTCGCGTAGATCGCGTGCCGGCTGATTCGATATCGGGCTCCCGCAGGCTCTGTCCTGCGGGAGCCCGCCGTACGCCGGCGCGGAGAATCACGCGGGCCACCTCCGGAGCCGCCGTACGAGCCTCAACACGGCCTCAACATCGGCTCAACACCTGGCTGCCTACCTTCCTCTCAACTACGCGAAGAGGGAGACGGAAATGCGCCAGCACCCGCTTTTCACCAGAGCGCTGAAAACGGCCGGCATCGTCATCGGCGCCGGTGTCATCGCCGGCAGCGCGCTCCCGGCCCAGGCGACCACCACCAGCAGCGCCCGGATCGACGCCTACATGGCCGCCTTCCCCAACGGGACGAAGGTGAGCAACAACGAGATCTCCTGGGAGGGCGGCGAGGTCGGTGTAGTGCTGTCGGCCACCGCGGCGTCCTGCCCCAGCGGCTACTACTGCGTGTACGAGCACCAGTACTGGCGCGGCGCGATGGGCAAGTGGAAGGCCACCCGCGAGAAGTGCAAGAAGTTCAACTTCACCCCTTACTGGCGGGACAAGGTCTCCTCGTTCTGGGCCCGCGGTGGCTGCCCGGCCAGCAACTACTTCCTCAAGAACAAGAAGTCGTTCCAGCCGGACCAGTTCGAGCCCTTCGAGGGCAAGAAGGCCTGGGTCCGTTACAACGACAGCTACGACTATGCCGCCCGCGGCTACACCGACTGAGCACTTCATCCTCAAAGCCCTTCCGGAGCCAGGCGACCGCCTGGCGACCCCTGCCGCGATCACCGGCGGGACGACGACGCCGCAGCCGCAGTCCGGGCTGCGGCGTCGTTTCCGTTCCCGGGCGCTCGGCGGGCAGACCGTCTCGTAGCGTGAGACGAGCTTGAAAACCCCATAAACATGTAGGAAATTATGGGTATGTCGAGATGTGTCGTCCTCACCACCCGCCGGGTGATCGACTACAAGCGCGCCATCAGCCACTGTCGCTGACCTTCCGCCCCTGCGCCGCTCCGCATCTCCTGCCGCGTCTCCCACCCTCTCGTTCACCCCCGAAATCTCATCGCGCCCCTGCCTGCCCGTAGGCAGCGCCGGGCGGTCACCACCCCCGCCATGGAAGGCAGCCGCATGTCCGAACCCACCTCCTCCCTGCAATACGCGACCGCCGAGATCGAGGAGCTCCGGCAGGTCTTCCAGCCGGTCTTCGACCAGGTCGGCAAAGGCAACCTGGATCGCGAGAAAGACCGCGTCTTCCCCCACGAACAGGTCCGCCGGCTGATCGACGCGCAGCTCGGCGCCATCCGCATCCCCCGGTCGCTCGGCGGGTTCGGGGCCTCGCTGCAGCAGACCTTCCAGCTGCTGCGCGAGCTCGGCGCCGCCGACCCGAACGTCGCCCACGTGTGGCGCAACCACCTGGCCTTCGTCGAGGACCGGCTGAACGCCCCGCGCTCACCGGCCACCGAGGTCTGGATCAAGCGGTTCCTGAGCGGCGAATTCGTCGGGGGCGGCTGGACCGAGGCCAACAACGGCACCTACGCCGACATCCGGACCAAGCTCGTCCCGGCCGGCGACCACTGGCTGCTGACCGGCGCCAAGTTCTACGCCACCGGCAGCCTCTACGCCGACTGGCTGGACGTGCTCGCGGTCAACCCCGAAGGGGTGCCCACCACCGCCCTGGTCAAGGCCGACCAGCCCGGCGTCAGCCTGACCGACGACTGGACGGGCTTCGGCCAGAAGACCACGGCCAGCGGGAGCGCCACGTACACGCAGGCCCGGGTCGAGAGCGCCAACCTCTTCCCGGCCACCGAGCGCTTCGCCTACCAGGGCCTGTTCTACCAGACCTCGCTGCTGGCCATCCTCGCCGGCATCACCCAGGCGACGCTCAGGGACGGGCGCGAGGCGCTGCTGAACCGCAAGCGCAACTACGGCCACGGCCTCGCCGAGCGAGCTGCCGACGACCCGCAGCTGCTGCAGGTCATCGGCAAGGTCTCCGCCCTGGCGTACGGCGCGGACTCGGCCCTGTTCACGGCCACCGCCGTCCTGGACGAGGTCGCGCACGCGCACATCGCCGGCGACGCCGAGGCGAAGAAGCAGCGCCTCGTCGAGGCCCACGTCGCCGTGACCAACGCCCAGATCGTCATCATCGAGGCGGCGCTGCAGGCCACGACCGTCGTCTTCGACGCGCTCGGCTCCTCGGGCGTCTCCGAGACCCTGCTGCTCGACCGCCACTGGCGCAACGCGCGCACGCTGGCCTCGCACAACCCGCGGGTCTACAAGGAACGCATCCTCGGCGACTGGCACGTCAACCAGGCCGATCCCACCAAGGCCTACGGGCTCCCCGCCGGCCAGAGCGAATAGCACGCGAACGATCTCGAAGGTGTAGCGATGTCGAACCCCCGCGAGGGCCATGTCCTGCTCGGCGTCAACGTCCTGGTGCTCGGCTACCTGCCGGCAGCATGGCAGTCCGAGCTCCTGCACAAAGACTCCTTCCTCGACCCCGCCTACTGGACGGACATCGGCGCCGTCGCCGAGCGCGGCACGCTGGACGCGATCTTCCTGGCCGACAGCCCCCTGCTCGGCGACCCCGCCTACGACGCCAACGCCGGCCGGCTCGACCCGACCGTCACGTGGAGCCACGTCGCGGCGGCGACCGAGCACGTCGGCCTCATCGCCACCGCCTCCAGCACCCTGAACGACCCGTACGACCTGGCCCAGCGCCTGCTCTCGCTCGACCACGTCTCCGCGGGCCGGGCCGGCTGGAACATCGTCACCACCCGGAACGCGCCCGCCGCCCAGAACTTCGGCCTGCCGGACATGCCCCCTCGCGAGGACAGGTACGACCGCGCGGCCGAGTTCGTCGACGTGGTCCTGGCCCTGTGGGAGTCGGCCAGGACCGGCCAGGAGGCGCGCCACCACGGCGACTTCTTCGATCTCGACGCCAGGCTGCGCGTTCCGCCGTCGAGGCAGGGGCGCCCGGTGCTCTTCCAGGCGGGCGGCTCGCCCAAGGGCAGGGCGCTGGCCGGCCGCAAGGCCGACGGCGTGTTCGCGGCCGAGCTCACCAAGGAAGGAGCCATCAAGCACTACCGCGAGGTCAAGCAGCACGCCACCGGCGCGGGCCGGTCCCCGGAGGAGGTGAAGATCCTGCCCGGGCTGCTGCTGAGCCTCGGCAGCACCGAGGAGGAGGCCAGGCGCCGCAGCGACGAGCTCCACGATCTCGGTCCCGCCTCCTACTCGGTGCAGTGGCTCTCCCAGTCGATCGGAATCGACGCCTCCCGGCTCGACCTCGACGAGAAATTCCCGGAGGACGTCCTGGCCGCCATCGTCGACCCCCGGCACGCGGGCGGCAGCATTGGCTTCCGGCAGTCGATCTACGAGCAGATCCGCAGGAGCAAGCCCACGGTGCGCGAGTACCTCCGGCAGACGCGGTACACCGGGTCGGGCCACAGCGGGTTCGTCGGCACCCCCGAGCAGCTCGCCGACCACATCGAGGACTGGTACCGGTCCGGTGCCGCCGACGGGTTCAACCTGCAGCCGGACGTCCTCGCCGACGGCCTGGCGGTGATCGCCGACGAGGTCGTCCCGCTGCTGCGCAAGCGCGGCCTCTTCCGGCACGAGTACACGACGGACACCCTCCGCGGGCACCTCCGGGCCGCCTCCGGCCGACGACCGACCGCTGCGTAAGGAGTTTGCCCCCATGGGCGAGACAGACATCACCCCGAAGTTCCTCGGAATCGGGCTCACCGGAAGCCACCTGGTCACGCTCGTCGGCGACCCACGGCTGACCGCCCGCCTGGACGAGTCCGGTGCGACGGTCGTCGTGGCCGGCATCGAGCGGATCGACGGCTCGGAGCCCGGCGACCCGGCCCTGGAATCCACCGTCGCCACCACGTTCCTGGCCGAGCGGGCGCCGAGAACGGCGTTCCTGGCCGCCGCCGTCCCGGACCGGGACCACCCGTACAACCTGGCCCGCCGGGTGGCCTCGCTCGATCACCTGTCGCGCGGCAGGTCCGGCCTCGTCCTCGGCGTACGCGACGGCCACGCGCCGCCCGGGGGCCCCGCCGCCTGGCGGCGCGCGGAGGGCGCCACGGCGGGCGTCGAGCTCACCCGCGACGCCGCGATCGCGATCGAGAAGCTCTGGCAGAGCTGGCCGTACGAGTCGATCGTCGCCGACCGGCGGAGCCGGATCTTCGCGCGCGCCGACCAGATCGTGCACATCGACCACGAGGGGATCTTCGACATCGCCGGGCCGCTCACGGTGCCCTCGACCGCGCACGGCTCTCCCGTCCTGGCGTGGTACGCGGACTCCGGCGCGGCGCTGGCGGCGGCGGCCGGCGTCGTCGACCTCGTCATCCTCCCGGCAGACGACCGAGCGGACGGCCCGGCGGACGGCCCAGCGGACGGCAAGGCGGGGGACACGGCGGACGGCCGGGATCGTGCCCTTGCCGCTGCCGCCGAGGTGCTTCGTTCCGCTCCGTCCCGGTTCGCCGGCGGCGCCGGCCGTACCCTGCTCTTCGCCCAGCTGGCCTACCACCGAGGGCACGGCATCGACGCGTTCGTCGCGCAGGCCGAGTCCGTGCTCGCCCATCCGGACGTGGACGGGATCCTGGTGCGCCCCGACGCCCCTGCGGAAGCCGCCGCCGAGGTCATCGAGGGCGTCGTGCCCCGGCTCGTGGCCAGGGGACTCGTCCGTACGCAGGGCCAGGACACGTTGCGGGCCCGCCTGGCGCTGCCGCGCCCGGCACCCCTCCTCGCCGGCGCCCGCCCGGCCTTCGCCGCCCCCGAACCCCAGCCGCCGCTCCAGCCCGCGGCCGCCGGCCTCAGCCAAGTTTTGTGAAGGGACTTTCCGTGAAGTTGAGAAAGCGCGGCCGGACCGCCCTCCTGGTGGCGGCCGCGATCGTGAGCGCCCTGTTCCTCTCCGCCTGCGGCGGCGGCGCGGGCAGCGGCGGTGACACCGCCAGCGCCGCGCAGGGGAGCGGGACGCCCAAGGCGGGCGGCACCCTCGTGGTCGGGCTCTATCTTGAGCCGCTCGCGCTGGACCCGCACCGGCAGGGGTTCTGGGAGACGTACCGCGTGTCGAGGAACCTGTTCGAGGGCCTGGTCAAGGAGGACCTGTCCGACGGCGAGGGCCCGACGAAGCTGCTGCCGAGCCTGGCCACGGAATGGTCGGCCTCGAAGGACGCCAGGAAGTGGACGTTCAAGCTCCGTGAAGGGGTGAAGTTCCACGACGGCTCGCCGTTCGACGCCGAGGCCGTGCACAAGAACGTGCGCCGGGTCACCGACCCCGGCTACGAGTTCTACGACGCGACGAGCGCGCCCAAGCTCGCCAACTGGTTCGGCGACCTTGTCAAGGGCCGGGTGGTCGACCCGCACACGTACGAGTTCGAGTTCGGCAAGCCGTTCCTCGGCTTCCCGAGGATCCTCGCCCAGTCGATGAGCACCCTGGCGATCGGCAACCCGGCGGTGTGGGAGAAGCACGGCAACGACGCGTTCGCCGACCAGCCCAGCGGGACGGGGCCGTACACGTTCGTCTCCCGGACCATCGGCGACCGGATCGTGCTCAAGAAGAACCCGGACTACTGGGGCGACAAGCCGTATCTGGACGAGCTCGTCTTCCGCATCATCCCCAACAACCAGACGCGGCTGGCGGCGCTGCTCGGCGGCGAGGTCGACATCATCAGCTACGTGCAGCCCGAGGACGTCGAGACGCTGGAGTCCCGCGGCTTCCAGGTGCCGGACGGCCACGGCGCCGCGCTCATGTACCTCACGTTCAACTACAAGAACGCGGTGTTCAAGGATCAGCGGGTGCGGCAGGCGATCATCCAGGGCATCGACCGCGAGAAGCTCGCCAAGGAGCTGTACAACGGCAACGCGATCCCGCTCTACTCGCTGCAGCCGCCGGGCAACGAGGCCTACGACCCGCAGGCCCGCGACTTCGGCTACGACCCCGCGGCGGCCAAGGCCCTGCTGAAGGAGGCCGGCTACGACGAAGGCGAGCTGAAGTTCACCATCGTGGCCGACGTCGCCAACCAGAACAAGGCCGAGTGGCTGCAGAGCCAGCTCAAGGGCATCGGGGTCACGGTCGACATCGTCACCCTCGACCGCCCGAGCTACGGCGCCCGCGCCTTCGGCAAGCCGGAGCCGAACGACGGCCTCAGCATCGACGAGTACGGCGGCAGTTACGCCGAATGGCTGCACCAGGTCCTGTACACGAACATCGCCGTCAAGGGGCTCGACCTGGACGACGTCCCCGAGATCAAGGAAGCCGTGGCGGCCGCCCGCTACACGGACGACCCCGACCAGCGGATCGAGCTGTGGCGCAAGGCCGACGAGAAGATCCGCGCGGCGGGGATCGCCGTCCCCACGGTGTCGCTGACGAAGTACTACGGCCTCGGCCCGAACGTGCGGGGCTTCGTCTTCGCCGCCACCAACTGGTACGACCTGACGAAGGTCTGGCTGGCGGACTGAGCGGGACATCGGAGCGGGACATCGGAGCAGGACATGGGAACGCTCAAGCACATCCTGTGGCGGCTGCTGAACATCGTCCCGGTGCTCTTCGTGGTGTCGGTCCTGACCTTCCTGGTCGGCAGGCTGACACCCGGGGACCCCATCGAGACCCAGTTCGCCAGGGACCACACGCCCGAGCAGATCGAGGTGATCCGCGAGTCGTACGGCCTGCACCTCCCGCTGTGGCAGCAGTACGCCAAGTGGGCAGGCGACCTGTTCACCGGCGGGGGCGGCCGATCGATCGTGCAGAACCAGCCGGTCTTCGACATCCTCGTGCCGAACTTCGTCAACACGCTGATCCTGACCGGCGCCGGGGTGCTGATCTGCGCGGTGCTCGGCATCGCCGTCGGGCTGATCGCTGGGACCGGCCACCGCCGGTTCCTGGACCGCTTCGCGATGCTCTTCGTGCAGACGGGGAGCAACCTGTCGGTCTACTGGTTCGGGCTGATCCTCATCTGGATCTTCTCGCTGCAGCTCGGCTGGCTCCCGACCAGCGGCATGGAGTCGCGCAACGGGGGCGGCCCCGGCGACCTGCTCGCCCATCTGGTGCTGCCGGGCTTCTCGGCGGCGCTGATCTCGATGCTCGTGCTCGCCCGGTTCACCCGGCTCGGCATCATCCAGGAGTCCCAGGCCGACTACGTCCGCACGTTCAGGTCGCAGGGCCTGCCGCGGCTGCGGCTCGTCGGCAAGCACATCGGGCGCAACATCCTCCCGTCGGTCGTGAACATCATCGGCCTGGAGATCGGCACGCTGATCACCGGTGTGATCTTCGTGGAGAGCGTCTTCAACTGGCCGGGCATCGGGACGCAGCTGCTGAACGCGGTCAACGGCAAGGACTACCCGCTCATCCAGGGCGGCGTGATCCTCGTGGCCCTGTGCTACCTCGTGGTCAACCTGCTCACGGACATCACGGTCGACGCGCTCAACCCCAGGCTGAAGAGGTAACGGGCAGTGGCTTTCACGACATCGCCGAACGGCCGGACGATCAACCTGCTGAGAAGGACGCCGCCGCGCCGGCGGCGCGCACGACGGCGGACGAACGCGCAGGTGACGATCGCCGTCGTCATCATCGCCTGCTTCGTCCTGATGAGCCTGCTGGCCCCCGTGCTGGCGCCGTACGATCCCGACCTCGCCGACGGCGCCGTCAAGTATCTGGGCATCGGCGAGCAGGGGCACCTGCTGGGCACCGACGACCAGGGCCGCGACATCCTGAGCCGGCTCATCTGGGGAGGGCGGACGTCACTGATCGTCGCGTTGCTGGCGTCCGTCCTGGCGACGCTCGTCGGCAGCGCGCTCGCGCTCGTCGCGGGCTTCGCGGGCGACAGGCTCGCGGGCCTGATCATGCGGTCGATGGACATCATGTTCGCCTTCCCGGTGATCATCGTGGCGCTCGCCGCCGCGGTGATCCTGGGACCGGGCCCCTCCGTCGTGGTCCTGTCGATCGTCTTCGCCGTGATCCCGTACGTCACCCGGGTGGTCTTCGCCGAGGTGAAGCTCCAGCGTGGCCGGGAGTACGTCGAGGCCGCGGTGTCGCTCGGCGCCGGGTTCCCCGCGATCCTCTTCCGGGAGGTGCTGCCGAACGTCGCCGGCCAGATCGTGGTCTACGGGACCGGGCTCGTCGGCGGAATGATCGTTTTCACCTCCAGCCTGAGCGCGCTGGGCATCGGGATCCAGCCGCCGACGGCCGACTGGGGGCGCATGATCTCCGAGGGCGCGAAGGTCATCATCTCCGGCAACGTGTACGTCGCCCTGCTGCCGGGACTCGTCGTGCTGGTCGTGGCCCTGGCGTTCAACTGGCTCGGGGACGGCCTGCGGGATGTCTTCGACCCGTACAAGAGACACAAGAGGAAGGCGGGCTGATGACCGAACTGTCCATTCCGGCGCGCGCCGGACACCGGCCCGAGGAGACACCCGGCGCCCTGCTGAGCGTGCGGGACCTGTCCGTCGCGTTCGGGGACGAACCCGTCGTGGACGGCGTCACCTTCGACGTCCGGCCAGGCGAGACCTTCGCACTCGTGGGCGAGTCCGGCGCGGGCAAGAGCATCACCGCGGCGGCCGTCATCGGCCTGCTGCCGGGCAACGCGGTGGTGACGTCGGGCTCGGTCTCCCTGGGCGGGGACGAGCTGCTCACGGGGTCGCGGGTCACCCGGTTCCGCGGCTCGCGGATCGGCATGATCTTCCAGAATCCCCTGGCCTCCCTCGACCCGTCGTTCAAGATCGGCAACCAGCTCGCGGAGATCATCGGGCTGCGCCGGCCGGACACGCGGAAGAGGGAGCGGCGCGAGCTCGCCGGGACATGGCTGCGGAACGTGGGCATCGCCGACACGGCCCGGGTCCTGTCGGCGTACCCGCACGAGCTCAGCGGGGGCATGCGGCAGCGGGTGATGATCGCGCTCGCCGCCCTGTCCCGGCCGGCGCTGCTGATCGCGGACGAGCCGACCACCGCGCTCGACGCGGTCATCCAGAAGCAGATCCTGGACCTGCTCAAGAGCGTGATCGAGGAGACCGGCAGCTCGCTGCTGATCATCACGCACGACTTCGGGGTGGTGTCCTACGTCGCCGACCGGGTGGCCGTGATGAAGGACGGCCGGATCGTCGAGCAGGGGCCCCGCGAGCGCGTGCTCGGCGAACCCGCCGACGACTACACCCGCTCGCTGATCGATGCGGTGCCCGAGGTCGGCACCCGGTTCCGGCTGGCCGAGCTCGGCCTGGCCAAACGCCTCGGGACGCCGGGCATCGCCGCACCCGAGCCCGCGGCTCCCGCACCGGCTTCCGCTTCCGCACCGACTTCCGGGCAGCCCGCGGTGTCCGTGCCGCCCGCCCTGGTGTCGCTGCGGGACGTCAGCAAGGAGTACGCGGTCGGCGGGCTGGGGACCGGGCAGCCGAAACGGCGCTTCAAGGCGGTCGACGGCGTCTGGCTCGACATCTTCCAGGGCGAGATCTTCGGCCTCATCGGAGAGTCAGGCTCGGGCAAGTCGACGCTGGCCAGGCTGATCGGCGGCCTGCAACCGGTGACGGCCGGCGAGATCGACTTCGACGGCCGGCGGATCACGGAGCTGCCGAAGGCGGAGTTGCGCCGGCTGCGGCCCCGGTTCCAGTTCGTGTTCCAGGACGCGTCGAGCTCGCTGAACCCGAGGGTGCCCGTCGGCGAGCAGATCAGCCGTCCGCTCCTGCGGCTCGGCAAGGCCGCGAACCGCCGGTCGGCGGCCGATCGCGCGGCCGAGGCGCTCGATCTCGTCGGCGTCGCCTCCACGTTCCTGGACCGGTACCCGCACGAGCTGTCCGGCGGCCAGCGCCAGCGGATCGGGATCGCCCGCGCTCTGGCGCTGGAGCCGGACCTGCTGATCCTCGACGAGCCGACCTCCGCGCTCGACGTGTCCACCCAGGCGAACATCCTCAACCTGCTGCTCGACCTCAAGGACAGGCTCGGCCTCACCTACGTCTTCATCGGCCACAACCTGGCCGTCGTCGAGTTCGTGTGCGACCGCATCGGGGTCCTGGAGCGCGGGGTGATCCTGGAGACCTTCGACGCCGCCGAGCTGTTCGCCGCCGAGCGCCATCCCACGACGAAGTCGCTGCTCGACGCGGTCCTGCCGATCCAGCGCGGCCCCGTACCGGACCTCCCGCCCGGCCGGCCACCGGCGACAGAGCGCTGACACGGGCGCGCCGGAGGTCAGGGGATGAGTCCGAGTGAGGTGCGGCCGACCACGTCGAGCACGGCGTCGGTGTTCGGCGGGTGCAGCGGGCCGGTGCGCACGTCGCGGTAGAGGCGTTCGAGCTCGTTGCGCCGGCTGACCGAGGACGCGCCGACGACCTGCACCGCGATGTCCACCACGCCCCTGGCGGAGGAGACGGTGAACTCCTTGGTCGCGAAGAGCCGCGAGGTCCACCAGGAGCCGTGGTCCACGCCCTCATCGAGGTCGGCCACCGTCTTCTCCAGCAGCGACCAGGCCGCGTCGAGCTGGATCTCCGCCTGCGCGACCCACCGCTGCACGGAGCCCTTCTCGGCGTTGGGCCGCCCGTCCAGCGCCAGCGACCTGCGCTCGCGCGAGCTCGCGACGGCGAGGTCGAGCGCCCGCCGGGCGATGCCGTAGTACACGTTGGCGACCAGCGGCAGGTACCACCGCAGGATCCCGTTGATGTAGGGCGGGTACGGGTGGCCGATGGGGATGACGGCCAGCACCTGATCGGCGGGGACGGCCACGCCGTCCAGCACGGTGTCGTCGCTGCCGATGGCCCGCACGCCCAGGGCGTCCCAGACCTGCTCGGTGGCGACCCCGGCGGCGTCCCTGTCCACGAAGGCGTGGACGATCCTGGGACGGTCGGGGTCGGAGTCGTCCCTGCCGTGCACGCCGAGCTTCGTCCACACCGGAGACAGCGAGGTGAAGGTCTTGCGGCCGGTGAAGACGTACCCGCCGCCGGGTCGCGGCACGGCCCGCACCACGGAGTCGTCCAGCCCGGCGTCGTTGCCCCGCTCCCCGTGCCCCGCGGCCAGCACGGCGCCGCCGGCGACCGCGTCGAGCAGCCAGGCCACGGAGTCGTCGCCCTGCTCGCGGAGCTGGACGGCCGGGCCGATCCAGTAATGGTGCATGGTGAGGGCGAGCGCGGTGGCCGGCGCCCAGTAGGCGAGGCGGCGCTGCTCGCGGGCCACCTGCGCGAGCGTCAGGCCGGCGCCGCCCAGCGCGCGGGGGAGCGCGATCTTGAGGTAACCGGCGGCGCGCAGGTCGGCGAAGTCGTCGGCGAAGAAGGCGTTGTCCCGGTCGTAGCGGGCGGCTCGCTCGTGGAAGCGCGCGTAGTCGTCGGGTCCGAGGATCTCACCGGCCCGGGTGTCGGCGAGCTGCCGGGCGGAGGGGTTGACGGGCAGTGTGGTCATGGCCTTCCTTCCGTGACGGCCCGGCGGGCACGGACGCCGGACCGGGCGCTCTCGCGGCCGCCCGGCGTTCGCCGGGGCCGGGATCCTTCATTCAGGTATTTCATGTAGGCATAGTAGGAATTTAACCGAGCCGGGCCCGGCGGCACAAGAAGGAACGGCCGGCTACCCGCGCGCGAGGCCCTGAAGGGCGAGATCGATGAGGCGGCCGGCATCGGCGGCGGACAGGTGCTCGTGCAGCGAGGCGGCGGCGACGGTCAGCGCGGTGACGTCCGCGCCCGTCGCGTCGGGGCGGACCGTGCCCGACTCGCGGGCCCGGGCAACGAGGCGGTCGCCGATCTCGGCCAGGCGCAGGCAGGAGGTGTGCAGCTCCGACGCCTCGTCGTCCAGGCCGTCGGCGAGCAGGGCGGCCAGGCCGCTGTAGGTGGCGGCGTGCTCGGTGACCGCCCGTACCCACGTGCGCAACGCGTCGGGTCCGGGCGAGGCGGCCAGTGCGTCGCCGCGCTCGAACAGGGCCTCGTTGCGCTCCCGCAGCAGTGCGCCGACCAGCGCGCGGCGGCTGGGGAAGTGGCCGTAGAGCGTGCCGATGGCCACGCCCGCTGCCCGCGCGATGCCCTCCAGGCTGGCGTCGACGCCATGCGTGCGGAAGGCCGCGTCGGCCTCCGCCAGCAGGCGCTCGTAGTTCCGGCGGGCGTCGGCGCGTGGCCGTCGGGTGGTGGCCATACGGGCTCCACTAGTAATTCGAGGCATCCTCGATATAGATTCTCGAGGCCACCTCAGTTTAGCTTGGAAAGGTCGATCATGATTCTGGTGACCGGAGCCACCGGCTCCATCGGCACGCACCTCGTACGCCTCCTGCTCGATCGCGGCGTCCCGGTCAAGGCGTTGGTCCGCGACGAGGCCAGGGGGTCGGCCCTGGGCTGTGAGCTCGTGGCGGGCGACTTCGACGACCCCAGCTCGCTGGCCGCCGCCATGCGGGGCGTGGACCGGCTGTTCCTCAACGCCGGGGGCGCGCAGCCGGTGGACGGCGAGCAGCCGATGATCCGCCAGCAGCGGGCCGCCATCGACGCGGCCCGCGCCGCCGGGGTGTCCAGAGTGGTGAAGATCTCGGTCTGGCACGCTCACCGGGGCGGACGGCTGGCCGAGGGCGCGCACTGGGAGATCGAGGAGCACCTCAAGGCGTCGGGGCTGGGCTGGTCGATCTTGCAGCCCAGCGGGTTCATGCAGAACTTCATCACCGGCGCGGGCGCCTTCACCACCGACGGCGAGCTGGCCGGCGCGTACGGGGACGCGGGCGTGTCCTACATCGACTGCCACGACGTCGCCGCGTGCGCCGCCGCCCTCCTGACCGGCTCGGCGGGCCTCGGCGAGACGTACGTGCTGACCGGCCCGCGCGCGCTCAGCCATGCCGAGATCGCGCAGGAGCTCTCGACCGCGCTGGGCCGGACCGTCGGGCACGTCGCCCTGTCCCCGGACGAGCTGGCCACGGCGCTGCGGGCGCAGGGGCTGCCGGAACGGTTCGCCGACGACGTCGCCGAGCTCTCCCGGCAGGTGGCGACCGGTTCGCTGGAGGCCACGACGGACGCGGTGCGGGAGCTGACTGGCCGCGAGCCTCGGACGTTCGCGCAGTTCCTGGCCGCGAACGCGCAGGCGCTGCGGGATGGGCTCGTCGCCTCCGTACGCTGAGGTCCACCGGACCCCGGCGGGGCAGGTCAGGGGGTCTTGGCCGCCTCCTCCAGCCACCACGAGCCGCCATCGCGGGTGATCTTGGCGTGGACGAGCAGCGGCCGGTCGCGCGGGCCGTCCAGCCAGGCGGCCACGCCGTCGAGGTCCGGCAGGGCGGTGACGGTGACGGCGGCGCAGCCGTGACCGCGCGCGATGGCGGCCAGGTCGGCGGGCGGGAAGGTGACGGTGTCCAGGCGGTGGCCGGCGAAGCGGTGCATCTCGCCGCCGTGCGCCTCGTCGTCGTAGACCACGATCACCATCGCCAGCCCGAGCCGGACCACCGTCTCCAGCTCCGCGATGCCCATCAGCGCGCCGCCGTCGCCGAGGGCGGCGACCGGCAGGCGATCGGGGCGGGCCAGCGCGGCGCCCACGGCGGTGGCCAGGCCGAGGCCGGTGGAGTGGAAGCCCTGGGCGAAGCAGGAGCCGCCCTCGTCGGGGACGTCCAGGTACATGGCTGGATATCCCATGAAATTTCGGAGTCAGTGGTGACGATGCGCTCGTCGGGAAGCAGGTCGTCCAGGGCGATGGTGAGCGTTCTGGGGTCGATGCGGCCGTCGCCGCTCTCGTCCTCGTACGGCACGCTCCGCCAGGCGCGTTCGGCCGCGATCAGGTCGGCCGGCACCCGCGTACGGTAGCCGCGCAGCACCGGGACCGACGGACGCGAGCCCTCGGGACGCAGCGCGCCGGCGACGGCGGCGGCCACGTCGGGGATGTCCCCGGCCAGGCCCAGCGAGACCCTGCGATGGCCGGCGATGGACTCCTCGTCCAGGTCGATCTGGACGACCTCGGCGCCGGGCCCGATCAGCGCGCCGTGCCGGGTGGTCCACGCGTTGAGCAAGCAGCCCCAGGCCACCACGATGTCGGCGCCGCGGATGAGCCGGGCGGTCAGCGGGGAGGAGAACCCGCCGCTGACGTCGAGGTCCCACGGGCTGCCGCGGAAGAGCCCCTTGGCCGCCGTCGAGGTGGCCAGCAACGCCCCGACGAGGTCGGCCAGCTCTTCGAGCTCGCGCCGGGCGCGCCGGGCGCCGCGTCCGGCGACGAACACCGGCCTCTCGGAGCGGATCAGCATCCACGCCAGCGCCTCGGCCCCGCCGTCCGGCCACACGCGGGCCAGGGTGCGGTCGTGCCGCGCGGGGAGGGCGGGCGGCCCGCCCGCGACGGGCACGCCGCGGGCGTGCTGCACGTCCAGCGGCAGGTTGAGCAGCACGGCCCGGCGCTCGCGGGTCGCCGTCGCGTAGGCCGTGGCGGCGGTCCCGGCCGCGGAGCCGGCGTCGTCCACCCGCATCGGCACGGCGCCGACCGCGGTGGCCAGGGCGTCCTGGTCGATGTGGAAGTTGGAGCGCGCATCGGTGGTCTCGCCCGCCAGCACCACCAGCGGGGTGCCGCTCTTGGCGGCCTCGGCGAGCCCGGTCAGCGCGTTGGTCAGCCCCGGTCCCTGGTGCACGCTCACCACACCGGCCTTGCCGCTCATGCGGGCGTACCCGTCGGCCATCGCGGCGGCCCCGCTCTCGTGGCGGGCGGCGACGAACCGGGCGCCGCCGGCCACCAGCGCGTTGGTCACGTGGAAGCTGCCGCTGCCCACGACGCCGAACACCGTGTCAACGCCGAGCGCGGCCAGCGTGCGGCCCACCACCTCGGCGACGATCATCGCCCGGCCAGGCGGCCGATGGCGGCGGGGGCCCGGCTCGTGACCCGGCTCATGATCCGGCTCGTGACCCGAGGTGAGGAGCGGGCGGTGCGGCCGGCGCCCGCGGTTTCCTCCATAACGCCTCACAGTAACGGCATATGGCCGCCATGGATGATCGAAATGACGGCCCCGCCGAGTCGCCATCACCGCCCCCGCCACGACCAGGCCGACCTGGACGTCGCCGACGTCATCCCGATCTCTCGCTGAGGAGGCCCCGGCGACCTGCCGCGAAAAACGCTTCCTCTCACGGCCGGTGTCCTGAATCGCTCATCAGCGAAAGGCGGGATCTCGCCCGCTCAGAGGTCCGGGCGAGATTCCGTCGAGTTACTCGTGCACATGGAACGGTGTCATTCCGGTTGCGGGACATCGATGGGCGGGCCGACCGGCGGGTCGGTCGCGAGGCTGAGCGAGGCGGCGAGGATGGTGAGGATCGGGATCACGGCCACGCCGGCGAGCTCGTACTCGCCGCGCCGCCGCTGCACGATCAGCCCCGCACTCTGCAGCGCCCGCAGGTGGTGGTAGAGCTGGCCGGTGGTCGTTTCCCCCTGTTCCCGCCCCAGCGCCTCCTGAAGGTCGGCGCTGGTACGCCGCCCCTCGCGCAGCAGCGCCCCGAGCAACGCCAGCCTGGGCAGGCTCCCGAGCGATTCCAGGATGCCGGCCGCCGGGCTCCAGTCGGCCGGCATCAGCTCGGCGAGCGAGTGCTGCCTGGCCCACAGGTACACGCTGTCGGCCAGGTACGCCGCCCCCGCGTATCCCACCGTCCAGGGCTGGGATTAGCGATGGGCGCCCGCCGGCGGCATGCTTGACGTCGTACAGAGTGCGCCGACGAGGAGCAGAGGTTCATGCGTGCAGCGAGTCAGGCCGACGTGGTGCTCTCGGGCTACGGCCCGGTCGGCCGGGCCTTCGCCGGCTGTCTGGCGCGGCAGGCCGATGCGCTCGCCCGCCGGTACGGCGTGCGGCTCGCCGTCCGCGCCATCCGGGCGAGCTCGGCGCAGTGCCTGCCCGGCGAGGGCGAGCCGGTGCCGCCGCGTTCAGCGTGGCGCCCCCTGGCCCCGCTGGCGCAGACCCTCGACCGGACCGCCGCCCGCGTGCTCGTCCAGGCGATACCGTCCGCGCCCGAGCTGCGGCAGCTCGCCGCCGAGGAGGCCGTCATCGCGCTGAGCCGGGGGGTCCACGTGGTCACGGCCACCAAGAGCCACCTGCTCAGCCACTGGCGGGAGCTCGACGAAACGGCCCGCGCGCACGGCAGCATGATCAGGATCTCCGGGGCGACGGGGGCGGCCCTGCCGGCGGGGGACC
>NZ_VCKX01000241.1 GCF_005889725.1 Nonomuraea zeae
CCGGCCACCAGGAACTCGCCGCAGCGCAGGGCGGCCGGCGTGCCGTCCGGCCCGGACATGTCGTGGATCTCCCGCAGCGGGCCGATCCAGCTGATCGCCCCTCCCGCCAGGCCCGCGGATCGCCAGAACGGGGTGCGGTAGGTGGCCACGGGGTAGAGCAGCAATGGAACGGTCAGTGGCGTTAGCGAGGCGTCGGGACGCGGCTTACCGCCACTCGCCGTTCCGATCCGGGTGGTTGCCAGGGCAGCCTATGAATCCTTGGCGTCTGCGAGGGTCTTGTGGACGACACCGATGGAGACGTACTTGTTCTGTTTCCTGGATGATCACAGCCGGGCCGTGGTCGGCGCCCGGTTCGGGCTGATCGAGGATGTGGTGCGCCTGGCCGCCGCGCTGCATCCGGCGCCGGCCTCCCGCGGCGTCCCTTCGGCGATCTATGTCGATAACGGCAGCGCGTTCGTCGACACCTGGCTGCTGCGCGCCTGCGCCGCCTTGGGCATCCGCCTGGTGCCCTCGCGTCCTGGCCGCCCGCAGGGCCGTGGAAGATCGAACGGTTCTTCCGCACCGTGCGTGAGCAGTTTCTCATCGAGACGCCGCCGCTACCAGGTCGACCCCGCCCTGGCCGACCACAAGGTCGAGCTGGTCTTCGACCCCTTCGACCTGCAGGAGATCGAGGTCCGCCCGGGCGGCCGCGCCGTGGGCGCTGCAATGCCCTACCAGATCAGCCGGCACGCCCACCCCAAGGCCCGTCCCGAACTGCCGGATGTACAGCGGCGAGCAGGGCCGCCTGGAGGGGGCGCCGTCACGTGCGGCTCTGGTGGCGGTGCTGCGCCGGGCGCTGGAGTAAGGACGTCGCCCGGACGAGGGCCGCTGAGACGGGTCACGTGCAGTCGGGGATGTCGTTGCCGTTGTTGTCCTTGGCCTGGTCGTTGCCCCAGCGTGACAGGTAGTAGGCCGACACCCACTGGTTCTGCCACGGGCTGCCCGAGTCCAGGTCGGTCTTCAGCCACCAATGGTTGAACGAGCTTCCCGACTGCACGATCGGTCCCCAGGTGCGGCAGTAGACATAGTTGGTGCCCCGCAGCAGCGTCCCGGTCCGGGCGCCGCCCGGAGTGGCATGTCCGGGGGCGTCCGCGAAGGTGTCCACCCAGTACTTACCCGGGGCCGGGCCGGTTCCGCCGGTGACGTACTGCATGTACCGGTTCCAGTCCCAGTAGGGTCCGGGGTCCGTGTGGTCGTTGCCCGGAACTTCACTGTGCGCCACGATGTGGGTCCGATCCTTCGGGATGCCGTACCGGTCGGCGATGTCGCGCGTGAGCGCCGCCGAGGAGCGGTACATCGCGTCGGTGAACCAGGTCGCATCTGACACGAATCCTTCGTGCTCGATGCCGACCGATCTGCTGTTCCAGGTGTAGACGTGGAAGGCGATGTCCTTCTCGCGGACCATCTGGGTGACGTCACCGTCCGACGACCGCACGACGTAATGCGAGGACACCAGCTGGTTCGGGGTTCTGTTGGGGTTCTGGAACCAGGAAATCGTGCCGGCGTAGTAGCCCTGGGCCACGTGGATGACGATCCGGTCGATCGCGGAGCTGGCCGGTCTGTTCGCCACGCTGTAACTGTTGCTCGATGCCGGCACCCAGTGCGCGGACGGATAGTCCGCCGCGGCGGTGCCGAGGTCACCCTGCAGATCGGGCACCTTCTCGTAGTCTCCGCGTCGCGGACGGATGGGCCTCGGCGCGATCACGACCGCCTCCCCTGAGGCGGCTTTGGCCCGCACGCCCCTGCCGAGCACCTCGTACACGCCGTCGGCGAACAGCCGGGCCACCTCTGCTGAGCTCGCCTGGGCGTAGGCGGCCACCGCTGGATACCACGCTGCGGGATCCTTGCGCGCGGCCGCGCTCAACCCCACCTCGTCGCCGTACGAGCGCAGCAACGCTGCGCCGCCCAGGACGTTCGCGCTGTCGTCCTTGCGCAGCGTCGCCGCCGGCTCGCCGGTGAGCTCGGCGGCCCTTTCCAGGCTTCGGGCGACCGGGTTGCTGACCAGATGCATGATGCCGTAACCACCGGAGGCGCTGGGCTGCCCGTCATGGCCGTCGAGGTGCGTCTGGGAGTAGGCGAGCGCGGCCAGTACATCGCCCGGCACGTCGTAGGCGGCGCCGGCGCGTGCGAACGCCTCCGACAGGGAGGGTTCCGCTACGGCCCGCGCCGGGCCGACACCAAGGGGAATGGCCAGGACAAGGAAAACGGCGAGCGACGCGGAGGCGCGGGCACGACGTGGATTCATCGAAACTCCTCAACCGGAGGACGGTGTCTGTGAAGTGAGGGACCCGGTCGCCCTGGGAGGAAGCGACCGTGCGTTCTCATGCGATCTAGGTGCGGTCCTGCTCGGCGCGGCGGTGTCCGCCGCTGGACTCCGGCGGTCACCGGAGTCCAGCGAGACGCCTCACGTGCAGTCGGGGATGTCGTTGCCGTTGTTGTCCTTGGCCTGGTCGTTGCCCCAGCGTGACAGGTAGTAGGCCGACACCCACTGGTTCTGCCACGGGTTGCCCGAGTCCAGGTCGGTCTTCAGCCACCAATGGTTGTAGTCGCTGCCGACCTGCACGAGGGGTCCCCAGGCGCGGCAGTAAACATAGTTGGTGCCCTGCAGCAGCGTCCCGGTCCGGGCGCCGCCCGGAGTGGCATGTCCGGGGGCGTCGGCGAAGGTGTCCACCCAGTAGCGGCCGGGACTGCCCCCGCCACCGCAGTTGTTGCTGGTCTCGAAGTTCTGGTTGTACGACCAGGTCACGGGAATGGCGTGCCCGTTGACCGCCGCCTGCACGACGGCGCCGTTCAGCCGCTGTTCAAAGTGCAGGTGCGCGCCGGTCGTGGCGCTACCGGTGTTCCCGACGGCGCCGATCTGCTGGCCCTGGCTCACTGTGGCGCCGACCCCCACCGCCCGGCTCGCCAGGTGAAGGTAGCGCGTCACCCAGCCGCCTCCGTGATCGACGACGATGGTGTTGCCCGCATCGCTGAAGAAGGTCGACGTCACCACGGTGCCGGCAGCGGAGGCCAGGGCTGGGGTACCCCACGTCGCGCCGCTGACCGAGATCATGTCGACCATGAATTGGCTGGCGTGCCCGCTGTGGGTGGAGGTCGTCCATCGCTCGCCGCAGGGCACGGGAAGCTGGAACGGCGGCGCGGCGAATGTCGCGTCGTCATCGGCCTGCTGGGCGTGCGCACTGCGCGGGGCGAGGAGGAGGGCGGTGGTCAGCGCCGCGAGGATCGCAACGACGCGGGATAAGCGCTGACGGGTAAGGGTTGTCACGGTGGTTCCTCCGATCGGAGTCGACGGACGTGCTGCTGGGTGCTTGTGCCGCTGAGAGGCCCTGGCGGCAGGCGGCCATGAGGATCGTGCGGGCCCCGGCCGTGGAGAGGCTTCACGTACGGCGAAGGGAGATGCGGCCGCGCAGGGCGGACGCCGGGAGCATCAGGACCCGGCCAGGCCCACGTGCAGCATCAAATTCGGGGTGTCGCGTGGTGGGTTGCGGATCAGCCCGGGTGTGGCGTTGTCCACCAGGGCTCGGTGGACTTGGGCGGGGATCCAGGCCGGTTGTTCGGACAGGATGAGTGCAGCGGCTCCGGCGGCCAGACCGACTGAGTTGAGTGTGGGGGCGTATTCGTCGCTGCCGCCGCCGACGGCCATGGTGGAGAACCATGCGAAGAGGTCGACGTTGGGGCCGGTGCGGGTGACGCTCGACTCGATGATGGCGCCCCAGGACCGTCCGACGGTGATGGCTTCGGGGAGCCGGGCGGGTGACACCTTGGTCGAGTCCTGGTCGCCGGTCAGGTCGACCGTACCGGAGTCGGTGACCAGCGTGACGCCGCTGTGGATGAGGCGAAGGGCGGCCGCGTCCACGGCGGGATCGGCGCCGACCGTGACGTTCAGGACGGCCACCGCTGGTCTGACGGCGTTCGCGCTCACCCAGTCCAGGCCCTGAATGAGGCGTTGCGGGGTGGTGGTGACCGCGCACGCCATAACGCGCACCCCGACGATCTGCACCTCCTTAGCCACTCCGTGCCGGGTGCCGCCCACGGCGCTGGCCAGGCCGGTACCCCAGTTGTCGTAGGGGGAGCACGAGGGGTTGCCGGTGAAGTCGGGTCCGTTGACGGCCCGGCCGCCGAACGTGGTGTGCGTCGTGGCGATCTTGTCACCGAGGACGTAAGCGTGAACGTTACGCGCGGTCGTCCGCCACGAAAACGTTCCGGAGGGCTGAAGGTCGCGCTGATCCAGGACATCCAGCGCCCGGGGAGGGTCTGTCTGGGTACCCGGCGATCCCGGCCCGGAGGTGACCTGCTTCGCTGCTCCTGCGGCGTTCCCCATGACGCCGACAGCGGCCGGCGGTCCCGTGCCGGAGACCACCAGCCCGCTGCAGAGCAACGCAGCGAGAGCCTGTGCCCGGATGCGGCGTCGTGTCCTCATCAATCTCTCCTTGTGGCGGCGAGCGTTGGAAGACCTGTTCCAGGAGTGGAGGTGGAAGGACTTGGCGGAGGCCGCGGTGAGGCTCGCCTTGACCGGTCGCCGTGTGCCGCGAGCTACGTCAGGAAGCCATACTGTCCCGTCACATTCACCCGATGGGGCCTCTGGGGGTTATAGCCGAAACAGGTGCCAACGGAGGAAGCCGGGCTGCAACGACAACGCGCCGTTGGCGTTTCGGGCGAGCTTCGTGGGCCACTCACGGCCATGGTCCGTGGCAGCGTGGGTCTCCAGGGTTCGACGCGCCCTTGAGGAGCTGCTTGACCCTTGCGCGAGAAGGGTCCGGCGACGTCGAGCGATATGAACTTCATATGTTGGATGATCGCGGCAATCGTATGCGGCCCCTCGGCTTGATGACAGCTCTTCTTTTGCCATAAATCGCCGCTTGACTGCCAGTCGAGTCGGCGGTTTATGCACGGGTTATGGTCGGGTGCCGCGCAGAGGGGCCCGGCATGAGCGAGCCGGAATGCAGTTCCTTGCTCGGGCAGGCCATTCTTTCCAGCGTTGCCGCTGGCAGTCGCGTCGATCAGTCCCGTTCGGCCTCCAGCCGAACCTCGGCCTCGTGCAGGCAAACGGCCAGGGTGGCGAAGACCCGGGCTGTCCGGCGGCGCCAAGGCCCGTAGCAGTGCCGATCAGGGAATGGGTCCGGGCGGCCTCCTCGCGGGGAAGCGCCAATGCCGCGGCCAGCTACGGCAGTCGGCGCTCCAGCTTCAGCCGCCACGACACGGCGCCATAGGCCAGACCACCGGCAGCCGGCGCGGCTTCGACCCAGGCGACCGCGGCGATCTGCGCGTGCCGCTCGGCGAACGCGACCATGAGGAGGCTCAGCGAGCCCAGGCACTGCCCACGCCGGCGCTCACCAGAACGGGCTGGCACAGGTCAGCGATGCCCGCGAGCAGACGCCCCCGGGCCTTCGCTCGCTTGCCCGAGGAGGGCTTGGAAACGCTCGACACCTTGTCCTGCTGGAGTCCTCTTGAGAATGGGGGATCTGCGACGGGCGAGGCCGTCAGCACCAGGGAAGCGACACCCATCAGCGCCGCGCTGACCAAGACTCCCAGCGACGGATGGGCCAAGCCCGTCAGCGAGCCCGAATCAGCGGCCCGTCCACGTAGCTGCCGACCGATGATGATGTGGCGTTTCGGGGCGGCAGGATCCCGGGCGGCCTCTACCTTGGCTCGGCGTGGTGGTCCAGGTGTTCTAGCAGGTCATCACGCAAATCGACGACGTGTTCACGGGCGGCTTGCTCGGCTCGGCTGAGGTCGCCGGACGCGAGCGCGTCGAAGAAGTGCCGGTGGGTCTGGTAGACGTGCGCGCCTGATTCGTAGAACTGCCGGTGCATGCGGAAAGTCTGCAGGAGGGGGACGCGGAGGCTCTCCCATGTCCGCATGAGCAGGGGGCTGCCGGCCAGCCGATAGACGGTCTCGTGGAAGTCCATGTCGATGGTGACCAGAGCGGCCCAGTCGTTGTCCTCGGCGGCCTTCTGCATCTGACGCAGGATGTCGTTCAAAGCGGCGAGGCGTCCGGGGTCCCCATGGGCCAGAAGGAAGCGGACGGCCACCGGCTCCAGCGCCTGCCTGATCTCGATGACCTGGGCCGCGTCGATCTTGGACAGCGTGGCGACGCGGGCGCCGCGACGTGGGATGAGTTGAACGAGTCCCTCACCCTGCAGTTGCCGGAGCGCATCGCGGATGGGGCCGCGGCTGAGACCGAACCTCTCGGCCAGATCGCGCTCGGTCAGGTGATCGCCGTCCTTGTAGCGGCCGGCCAAGATGTCCTCGCGCAGGCGGTCGGTCACCTCTCCGCCGAGTCCGGCGAAGGTGATCCGGGAGCCGTCATTCACGGCCCCTCCTCCAGTTCGCAGGCGAACTCGACCAGGCATCCGTCCGGATCGCGGAAGTAGACGCTGGTGCGCCACTCGCGGGCGCACTCCTCCTTCGCCGGTCCGTGCACGATGGGCACGTTCGCGTTGGTGAGCAGCTCGATCGCTTCGGCGACAGGCCGCGGAAATCGCAAGCAGAAGTCTGCCGCCCCGGCCCGAGGCGAGACGGCTCGGGGCGCGGCGGGCGTCTCGGCCGGGTGAATGTTGATCTTCCAGGGCCCGAACAGCACCGAAGGATAGAGAGCTGAGCCGGAACGCCACTCCGCGAGCCGATGAGGGGTGCCCCCCAGGATGTCGGTGTAGAACGCCACGGTGCGCTCGACGTCCTGAGCAACCAGGACGATGTGATCGAGTTCGAGGCCGAGTGTGGGCGCAGTCACTGTCGCAGCTTCCTTATCTAGAGTCACGGCGCCATGCTAACGCATTGGTCATTGGTTAACCATTGACAGTTGACCAGACCGATGGGCACTGTGGACTCATGCATCAGACGTAAGGAGTACGGGCAATGAAGCCAGGATTGCTGATCACCGTGACCGCCTGCGCTTCCACGACGAGAGCGCCGGCAGAAGCAGGCAGCGACGGCTCCCTCACCCGGGTACGCGCTGCGGGGGAACTCGTGGTGTGCTCCTCCGACGACGTGCCCTCCTTCTACCGCGACCCGAAGACCGGCCGGCTCGCCGGCACCGACTACGGCATGATCAAGGTCCTCGCTGACCGTCCGGACATTCCGAAGTTCGAGATGCACGAGGTTCCGACCTCCGGCATCATCCCCGCCCTCACGGCCAAACGCTGTGACCTGATCAGCGACAACATCGCCATCACCGTCAAACGGTCACAGCAGGTGCGCTTCTCCGCTCACACCCACCGGGCCGGGCAGGCACTGGTCGTCCCGAAGGCGCCCGCCGGTGTACAAGCCTGGGAGAACTTCGCCGGTGATGCCATCGGTTCCTATCTCGGCATGATCCAGCTCGGCTACCTCAAGAACCTGACCAAGAAAAGACAGCAGCATCACGGTCAAGGCGTACAAGAACATCCCCGAGATCGTCGCCGACCTGAGCGCCAGCCGCCTGAACCCCGGAGTTTTTCGACGACATGGTCGCCGGCTACATGCTCAAAACGAACAGCGCGCCCCCGCCGCTGCAGATCCTGAACTACAAGATGCCGATCGGCGACTACGCGGTCGGCGCGGCGTTCCGCAAAGAGGACGATGCTCTTCGCCACGCCTTCGATGACACCCATCGCCAGCTCATGCAGGACGGGCGCTGCACAAGATCTTCAGCAAGTGGAGCATGAGCCCCGCCGAGAGGTTCGAGCCGTTCCCCAACTGCTGCGACTCCCCCGGCTGATCGGACGCTCACGCTTCACGCACGACGTACCCCCTTCGAGGCGAAGCATGCTCAACGTCAGTCCCGGCGTGTCTCCCACCCCGGAGGCTCCACCAAAGCCTCGGCGAACGGCCTCGTCACTCCCGGCGGCATGACGCAAGCGAGGTCACGATGATCGAAGTTCGCGACGTGGTCAAGCACTATGGCCGCCACGCTGTTCTCAACGATGTCACCCTGACCGGAGGTGCGGGTGAGGTCGTCGCGGTCATCGGCCCGAGCGGCTCAGGCAAGTCCACCCTGCTGCGATGCATCAACGCTCTGGAAAAGCTCACGCGTGGCGCGATCGTCATCGACGGCCGGGTTCTGGTCCGCAAAGACGGCGACGCCGACGAGCAAGCACCGGGGGCGCAGGTGCGAAGCCTGCGCGCGGAGCTCTGGATGGTCTTTCAGCGCTACAACCTCTTCCCGCACCTGACAGCCCTGCAGAACGTCGTCGAAGGGCCGGTTCACGTGCGCGGCGACGACCCCGACCTCGCGCGGGCCGAGGCGATGCGACTGCTGGAGCGCGTCGGCCTTGCGCCATCGCGTGATGCATTACCCGCAGCATCTCTCCGGCGGCGAGCAACAACGGGTCGCCATCGTTCGCGCCCTGGCCATACGTCCCAAGGCGATGCTCTTCGACGAGGCCACCAGTGCCCTGCATGACCATGATCGTCATCACACACGAGATCGGCTTCGCCCGGCAGGTCGCCCGATCGGATCGGCGTCATGGACGCCGGGCAGATCATCGAAGCAGGGCCGGCCGCCGAGGCGCTCGCCCAGCCTGCCAACCCGCGGACGCGGGACTTCTCCACCGCGGCTCGACCGCTGAAAGACACCCATCCGCAAAGCACCACTGGAGGACAACAGTGAGCGGCCTTGCCGCAGAACGCATCATCTACGTCAACGGCGACTATGTTCCGGAGTCGCAGGCACGGATCAGCGTCCTGGACCACGCGGTCCTGTACGGAGACGGAGTCTTCGAAACGGCCGTCGCCTGGAACTCGGTCGTCTTCGATCTGGACGCGCATCTCGACAGGCTCTTTCGAAGCCTGGCGGCCATCAACCTGCGGCCGCCGCACAGCAAGGCGGAATTCGCCGACATCGTGGTGCAGACGGTCCGGCGTAACCGGATGCGCAACGCCTACATCAAACTCATCGTGACGCGGGGAGCCAACGGCGAGCCCTTCCTGAATCCGGAGGGATGCGTCCCGGGGGTCATCTGCTTCGCCCGCGAATACCTCTACATGGCCTCCCCCGAACGGGTACGCGACGGGCTTCGAGTCAAGACCGCGGCTGTGCGGCGGCCACCGGCTCAAGTGCTCGACCCCCATATCAAGAGCCTGAACTACATGAACCTGGTGCTCGCCAAACTCGAGGCCACGGCAGCCGGCGCGGATGAGGCTCTGCTGCTGGACATCAACGGGCATGTCTGTGAGGCGCCCGGCTACAACGTCTTCGCCGTCCACGGCACCGTGGTCCGCACTCCCTGGCAGGACATCCTCGAAGGCATCACCCGGGCGTGGGTCATGGACATGGCCGGCGGGCACGGCCTGGACGTGCGAGCCGAGACCATCGAGCTGTACGACCTCTACACCGCCGATGAGGTGTTCTTCTGCAGCACCGCCGGCGGGATCCTGCCGGTCATCGCCGTGGACGGCCGCCGCGTCGGCGAAGGTGTCCCCGGCCCGGTGTTCTCCTACCTGCACAAGGCGTATCACGACCTGCTGGCTTCGGGCGAGTCCGGAACGAAGATCGACATGTGAGCCGGCTGCCACAGGGGACGGCCGACGGCTGAAAGGGATGGTTCATTGATGGACATCGATATCACGCTCGGCGCGGACGCGCTCGGAGAGGAAGGCGAAGGTGACCTCGCGCAATGGCTCGTTGACGACGGGGCTCGCGTTGAGGGCGGGGCCGTCATCGCGGAGATCGAAACAGCGAAGGTGCTGACCGAGGTCCTCGCCCTCGCCACCAGCAGGCTGCTGCGCCTGGTCGAGGCTGGGAAGGTGATCGGACCGGACACTGTCATCGCCAGGATCACCGATGCCTAGCACCACCCGGGTGCGACTCCCGGCAGGAGCACGACGGCCTCTGGCGGTCGGCCGATCCGCTTGCGCCCATACTTGCCGGCTCACGCCGGCGACTGATCATCGCGTCGATGACGGCGCGCTCGCGACGACCACCCTCGCCATCCTCGCCGACGCCCTGGAGGAACCACCATGCTCGATCTGTCCGCCGCCACCCCCCGCGATTTCCCGTACGAGCGGCTGGGCGTACGGGCCCTCGAACTCATGCTCCTCATCAGGGGGTTCGAGTCACGGATAGAGGGATACGCCCAGCAAAAGCTCATCCGCGGCTCCACCCATCCCGCCGTGGGCATGGAGGCGGTGGCCGTCGGCGTCGCCCTCGCTCTGCAATCGCACGACACCATCGCCAGCACCCACCGAGGCCATGCCCACTGCCTGGCCAAGGGCGCCGACCCTGGCCGCCTGCTCGCCGAGATCTTCGGCCGCCAGGACGGCTACAGTCATGGCAAGGGCGGGTCGATGCACGCAGGCGCCGCCGATCTCGGCATCCTCGGCACGAACGGCATCGTGGGAGCGAGCATCGGCATCGCCACCGGTGCCGCCCTGGCCTCCGTGCAGATGGGACAAGACAGCGTCAGCGTGGCGTTCTTCGGCGACGGGGCGATCAACCAGGGCATCTTTCATGAATCGCTCAACCTCGCCGCCATCTGGTCCCTGCCGGTCGTCTACATCTGCGAGAACAATCAGTACGCCCAGTCCGCGCGGCTGCAGGACATGGTGGTCAATCCTGACCTCGCGGCCAGAGGGCCTGCCTACGGCATCGCCTCCGCGCGCGTCGACGGAATGGACGTCACCGCCGTCCACCAGGTAGCCCACGCCGCCGTCGAACGCGCTCGCTCCGGCGCGGGCCCGTCCCTCATCGTCGCGGACACCTACCGATTCCTGGGGCACATGGTGGGAGACACCGAGATCTACCGAGGCGGCGCCGAAGTGTCCCGATGGCGTGAACGCGACCCGATCCCCCTGCTGGCCGCGCAGCTCAATGAACGGCGCCTGCTCACGCCCGTCATGCAGCAGGCCGCCGAACAAGCCACCAAGGAGCGGCTCGACGCCGCCGAGCAGGCCGCACTCTCGTCCGCGCCGCCGCCGCCCGCCTCTGCCTACACCGACGTCTATGGACCGCACGGAGGGATGTGATGACCCAGCAGACGACGATGTGGCGAGCCCTCAACGTGGCGCTCCGCGACGCCATGGCGGCAGACGAGCGGGTGTTCCTTATGGGAGAGGACCTGACCCGATGGGGAACAGGTGGCGGGATCCACGGGGTCGCCAAGCGGCTCGGGGACGAATACGGCTCCCACCGGGTGCGCGACACCCCCATCAGTGAGGAGGCCATCGTGGCCGCGGCGGTCGGAGCGGCGGTCAGGGGAAGCCGCCCCGTCGTCGAGATCATGTACTCCGACTTCAGCCTGCTCGCGATGGACCCGATCGTGAACCAGGCCGCGAAGATCCGATACATGTTCGGCGGGCAGTTCCAGGTCCCTCTCGTCCTGCGTTCCAACGGCGGGGCCGGTACCGGGAAGGCTGCCCAGCACTCACAGTCGCTGGAGACCATCTTCGCGCACGTTCCCGGCCTCGAGGTCGCCCTGCCCGCCACGCCGGACGACGCCTACGGACTGCTGATCACGGCGATCCGGAGCCCGAATCCCACCATCTTTCTCGAGCACAAGGCCTTGTACAACGTCAAAGGACCGCTGCAGCGCACACCGATCCCGTTCGGCAGGGCGCGGATCGCCCGGCGCGGCGATCACCTGACCATCGTCGCCACCCAGTTGATGCTGCACCGGGCCCTGACGGTGGCCGACCGCATGGCGGAACGAGGCGTCAGCATCGAGGTGATCGACCCGCGTACCCTCTACCCACTGGACCTCGAAACCGTGACCACCTCAATCGCCCGGACCCACCGCCTGCTCGTCGTCCATGAGGCGCCGCGCGACTTCGGCTTCGGCGCCGAGATCGCCGCCTCGGCGACCGAATCGTGTTGGGACCTGCTGGAGGAGCCGCCCATGCGCCTGGGCAGCGCTCGTGCCCCCATCCCGTACGCCGAGGCACTCGAACGTGAGATCGTGCCAGGCGAAGACGACATCGAAGCGGCGGTCCAGCAACTGCTCTCGCGCGGATCCCGTATGACCGCCACCACGCGACACTCGTCATGACCTCCGTGCGCCTCACATGACGCCTGCCCGGCACGGTCGTCAGCCGTATCGCAAGACCAGGAGCGCCGCGTACCGGTGGCACGCTGGCGCTCACGTGCGCCGTCGTGGCTGCACGCGTCGCGGCGCGGGAGTGCCGCTATCGGGTGAGGAGCTGATGCAGGCGGCGTGCCTCCTGCACGAGCCTGCTCGATCCCTTCCGCGCGGCGATCGCCGCGACCTCCGGCAGGTCCGCGCGCACCCCTGCGATCCTGGCCGCCCTCGCTCCCGCCGCCAGCAGGTCGGCCAGGCCCGCGCGGGGCCGTTCGCCGTCCTTGGGTAGTAAAGCGGGCAGCACCCGTGCGATCACCGCCCATATCACCTCATGAGCGCCCGCCTGCGTGGCGCCGTCAAGCACCGCGACCACCCGGTTGAGTTTGACGAAATCAGCCGTGACCAATGCCGTGACCGCCTCCCCCAACTCCGCTACGGGCACCTCTCCGCGCCCGGCCAGCGTCAGCAGGGCGTCGGTGGCGGCCGCGCGCTCGGCGACCCGCTCATGGCCCATGCCGCACGTCAGCGCGTACGCCATGCCAGCGCCGAGCGGGCCCTGGCCGTGCGCCAGACTCGCCAGAGCCTGTACTTGTCCGTCGCTGCTGTCCATCCAGAGCGGCAGGCAGCAGGCCAGGTGCGCGGCCACGATCTCCCGATGCGACGGCATGACCAGCGGCCACCGCTCCAGCGTGTAGACGGCGTCGGGTTGTGGCTCCAGCAGCCCGAGGATCGGCTCCAGCACCGGCTCGGCCACCGCGGGTGTGGCGGGCAGGGTGATGGCGGCGTGCAGTTCCAGCGCGTCGTTGTCCCTGTTGCGGGTCTGGAGGGAGAGGGTCACCTGCGGCTCGGCCAGCCTGTCGCCACGCATCCAGGCGGCGCAGGCACGGCCCGCATCCGACGCAAGCCGCCCGGCGCGCTGCACCTCCATGCCGGAGATCTCACGCGGCAGCCGCAGCAGTGCTTGCGCGAGGTCGCCAGGCAGCGCCCGCACGCCGGCGATCTCGAGGCGTTCGAGCCGGTCGAGCAGGACGCCGGCGTCGATGTGGCCAGAGCCCCCCGTGGGCGTGGCCAGCTGGACGGGGTAGCTGCCGCCGTTTTCGAACCGCGTGGCGATCTCGAGGGCACGGCGTATGGCGAACCGGTCGAACAGGTTCGGCTTCGTCGGCCACGCGCTGTGCTTGGGCGGGTCCTCGGACAGGGCCCTGCCGTCCTGCGGGGAAGCGAACGCCAGAAAGGCGTGCCGCAGAGCCACGACGGTGTCTTCACGCCTCTCGTGCTCGTCGTGGCCGAAGAAGCGCGGGTCGAACGGATACCACCACGGGTGCAACGCCGCCCGCAGCGCGTCGGGGTCTCGATCAGACCATTCGGTCAAACCTGCCAGGAGGCGGTCGAACTCGTACAGGCCTGACGAGGCGCGGAACGCGGCCACTGCCTGGGCGAGCTCTTCCGGCGAGGCGATGGGTGGCGGCATCCGGCGCGGATCACTCGTCGCAGCCAGCGGCGTGACGCTCACCTCGTCGGCGACGACGCCGCCCCCGTACGCGGCCGCGATCTTCTCCCGGAGCTCGGTGGGCAACCCGCTCGCCGCGGCCCTGATCGCCTCGCGTCCCTCGGCGCCGGCCCGCGCGGTCAACGTCACGGACAGGCGCACGGCGCGTTCCTGCAGCGCCAGCGCGTCATGCGTGAAGACGAGCGCCATGGCCCGCAACGCCGCGTCCACCCGCCGCGATGGACCTGCGGCGGCATCGGCTCGCGGGTACGGCTCCGTGGCCGGCCTGACCTGCGGCGATGAATCCGTCGTGGAGCGAGGATCACCGTCGCCGGCCACCGGATGAGGCTCGCGCAGCACAGCATCGCCGGCCCAGGAGACGGCGGCGCGCAGCAGCTTGTTCTCCGGCCGGAACGCCAGCGCCTCCAGCACCTCGGCGAACAGCTCCTCCGCCAGCAGCCCTGCCTCCTCAAGCCGCCGAAGCTGTCGCAGCGCCATGTCGGCCACCGCGATCGGCCCGACGGGCAGAAGCCTGGCGTAGTCCCCGGCCCGCGCGGACGCCTCCTCCAGGTCGAGGTCGAGCCGGTTGTGCAAGTCCACCAGCGCGACCGGCGCCGCGGGTCCCTCGCGCAACAGCCGTCCCAAGACGCCGTCGATGACGACTGTGCGCTGCAGGAGACCGTCGTCGATGAGGCGGACGACACCCTCCACCACACGCCAGGTTTCGACCCCGTCCCACCGGTCGATCTCGAACAGACCAGGCCCGTACGCGGCGAACAGCGGATCTCCTGCCGCGGTGTCCGGATGGAGCTGACGCAGCCAGCCCGTCATGAACGGCTCATGCGCCGGGGGTTCGAGGCCGAGCTCGCGGACCAACGCCGCGGCCACCTCCCACCGCCGCAGGTCGGCGTGACGCAGCCGGCCCACGATGCGCGCCGCCACGTCCGCCTGCCAGACCACGGGACGCCTGCGCAGCAGCTCCAGCACGAGTTCGACCGCGTCATCGCTCGAGAGGAGCTCGCGCCGCATCAGCCAGCCGGTCACCGCCGAAGCGCCGCTCATGCATGCCACACCCGCGATCAGCAGGGGTGAGAGCTGCGGCTGCCACTCCCACCAGACGATCTGCGCGCGGCTCTGCGCAGTCAGGTAGTTCGGCAGCACGGCCGCGATCGCCTTGCGCTCGGCCGCGTCCAGCGCGTCGACCATGCCGATCGTGCCGCCCACGTCGCCGGCCTTGATGAGTGTGAGCAGGTCGTCCCACGCGCTCACGAGTGCACCTCCAGGCCGGGTGGCGCTCCCCCAGCGGGAAACGGCTCACCATGATCGCGACCATAGCGGGCGGCGCCGACGATCTCAGCCTGGCCGAACCGACGGAGACGCCGAAGGATCACCGCCCAGGAAATCGCTGCGATTCTGCCACGGAAGTTCGGGCAAGTGACTTCATCCTCACGACGATGATATAGGCGAGCGTGACCAGAAAGGCAACTGCCGTGATCGTCGAAACGTCATCAGCCCCTGCATATCAGCTTCTGGAGATCTACGCTCGGATTATCTCTGCCAGCAGACGGGACAGTCCGGCGAGTAAATTGGCACGAACGCAGGGAAATTTGGCAAGATAATATCTCTGGTGCTGCGGATCCGACGGTGCCGATACGGCGCACGGTGCCTGGCGGCGTGGGCGTTGCTTCCGTCCAGTAAGGTTCATTCAGGACAAGGCTTGCTCTTCGGACAGGCTCGCGGCAGACTTTTGCTCTCCCCGCCGTTCGGCAAGGAATGCAGCCGGCCCGACGGCATGCCGTCCGTTCGCTTCCAGGGGTCATACGCCGGAGATGGCCCCCCGAATGCGAAATAGGTGACTGATCTTGCCCGCGGTAAATCCACAGTCCTGAGTATGTGACCGGATGCCACAACTCTCCGAACCGACTGCTCGCGCGGAACGTCATCAATAACGGGGATTCGGCATCGGAAGTCAAGGGTGGGTCACACGAACATGATCAGTCCAGATGCGGTGCTGGCGGAGCGGTATCATCTGCTGTCACGGCTTGGCAGTGGCGGGCATGGCGAGGTCTGGCGCGCTCGGGACATGGTGCTCGATCGGATCGTGGCGGTGAAAACGGTAAGGGCGGGACTGGACGGCGATCCCGGGTTCGCGGCCCGGTTCCATGCCGAAGCCCGTTCTATGGCCAGCATCGACCATCCCGGCGTGGTGAGCGTATTCGACTACGGGATCGCCGAGCTGCACGGCGGGCGCACCCCGTACCTGGTCATGCAGTATCACAGCGGCGAGCCACTCCACCGATTGCTGTCTCGCAAAGGGCGGGTCGCCGCGGGCGCGACGATGGATCTCGTCGCGCAGGCGGCCGAGGCGCTCCAAGCGGCGCACGAGGTCGGCGTCGTGCATCGGGACGTCAAGCCCGGCAACCTCCTGATCCGGCCGGACGGAACGGTCGTGCTGACAGATTTCGGCATCGCCAGGACGACGGAGGGCCGCAAACTGACCGCCACGGGCATCGTCCTGGGCACCGTCACCTACTGTGCCCCCGAACAGGCCGAGGGCGCCGCACCCAGTGCGGCCATGGATGTGTACGCACTCGGGGTGGTCGCGTACGAGTGCCTGGCAGGGCGGGTGCCCTTCGACGGTGAGAGCGCGATCGCGATCGCGCTCAAACACCTGAACAAGCTGCCTGCGCCGCTGCCCGCAGACGTCCCGGCGGCCGTGGGCGAGATCGTCCTGCGCGCGTTGGCCAAGGACCCGGCCGACCGGTGGCCCAGCGCCGCTGCCCTGGCTACGGCAGCCCACGCGCTCGTGGATGACCTGGCCGCGGGACGTCCTCTCATGGATGGGGAGGCGAGAGCCCTCTCGGTGTCGAGCGGCTCCTGGGAGGGCGCGCCGACAAGGAAGGTTCCGCTTGCTGCCGGCGGAGCGCCGAGCCGGCCCACGGGAAGCTCCGCAGCCGCCGGCGGCGCGTCGGTCAACGGCCGTGCCGCCGCCGATGGCGGGACGGTCCTCGGGCTGGGCCGGAGCCCGGCAGGCCGAGCAGGCTGGGTTCGCGCCGAGGAGCTGAGCCGGGATCCGGTCGCAGGGGCGCGTGCTGCACGTCGTCTCGGGCGCCGAGCGCTGGCCATGGGAGGCGGGCTCGTCGCGGCGGTGATCACGGCCGCGGCGGCCTGGAGCCTCATTCAGACCGATCCACCAGCTTCATCGGCGCTCGGGGTGCGTATCGGCGGAACTCCGTCGTCCGCCCCGGCGGAACCGTCGCCGGATCTCGTGACGCACACGAAGGATGACGAACTCCGAGACAAGCCGGCAACCCCGGACACGTCCACGCAGTCCGGCACGTCTTCTACGGAGCCTGACGCGTCCACGGACTCACGTGCCCCGGCTCCAGCCACGGGCACGCTCATCGGCGGCATCGTCTACCTCGGCGGCCCTTCTTCCGGCCGCTCGGTCCTGGACGGCTATCGGGCCGGGCTGGTCGAAGTCTTCACCGACAAGGGCAGGCGGGTAGCCGGTCAGCGTGCGGATCGGCGCGGATTTCGCTTCCCCCTGCCCCCAGGCGGTTACCGCCTCCAAACCACCCTGGGCGAGGGGACGTGCTCGACGACGACCTCGGTCAAGCCGAACCGGACCACACGGGCCGACCTGAAGTGCTCCATCCCGCACCCTCTGCCGGAGCCGGAACCGGGTTTGCGAAGCGCCGCCGTAAAAGACGCGCGCGGAGACGCCGAGGGTGGGCCGAACGCGGGCGAGGCGCCGCCGTACGCCGACCTTCTGGCCGCGGCGATGAAGGCCGGCCAGGACGGCGTGACCATCGAGTTCCTCACCGCCGGCACCATTCCCGCGGCCGCGCCCTCGGAGGGGAGCAGCAGCAGCCGCTGGGCCGTCTCTGTCGAGCAGGACGGCAGGACCGCCATCCTGTCGCTCACCGGCCGGAAGGGCGCGTGGACGATCGAGTGGGCAGCGAAGAGCGGCGAGAACGGCCACGCCGACCAGATGACGGCGGCGGCCGAGCCCACGATCTCCGGGGCGCAGATCTCCGTCGCCGTCGGCCGCCATGCGCCGCTGAAAGCGGCCCCCATCGACTTCACCGAGCCGTACCGGATCGTCGGGGCCGAGTCGAGCATGGTCCACGTGTTCCACGGCTGGTCGGACTCCGCTCCGTGACGGGCTTACCCGCCTTCGCTCTTCCCCTCGGTCCGGCGAGCTGATCATGCCATCCCCGAGACCTCGGCGGCAGATCCGCTCCAGCACCCGCAAGAGAGGCTGAACAAGCAGATCCGCCGCCGCACCGACGTGGCCGGCGTCTTCCCTGACCGGGTGCCATCATCCGGCGCGGTGCCGGCCGAGCAGACCGGCGAAGGGCCCGTAGCCCGCCGCTACATGGGGCTGAACATCCTCGCCGAAGCCCGCGTCCGGCTCCTCACAACGACACAGAACCCGCTCCTGCAGACACTTACCGCCTACCCTGCAGAAACAGCATCAGGTGATGATCGATTCTCGCACCACGTCCACCAATGTGACCGCTGAACAGACCACCGCCCCGAATGTCATCCCGAGACTACGTCGAGCAGCGGCTTGGCCACGCGAGCAAGGCCGAGTGGCCGACGCGTCGCGTGTCGCTACATGTCGCGGTTGTCGGGCGTGTCACCCGCCGTGATCCGCACGCTGTCCGCGCTCGCCGGTGTGGCGACCGCCGCGGCGACCCCGCCGGCCAGGAGCGCAGCCGCGATCGTGGCCATGAAGATGCGCTTCATGAGTCCCTCCGATTCCTCGTAGTAATGACATGAAGAATCTTCGCTATGTACGGGCGTCGCGACGAGGACATCGACTGCCGACTTGCGCCCTGATCCTGCCATTCGGCATCAGGCTCGCCCCTTCGGCCTGTGGGAGGCGCGATGTTCATGTGTTGTCGGCTCGGGCGGCGTGGGGTCTTCATTCGCCGGACGCCGCCCGAGCTCGCCGGCCCTCTGGCGAACGTTCCGGCTCCGGCGAGCGGCGCGGCATCCGGCCCGTCGCCGCGCGCAGACCTCCGGGTATCGCGTCTTCAGTGCCGCGGCGGTGGAACGCATCCGGATGACCAAGGCCCTGCAAGAACTGGCCTTCACCCTGGACGAGGTCATCGACGCCCTCACCACACACATGACCAAAGCGGGGCCACCTGCGACAGCGAGAGATGGCGACTGGAGACGGTGGTGGACGTATCGATACCAAGATCGATGAACTGACCAGGGCGCGGCAGGCCGCCGCAGAAAGCTTGCAGGACTGCCAGGCCGGTAGATGCCGGCTCACACTGGTCCCGGAAAGCTGCGTTAGACCTTGCAGTACCTCGCGTCACGTACGCCTGCAAGGCGACGGCGGTGAGCGTGGATGGGGACAGGTCCAGCGAGTTGCGCCTGGGCTTCGTCAAGGACCACGACCAGAACCGGGACGGCGCCTAAATTCTCGAGCTCCCCGAGGAGGACAAGGACAGCGCGCCCGTGACCCAAGGCGGCCCATCTCGGCCCCCACCTCCAACTTCGGTTCCTGACGAGAAGCATTGCGAGGGAACGCCGCTCAACCCCTGGAAGCCGACCAGCGGGTGCGGGTCGGCTGGGGCAAGGTCCGTCTTCATAGCAACCCGTGACCGCGAATCCCCTGGGCAGAAGGGGGCCACACGGACGTTCTCCTGGCGTGGGTGGACGACATGCGGGTGTTCCATGCTCGCGAGCTCAGCGACGGCGGCGAAGTCCGCCGCCTCACCGGCGGGAACTGAGGGGCCACGGTGATTCCGGACAGCCGTGTTATGAGTGCAGCCTATGCGGCCGCTGGGGTTGAAAGGGCCTCGTTGAGAACCTCCAGGGGTGGCCGGTAGCCGAGCGCCGAGTGCAGGCGCCGA
>NZ_VCKX01000242.1 GCF_005889725.1 Nonomuraea zeae
CACTCTCAACGTTTCTTGCTCGATCCTCTTTCTTTTTTTTTTTTTTTCAAGCAGAAGACGGCATACGAGAGGTCTTAGGGTCTCGTGGGCTCGGAGATGTGTATAAGAGCCAGCGCTGGGGTTGTGGGTGGGGGGTGGCGCGTAGGGATGGACGCCCCGACCAAAGGGAGCTATAGCGGGTGGGCATGGAAACGGCGGGCCGCCCGTGGGGTCGGGGGCCCGCCGTCGGAAGCGTGCGTCAGCGGTGATCTTCCGCGTGCATGCCCACCCGGGGCGCGTCGATCACGACGTCGGTGAAGATGTCGAAGACCAGGGCGAGGATGCCGCCCACTACGAACACGCCGGCGCCGATCCATACGAGCGTCCAGTTGGCGGCGGTCAGCCCGAAACCGGCCACGATGGTGCCCACCAGCATCACCGTCACCGCGAGCCACGATGAGGCGCGGCCGCCGTGGCTGCCGAGATTCTCCGTCTGCTCCGACTTCTTCCCCTCAACCATGACAAATCCTTCCTTTGCCGGATATCCCGCTAATTGGTGCGAACCGGCTCTCAACCGGCATACCCTCTGCCTTGCACCATTCTCCCAGACGTGGTCTGCGGCCTCGCCGTCACGGTGGCTGTGTCTGGTTGCTGAACCGCCTACGATGGGCAGCGGGGAAGTTTGTCTCAGCCTCTCCTCCTGGCGGCGCCGCCGGGGTAGACCTGCGAGGAGCTTTACATAAAGTGGCAGCCATTCTCGACAAGATCCTACGTGCCGGCGAAGGCAAGATCCTGCGCAAGCTCAAGCGGATCGCAGACCAGGTCAACTCCATCGAGGACGACTTCTCAAGCCTGTCCGACGCGGAGTTGCGCGCTCTGACGGACGAATTCAAACAGCGGTACGCCGACGGCGAGAGCCTCGACGATCTGCTTCCCGAAGCGTTCGCGACCGTGCGTGAGGCGGCCCGCCGCGTGCTCGGCCAGCGCCCCTTCGACGTGCAGATCATGGGCGGGGCCAACCTGCACATGGGCAACATCTCGGAGATGAAGACCGGTGAGGGCAAGACCCTGACCTGTACGCTGCCCGCCTATCTCAACGCGCTCACGGGCAAGGGCGTCCACGTCATCACCGTCAACGACTACCTGGTCAAGGTCGGCGCCGAGAACATGGGCCGCATCTACCGGTTCCTCGGCCTCGAAGTCGGCATGATCCTGGCTGGTCAGCAGCCCGACGAGCGTCGCAAGCAGTACCAGGCGGACATCACGTACGGCACGAACAACGAGTTCGGCTTCGACTACCTTCGCGACAACATGGCCTGGTCGCTCGACGAGTGCGTGCAGCGCGGCCACAACTTCGCGATCGTGGACGAGGTCGACTCGATCCTGATCGACGAGGCCCGCACGCCGTTGATCATCTCCGGCCCCGGCGAGCAGTCGGGCAAGTGGTACAACGAGTTCGCAAAGATCGTGCCGCGTCTGCGTAAGGGCGTCGAGGCGAAGAACCCGGGCGAAGAGAGCACCGGCGACTACATCGTCGACGAGAAGAAGCGCACGGTCGGCATCCTGGAGGCGGGCGTCGAGAAGGTCGAGGACTGGCTCGGCATCGACAACCTCTACAAGCCGGAGCACACCCACCTCGTCGGCTTCCTGAACAACGCGCTCAAGGCCAAGGAGCTGTTCAAGAAGGACAAGGACTACATCGTCACCGAGGGCGAGGTCCTGATCGTCGATGAGTTCACCGGCCGCATCCTGCACGGGCGCCGCTACAACGAGGGCATGCACCAGGCCATCGAGGCCAAAGAAGGCGTGAAGATCAAGGACGAGAACCAGACTCTCGCCACGGTCACGCTCCAGAACTACTTCCGCCTCTACGACAAGCTGTCCGGCATGACCGGCACCGCCGTCACGGAGGCCAACGAGTTCCACCAGACGTACAAGCTGGGCGTCGTCCCGGTCCCGACGAACCGGCCGATGATCCGCAAGGACCAGGCCGACGTGGTCTACAAGACCGAGGACGCCAAGTTCAACGCGGTGGTCGACGACATCAAGGAGCGCTACGAGGTCGGCCAGCCGGTCCTCGTCGGCACGACCTCGGTGGAGAAGTCCGAGCGGCTGTCCAAGGCGCTCAAGCGCCGCGGCGTGCAGCACGAGGTGCTCAACGCGAAGAACCACGCCCGCGAGGCCGCGATCATCGCCGAGGCGGGCCGCAAGGGCGCCGTCACCGTCGCCACCAACATGGCCGGTCGAGGCACCGACATCATGCTCGGCGGCAACTCCGAGTTCCGCGCCGACCTCGAGCTGCGCCAGCGCGGCCTCGACCCGGTCGAGACGCCGGAGGAGTACGAGAAGGCCTACCCCGAGGCGCTGGAGAAGGCCAGGGCCGCGGTCAAGGCCGAGCACGACGAGGTGACCGCGCTCGGCGGCCTCTACGTCCTCGGCACCGAGCGGCACGAGTCGCGCCGCATCGACAACCAGCTCCGCGGTCGTTCCGGCCGTCAGGGCGACCCCGGCGAGTCGCGGTTCTACCTCTCGCTCGGCGACGACCTCATGCGCCTGTTCAACTCGGCCAGGGTCGAGATGATCATGACCAGGCTGCAGATCCCCGACGACCAGCCGATCGAGTCCGGCATCGTCTCCAAGGCCATCGCCTCCGCTCAACACCAGGTCGAGCAGCAGAACTTCGAGATCCGCAAGGAAGTTCTGAAGTACGACGAGGTGATGAACCGCCAGCGCAAGGTCATCTACGCCGAGCGGCACCGCGTGCTGGAGGGCGCCGACCTGCACGAGCAGGTGAGCGGCTTCATCGGCGAGGTGATCGAGGGCTACGTCCAGGGCGCCACGTCCGAGGGCTTCGCGGAGGAGTGGGACCTCGAGAAGCTGTGGAAGGCGTTCGGCGAGCTCTACCCGATCACGGTCCGGATCGACGACCTCGTGGAGGAGGCCGGCGGCCGCGAGGAGCTGTCCGCCGAGCTCATCTCCGAGAAGATCAAGGCCGACGCGCTGGCCGCGTACGCCAGGCGCGAGGAGGAGTTCGGTCCCGAGACCACGCGTGACCTCGAGCGCCGCGTGATCCTGTCCGTCCTCGACCGCAAGTGGCGCGAGCACCTGTACGAGATGGACTACCTGCGCGAGGGCATCGGCATGCGGGCCTACGCGCAGAAGGACCCGCAGATCGAATACCAGCGCGAGGGCTTCGAGATGTTCGCCGCGATGCTCGAGGGCATCAAGGAGGACTCCGTCGGCTTCCTGTTCAACCTCGAGGTCGAGGTGCAGGAAAACCCGATCGTCGAGGAAGAGGACGCGGTGCTGGCGGAGACCCGCTCGATCATCGCGCGCGGGCTGCGCGGCCCCGAGCGGCCCGCGGAGCTCGAATACTCGGCTCCCGGCGAGCAGGGAGACGTCGAGCACACGAGGGTCCGCACGACGCAGGCCGAGCGGGCCGCCTACGGCAACGTGGAGCGGAACGCGCCCTGCCCGTGCGGCTCGGGCAAGAAGTACAAGCGCTGCCACGGCGACCCGAAGAACGCCGCCTGAGCCCAGTGCTGAGCGCCTGAGCCGCCTGAGCCGCCTGCTGAGCGGCTGACGCCGGTCCGGTCGTTCCGCGAGGCCCCCGCTTCCGTCGAGGAAGCGGGGGCCTCGGGGTTTCTAGGCGGTCTCGAAATCGGTGCACAACCATTGGACGCCGTGTCGTTCGAGACGGATGGCGAGCACGTGGTTGCGTTCGCCGCACTGGACGAGCACGCACATTTCAATGGCTCCGTCTCGGGGCTCGTTCACGTGGAGGCTTTTCGCCAGCGGCGGATGGGCCGCGTTCAGCATTCGCCCGGCCCGCACCAGGTCCCGGTATGCCTGGTCGGTGAGCCGGTCCGCCATGGTCTCGGGAGGACGCCGGCCCGCCAGCACCTCGGCCAGGGCCTGGCCCAGGTGGCGCAGCCTGCGCTCGTCGGGGATGGCGCCCGGCGGGCCCCAGACCAGCGGATGTGGACTCGTGGCGCCGCAGGGCATGTCCGCCGAACGCGGGGC
The DNA here is from genome assembly GCF_005889725.1 of Nonomuraea zeae. GTDB lineage: Bacteria > Actinomycetota > Actinomycetes > Streptosporangiales > Streptosporangiaceae > Nonomuraea > Nonomuraea zeae. The sequence continues at coordinate 4,003 of NZ_VCKX01000242.1, forward strand.
CGGGATGGATGCGATGGCAGCGGTGGCGGCGGCGGGGCGGGATGCTGTGGACACGCGTCCTCCGATATCCAGGTGGAGAAAGAATCGATATGAAGAGTTTTCGGCCTCGCTGGAATATACGAAGGCCACCAGCTTTCTCGATTCGCGCCGGCCTTTGTCCCTTTAGGCGATGAAAGTCGTGGAGAGCTGGATTCCTCGCCTGCCGTTTCGGTGGCCCCAAATCTAGGGCTCGGCGGGTTCGCGGCCGGGGGTCGGGAGGTTGAGCCAGCGGATGAGGGTGGCGAAGATCGCGTAATAGACGACGAAGTACACCAGGCCGAAGACGATGATCGTGCCCAGCCCGTGGGTGTTGGACTTGCTGGCGTTCAGGAGCAGGTCGATGGCGCCGCCCGAGAACGTGAAGCCCAGCCGGGCGCCCAGCTCCGCCATCAGGGCCATCGACACGCCGGTCAGCACCGCGTGCACGGCGAAGAGGACCGGGGCCACGAAGATGAACGCGAACTCCAGCGGCTCGGTGATGCCGGTGACGAAGGCGGTCAGGCCGGCCGAGAGCATGATCCCGCCGACGGCCTGGCGGCGCTCGGGCGGGGCCGCCCGCCACATGGCGATGGCCGCGCCCAGCAGGCCGAACATCATGACGGGGAAGAAGCCGGTCATGAAGATGCCCGCGCCCTGCTCCCCGGCGAAATAGCAGTTCAGGTCGCCTGCCGCGGCCCTGGTGGCGCCGTCCACGCCCGCGCGGCACTCGGGGAGGGTGAACCAGACGATGGTGTTCAGGAAGTGGTGCAGGCCCATCGGGATGAGCAGGCGGTTGGCCACGCCGTAGATGCCGGTGCCGACCGTACCGTGGGCCGAGAGCCAGTCGCCCACCTGCGCGAGCCAGTCGCCGATGGGCCGCCACAGGAGGCCGAAGACGACGCCGAGCAGCAGCGCGGCGATGGCGGTGACGATGGGGACCGAGCGGCGGCCGCCGAAGAAGGCCAGCCACGACGGCGCTTTCAGCCGGTAGAAGCGCTGCCAGAGCAGGGCCGCCGTGATGCCGATGACGATGCCGCCGAGCACGCCCGTCGGGTTCTGGGCGCCCAGGTTGAGGGCGGGAGTGCCGTCATGGAGTACGACGCGGACCTTGTCGTAGACCGCGCCCTGGCCCGCGTCGAAGAAGAGGGTCTTGCTGACCCGGTCGAAGACCAGGTAGCCGACCAGGGCGGCCAGGGCCGTGGAGCCGTCCGCCTTGCGGGCGAAGCCGATGGCCACGCCGATGGCGAACAGGAGGGGGAGGTTGTCGAAGAGGGCGCCGCCGGCCGCGGCCATGACCTCGGCCACGGGGAGCAGCCAGGGCAGCGTGCCGCCGAGGCCGTCCTTGCCCAGCAGGTCGTTCTGGCCGAAGCGGAAGAGCAGGCCCGCAGCGGGCAGGACGGCGATGGGCATCATGAGCGAGCGGCCGATGCGCTGCAGCACGGCGAAAGCCGACGACCAGGCCGAGACCGGGCCTGAGGCCGAGCCCGAGGTCGTGGCCACGCCCGCTCACCCCCGCACGACGATCCGCTCCGTCCGTGGGGGTCGGTGGGGTTCTACCCCGGGTCGGATCGTGCGGAAACGCCGTCCGTCTCGCCCGCGTCGACGTCGGGCTCGGGCTCTCGCCCGGGCGTCAGGATGTCGAGCCGGCGGATCAGGAACGTGAAGACGACGTAGTAGACCACGCCGTAGACCACGCCCAGGGCCAGGATGCCGGGTAAGTTCTGGGTGTTCGACTTGCTGGCGTTCAGCAGCATGTCCAGCAGGCCCGCGGAGAAGCCGAAGCCGAGCTGACCCCCGATGAGGGTGGTCAGCGCCATGGCCAGGCCGGTCAGGATCGCGTGGACCACCAGCAGCAGCGGCGCCACGAAGATGAAGGCGAACTCGATCGGCTCGGTGATCCCCGTGACGAACGACGCCAGCCCCGCCGACAGCATGATGCCGCCCACTGCGGCCCTGCGGTGGGGCGGGGCCGCCCGCCACATGGCCAGGGCGGCGGCGGGCAGGGCGAACATCATGATCGGGAAGAACCCGGCCATGAACTGGCCGGAGTGCGCGGCCCCGCCGAAGTAGCAGTTCCAGTCGCCGCCCAGCACCCGGCCGCCCACGTCGCACTGCGGCACCACGTACCAAACGACGGAGTTGACGAAGTGGTGCAGGCCGAGGGGGATCAGGAGGCGGTTGATCAGGCCGTAGATGCCGGTGCCGACCGGGCCGATGGCGGCCAGGGCCTCGCCCGCGTGCCGGATCCACTCGCCGATCACCGGCCAGAGCCAGCCGAAGACCACCGCGATGAGCAGCGCCACGATCGAGGTGATGATCGGCACGAACCTGCGCCCGCCGAAGAACGCCAGCCAGGACGGCAGCTTGATGCGGTGGAAGCGCTGCCAGAGCAGGGCGGCGACCAGGCCGATCACGATGCCGCCGAGCACCTTGGTGGGGTTCTGCATCCCGTAGTTGATGATCTCCGTGACGCCCTGGTCCTGCACCTCCTTGATCAGGACGGTGTCCCTGATGTCGGAGCCGAAGAACATCACCTTCGTCACCCGGTCGAAGACCAGGTAGCCGACCACGGCGGAGAGCGCGGTCGAGCCGTCCGCCTTGCGGGCGAAGCCGATCGCCACGCCCACGGCGAACAGCAGCGGCAGGTTCTGGAACAGCGCGTCGCCGGCTGCGGCCAGCACGTCGGCGACCTCGTTCATCCAGGCGAACCCCGCGACGTCCGCCAGGCCGCCCGGCTCGGGCCCGTTGGAGCCGAGCATGTCGGGCTGGCCGAAGCGCAGCAGCAGGGCCGCCGCGGGCAGGGCGGCGATGGGCAGCATCAGCGAGCGGCCCAGCCGCTGGAGCACGGTCATCACGCGAGCCAGCGGCGAAGGCCGTGCGGCCTTGGTCTCCTTCACCGGGAGTTCCTCCGGGGGGTGGAGCCGGGGGGAGGGTGAGAGCGGGCGTCGAAGGCCCGGCCGGGTCAGGCCCTCAGCCCCGTCTCACGGGCATTTCGAGAATGGTGCGCAACTGGTAGCGGTCGGCGCGGTAGGTGGACACGCCGAGCTCCGCGCAGGCGCCGCCGGAGAACGACCTGCGTTGCAGCAGCAGCACGGCGCCCCCGCGCGGCAGCTTCAGCAGGTCGGCGTCGCTCGGGTCGGCGATGCCGCCGTCGATGGTGAGCTCGCCGGCGTCCATGACCAGGCCGTAGCGGCTCTCCAGCAGTGCGTACAGCGATCTGTCCGACAGGTCGTGGTCGGCCAGGTCGGGGGCGAGCTTGACCGGGATGTGCGCCCGCTCGATGGACAGCGGCTCCCCGTCGGCCGTCCGCAGGCGCTCGATGAAGTGCACCTCCTCGCCCGGCTGGATGCCCAGCTCCTTGGCCAGGTGGGCGCTGGCGCGCACGATCCGCCTGTCGAGGTCGCGCGAGCCGGGGATCATGCCGCGGGCTCTCATGTCGTCGGTGAACGACGTGAGCTGCAGCGCCAGCTCGATCTTGGGCCGGGCCACGAAGGTGCCCTTGCCCGGTACGCGGTGCAGACGGCCCTCGGACACGAGGTGGTCGACGGCCTGACGTACGGTCATTCTGGACAGGCCGAAGCGCTGGCAGAGCTCGCGCTCGGACGGGATGGCCGCTCCGATGCTGAGCTCGTCGCTGTCGATGAGGTCCAGCAGGATCTCGCGAAGCTGGAAGTACTTGGGCACCGGGCTGTCCGGATCGATGTGCGCCACGGATCCTCCCCTCGATCTGACATAGGCAATGGGTTATGGTTCGTACTGGTCTAGTCCGGACTAGACCACATGGCGGGAAAGACGGTCAAGCCCGAACCGTAGTGAGTTGAGAAATGAGCCCGAGATGACCACCAAGATGCACAGCGAGATCGCCGAGCAGCCGGCCGCGTTGCGAGCCACCCTGGACGCCCTCCTCCCACGGGTCGGTGAGGTGAGAGCGGTGGGCGAGCGGACCCGCCAGCTGTTGTTCATCGCGCGTGGTACCTCCGACAACGCAGCAGTTTACGGCCGTTACCTGGTCGAAGCGCACGCCGGCCGCCTGTCGGCGCTGGCCGCGCCGTCGATCGCGACGACGTACAAGCGCAAGCTCGACCTGGACGGCGTGCTGGCCGTGGCGATCTCGCAGTCCGGCCGGACCGAGGAGATCGTCGAGACGCTGGCCTGGGCGAAGGACTGCGGCGCCAGCACGGTCGGCATCACGAACGGCGGCGAGGACAGCCCGCTCGCGCAGGCCGCGGACGTGGCGCTGTGCACGGTGGCGGGGGAGGAGAAGGCCGTTCCCGCGACCAAGACCTACACCACGCAGCTCGCCGCGCTGGCCGTGCTGGCGCTGGGCCTGGGCGCGGACGTGGACGCCGACGACCTGCGCCGGGTCCCCGACGCGGTGGAGAAGCTGATCGCCGAGCCCGGCGACCTGGCGGCCGTGGTGGAGGGCCTGCTGGACAAGCCGGGCGTGGTGGTGTCCGGGCGCGGGCTGGCGTTCTCGACGGCGCTGGAGACGGCGCTGAAGCTCAAGGAGGCCTGCTACCTGCACGCCATGGGCCTGTCCTACGCGGACCTGCTGCACGGGCCCATCGCGGTGGTCGACGCCGACACCCCGGCGCTGCTGGTCGCCGCCGAGAACAGCCCGACGCTGTCCGGCACGGTCGCGCTGGCGGAGCGGGTGGTGGCCGCGGGCGCGGCGGCGTACACGATCGGGGGCGGCACGGCGCTCGCGAAGGCGGGCACGGCCGCACTGAACGGCCCTGACCTGCCCGAATGGGTGGCGCCCATGGGCCTGATCGTGCCCGGCCAGCTCCTCACCGAGGCGCTCGCCCGCCGGCTCGGCATCGACCCCGACGCGCCGCGCGGGCTGAACAAGGTCACCCAGACAGACTGATCACTGAGCGTCGTTTAGCCTGGTCGCAGTGTCAGTGCTAGGGAGGACCGGATGGCGGCGGATGCAAACGCGATCATCGCCGGGCTCGGCGGTGCCGACAACATCATCGAGATCGAGCCCTGCATCACCCGGTTGCGCACGGAGGTGTACGACGCGTCCAAGGTCGATCAGGCCGCGCTCAAGGCGGCGGGCGCCCATGGCGTGATGGCCGCCGGGAACGTGGTTCAGGTCGTCGTCGGGCCGGAGGCGGACACGATCGCCAGCGACATCGAGGACATCATCGGCTAAGGGCGAGACCATGACGACTGTTCTCGCCCCGGTTGAGGGGGCAGCTGTGGGGTTGGCCGCCGTGCCCGATCCGGTCTTCTCCGCGGGCATGGTGGGGCCGGGAACGGCGATCGATCCGCTGAGGGGGCCCGGCAAGGCCGTAGCCCCCATAGCGGGAAAAATCATGAAACTGCATCCGCATGCCTACGTCATCGTGGGGGACGACGGCAAAGGCGTGCTGGTGCACCTGGGCATCGACACGGTCCAGCTCAAAGGCAGGGGGTTCCAGCTCCTGGCGGCTGAGGGGGACCGGGTGTGCGCCGGGCAGCCGGTGGTGGCCTGGGACCCGGCGGCGATCGAGGCGGGCGGGCGCTCGCCCGTGTGCCCGGTCGTCGCACTGGACGCGCTTTCCGAGTCCGTCACCGGAGTGGCGGAAGGGGCCGTGCACGTGGGGGACGAGCTGTTCAGATGGGAATAGCCGCCCGTTCGCGGAGCTTGGACGGGGCGCCGACCGCCCCGACATACCCGCAGATGACGCGACAATAGGCACGCCGCCGATGTGACCGGGATCGGCCGGTTGCCAGGCACGACGGTCCGGCTGGTCTGGACCGGCACCAGAAGGAGGAGAAGTTACATGGGTGAGCGCAAGGTCACCGTGGCGGCGGAGGTGGGGCTGCATGCCCGTCCCGCGGCGACGTTCGTGCAACGGGCGAAGCAGGCCCCGATGGACATCACGGTGGAGAAGGCCCATGGTGGGGGCCCGGTCAACGGCAAGAGCATCCTCGCCATCATGGCGCTCGACGTCCGGCAGGGCGAGACCGTCGTGATCAGCGCCGAGGGCGACGGCTCGGAGGAGATCCTCGACGAGCTGGCCGCGATCGCCAGTACGCCATGAACCTGCGGGGGGTGGGGGTCAGCCCGGGCATCGGGCACGGCCCCGCTTACGTCCTGACCGTCTCCGTGCCCGAACCCCCCGAGGGCGCCACCTACACCGGTGAGGCGGAGCAGGAGAAGGAGCGCGCGATGGTCGCGCTCACGCAGGTCGCGGGCGAGCTGGAGTCCCGCGGCAACCAGGCGGGCGGCGAGGCCGAGGACATCCTCAAGGCCCAGGCGATGATGGCCGAGGACCCCGGTCTGATCGTGAAGGTCAAGTCACTGATCGACCGTGGTCTGGCCGCCCCCAGGGCGGTCTTCGAGGCTTTCGTGAAATACCGGGAAGTGCTGGCCGGGTCCGGCGGCTACCTGGGCGAGCGGGCCGCCGACCTGGACGACATCAGGGACCGCGTGATCGCGCTGCTCTACGGGCAGGCCATGCCGGGGCTGCCGGTGTCGCCCGCGGAGCCGTACGTGCTGGTGGCCAGGGATCTCGCGCCCGCCGACACGGCGTTGCTGTCCAGGGAGCACGTGGCCGCGTTCGTCACCGAGGAGGGCGGCCCCACCAGCCACACCGCGATCATGGCCAGGGCGATGGGCGTGCCCGCCGTCGTGGCCTGCCCGGGCGCCACCGGCATCCCGGCGGGCGTGCACGTGATGGCCGACGGCACCACGGGCGAGGTGCGCCTGGACCCGGCCGAGGCCGAGGTCGCCGATGCGCTCGGCGCGGCCACCCTGCGGCAGGCCGTGCTGGCCTCGTCGAGGGGGCCGGGCCGGACGGCGGACGGGCAGCCGATTCAGCTGCTCGCGAACATCGGCGGCCCGTCCGAGCTCGCCGCGGCCGTGGAGGCGGGCGCCGAGGGCGTCGGGCTCTACCGGACCGAGTTCCTCTTCCTCGACAGGAGCGAGCCGCCGTCGGAGGAGGAGCAGCGCGACGCCTACCGGGCCGCGCTGGAGGCCTTCCCCCGCGGCAACGTGATCGTGCGCACGCTGGACAGCGGCGCGGACAAGCCGCTGGCGTTCCTGCCCGCCCAGGGCGCCGAGCCGAACCCGGCGCTGGGCGAGCGCGGGCTGCGCAAGGCCAGGAGATTTCCCGAGGTGATGGACGCGCAGCTGGGCGCGCTCGCCGCCGTGGCGTCCGAGCGGCTCCAGGTGATGGCGCCGATGGTGGCCACGGCCGAGGAGGCCAGGTGGTTCGCGCGGGCGTGCCGGTCCAGGGGCCTGCCGAGCGTGGGCGTGATGATCGAGATCCCGTCGGCGGCGCTGCGGGCCGAGCACCTGCTCGCGCCCGTGGACTTCGTCTCGATCGGGACCAACGACCTCGCCCAGTACGCCTTCGCCGCCGACCGCGAGCTGGCCGCCGTGAGCGCCTTGCACGACCCGTGGCAGCCCGCGCTGCTCGACCTGGTCGCCATGGTCGGGACCGCCGCGGCGGAAGCGGGCAAGCCGTGCGGGATCTGCGGGGAGTCGGCCGCCGGGCCGGCGCTGGCGTGCGTGCTCGTCGGGCTCGGGGTCACGTCGCTGTCGATGGGCGCCCCTGCGGTGGCGGCCGTACGCGCGGCGCTGGCCGAGCACACGCTGGAGCAGTGCGTGCTGGCGGCGGACGCGGCGCGGGCGCAGGTGACGGCGGCGCAGGCGCAGGAGGCGGCTCGCGAGCAACTGCCCGGCCTCGACAGCCTGGGGTTGTAGTTCCGGCGGCTTTCGGTAAGCGTGCGGCTTGGGCGGGTCGTCGGATGGATACCTTGGAGGCATGCTTCGACGGATCGGAACGACAGGTCTCCTGGTGCTCGCTATGACGGCCTGCGGCGGTGGCGGGGCCGGTGCGGCCCCGACCGGGGGCAAGGCCGCGCCGCCCGCCCAGAGCACGCAGGCGCGGACCTCGAGCCCGTCGCAGGCGCAGCCCGACCCGGTGCAGCGCGTCCTGTCTAAGCTGAGCGTCGAGGAGAAGGTCGGCCAGCTCTTCATGCCCGTCCTGTACGGCACCGCCGCCGACACCGTGTCGGGCGAGAACCAGGCCAGGTACGCCGCACAGACCCCGGCCAAGGTGGTCGCGAAATACCACCTGGGCGGCGTGATCCTCTTCCCGCAGAACGTCAGGAGCACCGGCCAGGTCGTCGGCCTGACCAACGGCCTGCAGCGCTCGGCCAAGAAGGTCCCGCTGCTGATCGGCACCGACCAGGAGAACGGCCTGGTGTCCAGGATGTCCGCGCTCATGACTCCCTTCCCGGGGGCCGCCCAGATCGGCGCGACGAAGCAGCCCGACCTGTCGCGGGCCGTGGCCAAGGCCACCGGCGAGGAGCTGCGCGCGCTCGGCGTGAACCTCGACTTCGCCCCCGTCGCCGACGTCAACGTCAACCCGCGAAACCCCGTCATCGGCAGGCGGGCCTTCGGCGACGACCCGGAGCGGGTGGCCACGATGGTGGCCGCGGCGGTCAAGGGGTTCGCCGACGCGAAGGTGGCGGCCACGGCCAAGCACTTCCCCGGCCATGGCGACACCGCCGTCGACAGCCACACCGGGCTGCCGGTGATCAAGCACACGAAGGCCGAGTGGGAGCGCATCGACGCGCCGCCGTTCAAGGCCGCGATCGCGGCCGGGGTGGACGCCGTGATGAGCGCCCACATCGTCTTCCCCAAGCTCGACTCCTCGGGGGACCCGGCGACGCTGTCCAAGCCCATCCTGACCGGCCTGCTGCGGGAGAAGCTCGGCTTCGACGGCGTTATCTCCACCGACGCGCTCAACATGGCGGGCGTGCGCAAGAAGTACAACGACGGCGAGATCGCGGTGCGGGCCGTGCTGGCCGGGGCCGATCTGCTGCTCATGCCGAACGACCTGCCCAAGGCATACCAGGCGGTGCTGGCCGCGGTGAAGTCGGGCCGGATCTCCACGCAGCGGCTCGACCAGTCCGTCACCAGGCTGCTGAAGCTCAAGCAGGCCAGGGGGACGCTGACCGAGGCGCCCGTCGCCTCCGCGGCGGAGGCGGCCCGCGTGCTGCGCTCCGCCGAGCACCGCAAGCTGGCCGCCAAGGTCGCAAGCGCCGGGTAGCGCGGGGTAGCGCTGGCCCGCGCGGCTCAGCACAGGGTACGGGTCGCGAGCCGGACAGCCGGCCGGCGGGCCCACCTTTGACCCTTTAGTGGCATTTAAGATCATTTCTGGTGAACGTTCTATCCTAGAACGGGATTCGAGCCGGAGGTGGTCATGGTCACGGGTGTCCTCATCGACTGGGGCGGGGTGCTGACGACCAGCCTTTCCGACGCCATCGCGCGGTGGATCGAGGTGGACCGGATCGACAGCGCCCACTACCACACGGTGATGCGCGAGATGATCGACCACGCCTACCGCGCCACCGGGGCCGGCAACGGCGAGAGCACCGTCCACGCCCTCGAACGCGGCGAGCTCGACGGCCCCGCCTTCGAGCGCGACCTCGCCGCCAGGCTGCTGACCGTGGACGGGGTGCCGCCGGCGGCCGAAGGGCTGCTGGAGCGGATGTTCGCGAACTTCGACCGGGTCGACGCGATGTACGACATGCTCCGCGACGTACGCGCACAGGGCGTCAAGACCTGCCTGCTGTCCAACTCCTGGTCCAACGTGTACCCGCGCGACGGCTGGGACGAGATCTTCGACGCGGTCGTGATCTCCGGCGAGGTCGGCATGCGCAAGCCGGAGCCCCGCATCTTCCACCACGCGCTCGGCCAGATCGGGCTCGCGGGGGAGGAGTGCGTGTTCATCGACGACATCGAGGCCAACATCCTGGCCGCCCGCGCGCTCGGCATAGCCGGCATCCACCACAGGGACGCGGACTCGACCATCACGGAGCTCGAAACGCTCCTCCGTCTCACCCTGCGACGGGCATGATCTACCGAAAAAGGGGCGAAGTAGGCCGGTAATGAGGTCTTGACCAGGCCCTATCAGTAGGGTGTCGGTCGGCGACGCAGGTTTCTCCGTTGCGCCGCCCCTCGCAAGCTTGGAAAGGTTCGTCATGCGCGTCTATCTGCCGTGCACTCTTCCGGCCCTGGCCGCCGCGGTCGAGGCGGGAGAGCTGGGCCCGGTTCCGCTGACCGGCTACGCGGTGACCCCCGCGCTGATCGAGTGGTACGCCTCGGGCGACACCGAAGAGCTCGAATACGTCGCGCTCACCGAGGCGGCCCGCGCCTCGCTGCGGCTGCTGGCCGCCGAGCGCGCCGGCGGCGTCGAGGCGGCGCCCCGGCGCGTGGTGGTGGCGGCCGAGGTGCCCGACCAGCCGGCCGCCCCGGGCGCCGATCTGGAAGAACGCGCGAGAGTACGCCTCACCGCGCCGATCCCGCTGGCCAAGGTGGCCGCGGTGCACGTGGACGACCTCTACGCCGTGCCCGACATCGAGGCCGCGATCGGCGCGCTGCCCGCCGCCGACGAGGGCGACGACGACGCGAGGTTCACGGTGGACGGGGCCGAGGCGCACGAGCTCATGTGGTACGCGAATCAGGAGATTCCTGACCTGCTGCGTTCATAACGGTGACGTCACATCGGCGGCCCCGCCGGGCGTGGCTGGCTGAGATGTCGCTATGGTCCCGACGCAGCATCAATCGTCTGACCAAAGGAGTCGGTTCTCAGTGAAGCTTCGAGTTGCGGCGACCGCGATCGGGGTGGCGGCGGTGGCCCTCTTCGCAGCCTCCCCCGCGAACGCCCAGGTGGCGGCGCAACGGTACGACCACCAGGACCCCTACAAGTCGGGCTGCGGCAACGCGGCCCGCTCGGTGAAGTCCGGTAAGATCATCAGCCGGGCCAACGGCCAGGTCGGCACGATCAAGCTCATGTGGTCCGGCAAGTGCCAGACCAACTGGATCGAGATCAGGACCGCCACGTCCGCCAACGGCATCATCAGCGTGTACGCCGCGGACGGCCGCTCCGACCGGTTCAGCTTCAAGGCCGGCAACGGCGGCCGGCACTGGGGCAACATGATCCGCGCCAAGAACATGTGCGCCTGGGGCAGTGCCAGCGTGCAGTGGAACGGCGGCAGGGGCGGCCAGTACGGCTCCGGCACCACCGCCAAGGCCTGCGACTGACACCAGCAGACCCAGCGGGGGCCGTGGTCTGCGGGCCACGGCCCCTCCCGTTCACCGTCATGTCACACCTGCCGATTAAGCTTGATCTGACATGACAAAGCACATCATCTGGGATTGGAACGGCACGCTGTTCCATGACATCGACGCCGTGGTCGGAGCCACAAACGAGGTCTTCAGGCCCTATGAGCTGCCTGAGCTGACCGCCGACGGCTTCCGGGCCGTCTACACCCGCCCGATCTGGGTCGCCTACGAGCGCCTGCTCGGCCGCCCGCTGAACGAAGGCGAGTGGGAGCTGCTGGACGACGGGTTCCACGAGCACTACTTCCGGTTGAGCGTGGCCTGCGGGCTGGCCACCGACGCGCTGCTCGCGCTCACGAACTGGACCGGCACGCAGTCGCTCTGCTCGATGGCGCCGCACGCCCACCTGGTGCCGATCGTCGACTCGTTCGGCATCACCCGGCACTTCACCAGGGTCGACGGCCTGCTCGGCACCACCGGCGGTGAGAAGGCCGCGCACATGACCCTGCACATGCAGGCCATCGGCGTCGATCCCGGCGAGGTCCTGGTGATCGGCGACAGCGTGGACGACGGGCTCGCCGCCAAGCACGTGGGGGCCAAGGCGGTGCTCTACACCGGCGGGATGACCACGCGGGCCGAGCTGGAGGGCACCGGGCTGCCGGTGGTGGACACCCTCGCGGACGCGCTGGACTACGCGTAAGGTCAGGCCCCTGTCCACCTGGCGCGGCCGATCGCACCAGGTCATGCTTAAATCGCTCAGACGGCGGCCCTGAGCCCGGCGCCGGCCTTACCCTGCAAGGGTCCCCCCAGGAGGCTGCCATCAACCGCCTTGTGCTCTGGAACATCGATCTGACCCTGGTCGACGTCGCCATCGTGACCAGGGACGCCTACGCCGAGGCTTTCCGCGTCGTGACCGGGCGCCCGCTGGTCAAGCTCGTCCCGCCGCTGGGCCGCCCGGATTCCGAGATCGTCTTCGAGACGCTCGCCGTCAACGGCATCCAGGCCGAGGACGCCCACCTGCCCAAGTTCCTGTCCGCGCTCGCCCTGGCCTTCGCCGACCGGCGCGGTCGGCTGGCCAAGGAGGGGCGGATGATGCCGGGGGCCAAGGCCGCGCTCAAGGCGGTGTCGAGGCTCGACGGCGTGGTCCAGACGGTGCTGACCGGCACGATCAAGAGCAATGCCGTGCACAAGCTCAAGGCGTTCGGGCTGGACAAGCACGTCGATTTCGAGCTCGGCGGCTACGGCGAGGAGGTCTATCCCAAGGCGACGCTGCTGCAGGTCGCCCAGGGGCGGGCCAAGCAGCGGCTCGGCACGCCGTTCACCGCGGCCAACACCGTGGTGATCGGGGACTCCACGCGTGACGTGCAGGCCGCCAAGATCGGCGGGGCCGCGATGATCGGGGTCGCCTCCGGGCGCTCGATGGCGGGGGAGCTCCGCGAGGCGGGGGCCGACGTCGTGCTGCCCGACCTGTCCAACGCCTCCGAGGTGGTGGCCGCGGTCGCCGGCCTGACCTCGCCGGTGGACCGCCGCCCCGGCCAGGCCGATCTCAGCTCATGGCGGTGAGGAAGCGGGCCGCGATGGGCGCCGCGACGGCGGAGCCCGCGCCGCCGCCCTCGACGATCACCGCGAACGCCAGGTCGCCCTTGTAGCCGATGAACCACGAGTGCGCGGGCGGCTCCTTGCCCGAGCCGTACTCGGCCGTGCCGGTCTTGCCCGCCGTGCCGGACGGGAAGCGGACGGCGTGGGCGGTGCCGTCGGTGACGACGGCGGGCATGAGCTCGCGCAGCGCGGCCACGACGCCTTGCTCCAGCGGCCGGGGGTTGTCCGGCTGGGCGCCGGGGATCGCCTCGCCGGTGACGAGCCTGGGCGCGATCCACGCCCCTGAGGCGATGGCCGCGGCGACCGAGGCCATGTTCAGCGGGCTCGCGAGCACCCGGCCCTGCCCGATCGAGGCGGAGGCCAGGTCCGTGTCGTCCTTGGGGTCGGGGAACTCGGCGCGCACCGCGGGCACGCCGGGGGTGATCGGGGTGCCGAAGCCGAAGCTCCTGGCGACCTTGGCCAGCCGGCCGCCGTTCAGCTCGGCCACGCTCATCTCCCCGAACGTGGTGTTGCACGAATGCGCGAACGCCTCCTGGAACGTCAGCGTGCCGAAGTCCTCGAAGCCCGCGTTGTGGAAGGGGAAGCCGCCGATGTTCTTCTCGGCCGGGCAGGAGACCTGCCTGGCCGGCTCGGCCCCGTCCGCGACCAGCGCGGAGGCCGTCACGACCTTGAACGTCGAGCCGGGCGGATATTTGCCGAGCAGCGCCCGGTTGAACCCGCCGGGCTTGTTGACCACCGCCAGGATCTCCCCGGTCGAGGCCCGCAGCGCCACCAGGGAGGCGGGCTTGCGCACCCCGTCCAGAGCCTCGGCGCCGGCGCGGTGGACCTTGAGGTCGATCGTGGTCTGGACGGGCCGGGTCTTGCCCGGCTCGACCACGGTCTTGACGACCTGGTCGCCCTGGACGAGGTCGATCCGGGCGCGGTTCTCGGCGTTGAAGCGGTCGGGGATGGTCTGCTTCACGCCCTCGACCAGCTGCTGCACGGAGCCGGGCGCGTCCGGGGTGTTGACCGGGGTGCCGTCGGCGGCCAGGACCTGCAGCGGGTCGCCGTCCTGCTTGACCACCCGCAGGGAGAGGCCCTTCCTGAGCAGCGGGTGGATGGCGGCCGGGGTCCAGGCGACCCGCCAGCCGCCGTCGCGCTCGACGAGCTTGAGGTCCCCGCTGTAGTCCCAGTCGCGCGGCCCGGCCAGCTTGGCGCTGAAGCCGACGACGCCGCCAGTGTCCGCGGCCGAGGCGGCGAACACCCCCGATGGCCTGGGCCGGTGGAAGCTCGCCTGGGTGAGCTTCAGGTCCGTACGGAAGCGCCGGTGCCAGCTCTCGAAGTCGGCGGGCGGGTCGGCGACCAGCGTGCGCATCGTCGTGTAGTCCTCGGCCGACCAGGCCGCGAGATAGCGGTCGGCCGTGTCCTCCGGCGAGCCCTCCGTGCGCAGCGCCCAGATGACGCCGGCCGCGGCGACGACCGGGATCAGCAGCCCCGCGACGATCCACGGCCATCTGCGCCGCCGCCGTGGCCTTCCCTCCTCCGGCTGAAGATACGCGTACATTGTCCCCCTTTGTGGTGCCATGAGGCAGAGGACACCAGAGGGCCGGTAACGGTGTCCAATACTGATATAGCCGTTACATAGATATAAATCTGGATATAGTTGCTGGTCATGGACCTCGTCCGGCACCTCCGCTACTTCACCGTGGTGGCGGAGGAACTCCACTTCGGCAACGCGGCGATCCGGCTCGGCATGGCCCAGCCGCCGCTCAGCCAGCGCATCAAGCGGCTGGAGGAGGAGCTCGGCGTGCGGCTCTTCGACCGCTCGGCCCGCCAGGTCCGGCTCACCGAGGCGGGCCGGCTGCTGCTGGCCGAGGCCCGCGAGATCGTGACCAGGGTGGACCGGCTGCACGAGCTGGCCAAGCAGGGCGAGGGCGCGGTGCTGAAGGTCGGTGTCCCGCCCGATCTGGCCCCCGCCGTGCTCGCCGCGCTGATCGCGGGCTTCCGCGAGACCAACCCCGGGGTACGCCTCGCGCCCGCCGAGATCTGGACCGCCGACCAGGTGACGGCGCTGACGGAAGGCGCGATCGACGTCGGCCTGGTCCGCCACCCTGTCGCCGCCCCGGGGCTGCGCTTCGGCCAGGTCCTCGTGCAGGTCCAGGGCGTGCTGCTGGCCGCCGGCGACCCGCTGACCGGCGTCGGCGAGGTGCACCTGGCAGACCTGGCGGGGCGCGAGCTGCTGATGCCGCCCAAGGAGGGCGAGCCGGGGCTGCACGCGGAGATGCTGTCGGAGTGCCGCCGCCACGGCTACGTGCCCGTGCAGGTGCACCAGGGGGCCGGGCTGGGGCTGGTGCTGGCG
>NZ_VCKX01000243.1 GCF_005889725.1 Nonomuraea zeae
CGCCTCCCCCCAGCCGAGCCACCTGACCGGCGTCGTGCCCGCGCCGGTCGTCCACAGGGGATACCGCTACGACTCCACGGCGGTGATCCACCCGTGCCCGCGACCGCCTTCCGCCGAGGACGTGGCCCTCGATCTGGCCGGCTCGGTCAGCGGGTCGCGGGTGGCTCCGTTCCGATCATGACGGGCAGGATCTGCTCGCGCATCGTCGCCTCATCGGGCGAGCTGCCATGGATCATCATGTGCAGCAGCACCAGCGCTGGCCCCGCGTCGGCTCGGGCCTCCAGGCCGGGCACCGGGCCGAGCACCCGGCGCAGGCGCTCGCGATTGGCCACCAGGAACGGCTCGACCTTGGCCTCCCGCACCGCCGACGCCAGCTCGGACGCGGGGTCGGACAGCAGGACCGCCAGGAGCGGCGCCGCGCGCCGCCCGAGCCCCGCGGCGGTCTTCATCAGCCCCGTCACCAGGTCCTCAACGGGGTCGTCCGTGGGCTCGACCTCGCGTTGCGCCGCCGCGGCCCGCAACGCCTCGACCACGAGGGCGTACTTGGTCGGCCAGCGCCGGTAGAGGGAGTTGACCCCGATGCCCGCGTTGCGAGCGACGTCCGCGACCCGCAACCCGTCGTAGCCGTGCTCGTCGAGCAGCGCCAGCGTCTCGCGGAGCGCCGCCGCGCCGACGGCTGGATCACGCGGCCGACCTCGCACTTTGCCATCTTCGCCCACCCTCTCATCTTAACGGAAACGTTGACTTCCGAATATCTCGGATGCTATACCGATAATCGTCATTCTCGTAATAGACCGAACTGGAGCCGCGTCATGAGAGCAGTCCGTACCGATCCGACCGGCGCCACCCGACTCAGGCTGGCCGAGGCGCCCCAGCCGGAGCCCGCGCCGGACGAGGCGCTGATCAGGGTCGAGGCCTTCTCGCTGAACGCCGGCGAGGTCAGCACCGCACTGGCGGCCACCGACGGTTACGTGCCGGGGTGGGACTTCGCCGGCGTCGTCGAGGCGGGCGCGGCGGACGGCAGCACGCCGCAGAAGGGCACGCGGGTGTACGGGTTCGTCCCGCAGGGAGCGTGGGCCGAGTACGTCGTCACCCGCGCGATCTGGATGGCCGAGATCCCGGAGCCGGTCGAGGCCGCCCAGGCGGCGGCGATCCCGGTCGCCGCCCTGACGGCGCTGCTCAGCCTGGAGTCGGCCGGGACCCTGCTGGGCCGCAAGGTGCTGATCACCGGCGCGGCCGGCGGCGTCGGACGGTTCGCCTGCCAGCTGGCGTACCTGGCGGGCGCCGACGTGTACGCGATCAGCCGGCGTCCCGCCCTGCCCGAGCTGCTACGCGCGGACGGGATCCCGTCGGCGACGGTCTTCCCCACGATCGCGGCGGCCAAGGACGCCGGTCGCTACGACGTGATCCTCGACGGCGTGGGCGGCGACAGCCTGGCCACCGCCCTCACGGCCCTCGCGCCCCACGGCGTCTGCGTCACCTTCGGCAACGGCAGCCGCCAGGAGACCAGCTTCCTGCCCGCCGACTTCTACTACACGCCCGGCGTCCGCCTGCAGGGGCTCTGGCTGGGCAACGTCATGATGGCCCGCACGGACGGCGAGCCGATGCTGCGGCGGCTGGTCGAGCTGGTGCGGCAGGGCCGGCTGCGCCCGCCGATCGACGCCGTCCTGCCCTGGACGAGCATCGACGAGGCCGCCGGACGCCTCGCCGGGCAGGGCGTCGACGGCAAGGTCGTCCTGACGATCCAATGACCTGCCGCCCCCAGCGCCTCAAGAGCGGCCGCGGCCGACCGGAGGCCGCGGAGGTCCGAGGCCGCGGAGGTCCGAGAGCGCTGAGGTCCGAGGCCGCGGAGATCCGAGTGCGCTGAGGTCGGAGCGCACGAACGGCCGGGAGCCACGGACGGGCGGCTGGATCGCCCGTGGCCGGTCGCGCGGGCCGCGTGCGGGCCGGTCAGTGCCAGGTGGGGAGCATGCTGTCCGGATAGCGGGCGCCGAATCCCCCGCTCGGCAGGATCTCGGCGATCAGCTTGAGATCGCTCTCGTCCAGGGTGAGATCGGCGGCGGCCACGTTCTCCGACAGCCGCTGGGGGTTGCGGGTCCCCGGGATGGGGACGATGTCCCCGCCCTGGGCCAGCAGCCAGGCGAGGGCGAGCTGCGCGACCGTGGCGTCCCTGTCCGCGGCGAGCTCGGCGAGCCGGTTGGTGGCCGCCACGTTCTTCTCGTAGTTGCCGGGCTGGAACCGGGCGTCCCAGCTTCGCATGTCCGTGGGGTCGTACTCGGCGGCCGGCTTGGCCTGGCCGGTGAGGAAGCCCCGGCCGAGCGGCGAGTACGGGACGAACCCGATGCCCAGCTCCCGCAGGACGGGGAACAGGACCTCGACGTCCCGCTCGAACAGGGAGTATTCGGTCTGCAGCGCCGAGACCGGCTGCTCGGCGTGCGCCCGCCGGATGGTCTGCTCGCCGGCCTCGCTCAGCCCGAAGTAGCGCACCTTGCCGGCCTCGATGAGCTCCTTGACCGTTCCCGCGACGTCCTCGATCGGCACGCCGGGGTCCACGCGGTGCTGGTAGAGCACGTCGATGACGTCCACGCCGAGATGGCGCAGGCTGTTGTCGGTGACCTCCCGGATGTGCTCCGGCCGGCTGTCGACACCCTCCTCCCTGGTGCCGGTGAAGTCGAAACCGAACTTGGTGGCGATGATCACCTCGTCGCGTACGGGTGCCAGCGCGGCCCCGACGATCCGCTCGTTCTCGCCCTGCCCGTACAGCTCGGCCGTGTCGAAGAACGTCACGCCCAGCTCATGGGCCTGGCGGATCGTCGCGGTGCCCTCCTTCTCGTCCGAAGGCCCGTAGGCCAGGGAGATGCCCATCGCGCCGTACCCCAGCGCCGACACCGTCAGGCCCTGCTGTCCGAGATCACGCTGATGCATGATGCGTCCTTTTCTCCGTGCTCCACCGGGTTCCACCAGCCCCCTACCCGGCCGTACCAGGAAATGTAAGGTCACGGGCTTCTTCGTGGCCAAGGTCGCCGCCCACACGGGCGTGTCGCCGGCCGTCAGAGCAGGAAGCCGTCGGACGCCTGCCCGAGCACGATCTGCTCCGGCGCCCACCGCTCGCGCGCCAGCCCCTGCTGGTGCGAATAAGCGGCGAACCGGTCGAGCACGTGCCTGTTGCGCTCCAGGCCGTAGGCCCAGTAGTCCTCGCCGAGGACCGCCAGCGTCTCGCGTACGTGCTCGTCCAGCCAGGGCAGCATGACCTTCAGCGCGTTGCGGTGCCGCAGGTCCTCGTACGCGTACCGGAGCGACTCCTCGAACGCCTTGTACAGCGACCGCGCGACCCACGGGTGGCGCTCGTACAGCGGACGTTTGACCACCACCACATGCATGATCGGAAATATCCGAGTACGCCGGAAGTAGTCCTCCTCCACCCGCCTGAAGTCGGGGAACAGCTGCGCGGCGAGGTCGTCCCGGCCAGCGCCGAGCACCTGCACTACACGGTGCGCGAGCCGTACGGGGTGGTCGGGCGGATCCTCCCGTACAACCATCCGATCATGTTCGCGGCGGGGAAGATCGCCGCGCCGCTGGTGGCCGGGAACACGGTCATCGTCAAGCCCGCGCACCAGACCCCGCTGTCGGCGCTGCGCATGGGCGAGCTGTTCGCGGACCTGCTCCCGCCCGGCGTGCTGAACGTGGTGACGGGCGCGGGCCCCGAGCCCGGCGCGGCGATCGCCGCGCACCCCGGGATCCGGCGGATCGCGTTCATCGGCGGGGAGCGCACCGGGCGGGCCATCCAGGAGAGCGCCGCCCGGGTCGCGGTCAAGCACGTCACGCTGGAGCTCGGCGGCAAGAACGCGATGGTCGTCTTCCCGGACGCCGACCTGGAGGCCGCCGCGGCGAGCGCGGTCAAGGGCATGAACCTGACCGCCAGCACCGGCCAGTCCTGCGGCTCCACCTCGCGGCTGCTGCTGCACTCCGACGTCGCCGACGTCGTGATCGACCGGGTCCGCGCCCTCATGGAAGGGCTCGTCGTCGGCCATCCGCTCGATCCGGGGACGGACGTGGGCCCGCTGGTCTCGGGCGAGCACGCCGCCCGCGTGCTCGCCCACGTCGAGGCCGCCCGCCGCGAGGGCGCCGTCGTGGCGGCCGGGGGCGGCCGGCCCGCCCACCTGGAACGCGGCTATTTCGTCGAGCCGACCCTGCTCACCGGCGTCCGGCAGGACATGAGCGTGGCCAACCACGAGATCTTCGGCCCGGTGCTGAGCGTCCTCACCTTCACCCGCGAGGAGGAGGCGCTGTGCCTGGCCAACGCGGTCGAATACGGGCTGACCGCCGCGGTGTGGACGCGGGACCTGGCGCGGGCGCACCGGTTCGCGGCGGCGTTCGAGGCCGGGTTCGTCTGGGTGAACGGCTCGTCCCAGCACTTCCCCGGCGTGCCGTACGGCGGGGTCAAGGCATCGGGCGTGGGACGGGAGGAGAGCGCGGAGGAGCTGCTCGGCTTCACGCAGACGAAGGCCGTGACAGTGTTCGGGGCGCGGACGGGGTTCCAGCGGTGAGGTGGCGCGAGCCGCGGAAGGCCCGGACAAGCCCCTTGTGACCTCGGACGATGGCCCGCAAAGACGACTCTCACGCCACTACTCTTTGTGCACGGACAATTGCTGACAGTGATCGTAAGGTGTGCTCAGGGGCCCCAGATGGCCCCGCATGCTAGCGAGAGGATCGATCATGGCGCAGCAACCGAGAATCGACGTCGAGACCAGAACGGACGAAGTCGCGCAGAGCCTGACTTCCGAGCAGGTCCAGCGGATCGCGGCCGCGCTCGGGCAGCAGGGGGTCTGGTTCGCCACCCCGGCCGCCCGCACCAGCGACGCGCCCCGTCCCGACTACGAGTGGGACCTGGTGGGCGACAAGCCGCACCAGGGGCGCACGGCCACCGGCCGCGCCAACGTCTACCTGGCCGAGGGGCACTCCGCGCTCACCCGGCCGCTGATCCTCGCCGACGGCTTCAACTACGGGCCGAGCGACCTGAGCGAGCTGTGGGCGCACTTCAACGCCCCCTACCAGAAGGGCACGCCGGGCTTCCTCGACCAGCTGCGCGCGATGGGCATCGACGTCGTGCTGCTGGGCTTCGACCAGCGCCACACCTTCATCCAGGCCAACGCGGCCGTGGCGGTGAGCGGCATCCTG
The DNA here is from genome assembly GCF_005889725.1 of Nonomuraea zeae. Lineage (GTDB taxonomy): Bacteria > Actinomycetota > Actinomycetes > Streptosporangiales > Streptosporangiaceae > Nonomuraea > Nonomuraea zeae. The sequence continues at coordinate 5,179 of NZ_VCKX01000243.1, forward strand.
CGCACCATCGAGGAGCGGCAGGGCGACGCCCCGCTGGTCGTCGGCGGGGTCAGCATGGGCGGGATGATCACCAGGTACGCCCTGGCCCGCATGGAGACCGAGCGCATCGACCACCAGACGGACAAGTACTTCTCCTACGACACCCCGCACCTGGGCGCCTGGATCCCGCTGGTGCTGCAGCAGCTCGCCTACCTGCACGAGTCGCTCCAGCCGCGCCAGGACGGCCCCGGGCAGGCCGAGCTGATCCGCAGCCCGGCCGCGCAGCAGCTCCTGTGGGGCTGGGTCGAGGACGAGAACTACTCGGGCCCGGTGACCACCGCCAGCGAGCTGCGCCAGGAGTTCCTGGACGACCTGCGCAGGGTCGGCTGGTTCCCGATGCGCCCGTACAAGCTGGGCCTGGCCAACGGCATCGGTGACGGCACGGGCCTCGACCTGCCGCCCGGCACGCCGGTCTTCGACCTCAACGCCGGCCCGCTGCAGCTCACCGCCAAGATCCAGCCGGACCTGGGCGAGCTGCAGAACGTCGGAACCGTCCGCTTCGACGCTCCCGTGTGGACGAGCGCCACCTCGCACGTGCCCGCTTTCGACGGGGCGCCCGGCGGCACGCTCGACTCCTGGGGCCGGATCGCCGACGTGGTCGGGCTGCCGATCCAGGACCGCTTCCGCAACAGCTGCTTCGTGCCCGCGATCAGCGCGATCGCCCTGGCCAGGGACCCGTTCCAGTGGCAGTCCGAGCTGTATCTCGACCTCCGCGACCTGCCGAAGGACGAGACGTTCCTGGACGCGTTCTGCTGCGACACGGCCAACTCGCCGCACAGCGCGGTGTCCAAGCCGCTGGTCGAGTGGTTCCTGGAGCAGCTCGCCGGCTGGTGATCCCGGCGCCGCGCACGAGAAGTGCCGGCTCGACGCCGAGCCGGCACCTTCTTCCTGTCCGGCCGGCAGGCGGTTCCTATCCGGCCTGCCGGCTTCGCCGCGCGGTCAGCGGACGCCGCGGTGCACGACCAGGAGCTGGTCGCGGGTGGCGTTGCGGTCGCGGTAGGCGACGGCCGCCGGGGCCCCGCCGCTGAGGTGGCCGGGCAGCTCCTCGTCGGCCGACCAGGTCGAGCCGTCGAAGGAGGCCCACCACAGGCTGCGGTCGGAGTTGCCGCGGTGCACGACGTAGAGGCGGTCCTTGTAGACGGTCAGCGCGGGGCCCTCCGCCGCGAAGTGGCCGGGCAGCTTCTGGTCGGGGCTCCAGTTCGAGCCGTCCCACCTGGTCCACCACAGCGAGGCGTCGTCGTTGTTGCCGCGGTGCACGCAGTAGAGATGGCCGCGGTAGGTCGCCAGCGCGGGGTTGGACCGGCTGAAGTGCTTGGGGAACTTCTGGTCGGCGCTCCACTTGGAGCCGTCCCACCTGGTCCACCACAGCGACGCGTCGTCGCCGTTGCCACGATGCACGACGTACAGCTGCCCGTCGTACGCCGCCACCGCCGGCGCGACCGCGGTGAAGTGCTTGGGGAACTTCTGGTCCGCGCTCCACTTGGAGCCGTCCCACCTGGTCCACCACAGCGAGGCGTCGTCGTTGTTGCCGCGGTGCACGCAGTAGAGATGGCCGCGGTAGGTCGCCAGCGCGGGGTTGGACCGGCTGAAGTGCTTGGGGAACTTCTGGTCGGCGCTCCACTTGGAGCCGTCCCACCTGGTCCACCACAGCGACGCGTCGTCGCCGTTGCCACGATGCACGACGTACAGCTGCCCGTCGTACGCCGCCACCGCCGGCGCGACCGCGGTGAAGTGCTTGGGGAACTTCTGGTCCGCGCTCCACTTGGAGCCGTCCCACCTGGTCCACCACAGCGAGGCGTCGTCGTTGTTGCCGCGGTGCACGCAGTAGAGATGGCCGCGGTAGGTCGCCAGCGCGGGGTTGGACCGGCTGAAGTGCTTGGGGAACTTCTGGTCCGCGCTCCAGCCCTGCTCGGCGTCGTAGACCGTCCACCACAGGCTGGAGTCGCCCGCGTTGCCCCGGTGGACGAGCCAGAGCCGGTCCTGGAACTCGGCCACCGCCGGGTCCGACACGTTGAAGTGCTCGACGAAGCGCTGGTCCGGCGCCCAGCCCTCACCGGGCTCGTGGACCGCCCAGTACAGCTTCGGCTCGCCCACGGGCGTGCCGGCCTCACGGACGGGGACGAGCGCGGCGGGCGCGACCCAGGGCGAGACCAGCTTGACGCCGTACGGGCGGGCGGCCGCGGTGATCCAGGCGGACTTCTCCCTGACCGAGCGCTCGACGATCGCGCGCAGCCAGGAGCCGAGCACGGTCCCCGCGAGGTCGCCGGCCAGCGTGGCGATCTCGCCGGCCTGCAGCGCGGCGCTCTCGTTCAGGTGGATCTCGAAGCCCCACCACCTGGCGACCGGCCAGACGTCGGCCCCCGTGGCGCGCAGGTCCTGCTGGATCCGGCGGACGCGGTCCAGATTCTTGGAGTCGAGCTCGGCGATCTGACGCTCGCTCTGCCGCTTGGCCGCCAGCCACTCCGACTCCGCGGCCGCGCGGTCGGCCAGGTCGTCGTCGTCTTCCAGCAGCTCGGTCTCGACGGCCACGTCGACCGCGGCGGCGGCCAGCGGGTCATCCTGGGCGTGCAGCAGGGTGGCCTCGCCACCTACCGCGTTCTCTTCGGCCGAGGCGACCCTCGTTTTGTCGGCCCTGGTCTCGTCAGTCATTCCAGCCCCCTGGAGCGGTACAAACACGAACTTCGCCATCGTAACTACGCGTAGTCGTGCGACTACCCTAGGGGTGGGCCCTTTCCGGTAAAGGCCGATAGGGCAGGCTACTTGGCCATCTTCCGCCCAACACCGGCCAGCAGATAGCCCGGCAGGGCCTCGTCCCTGAGGATCTCCGGATGGTCGGGCCGCCAGTCCGAGACCTGCACCAGCCCCGGCTCGACCAGCTCGAAGTCACCGAAGAACGCGCGGATCTCCGCCTCGGTGCGGCCCGTGGCCCCGCCGGTGGACGACCCCCGGTAGACGTCCTTGGCGCTCTCCTCCGCCTGCTCCCTGCCGATGGTGGCGACGGCATGGGTGAGCACGAGGTAGCTGCCCGGCGCGAGCGCGTCACGCAGGATCTTCACCATCCCGGCCGGATCGCCGGCGTCCTGGACGAAGTGCAGGATCGACACCAGCAGCACGGCCACGGGCTCGCTCAGGTCGAGGAAGCCGGTGACCTCGGGCGCGGCCAGCAGCTCGGTCGGGCGCAGCAGGTCGGCCTGGAGGAAGACGACCCGGCCCTCCTCTTCGAGCAGTGCCCGCGCGTGCGCGGCGACCACGGGGTCGTGGTCGACGTAGACCACCTTGGCGTCAGGAGACGCCTCGCGGACGATCTCGTGCACGTTGCCCTGGGTGGGCAGCCCGCTGCCCAGGTCGAGGAACTGCCGGATGCCGGCGGCCGCCAGCTGGCGGACGGCGCGTTGCAGAAAGGCGCGATTGGCTTTGGCTATCGGCACCGCCTCCGGAATATGCCGCGTGAGCTGGTCGATCGCCGCGCGGTCCACCCCGAGATTGTCCTTGCCACCGAGCATGTAGTCATACATGCGGGCGAGATTTGGCGTGCTGGGATCAAAGGACACAATGCGATCCTAGGGTCTACCGGGATTTCACATAACTGGTTACCGTCCCATTCATGGCCGCATTCGAGAATTACCCGTTCACGCCCGGGCCCCGGGGTGTCCCGGCGGAATCGTACGCCGGCCGGCGGGCCGCGGAGCCGCTCGGGAAAGTGCTGCTGCCCAGCGGGGACACGGTCTATCTGACCACCACCTACGAGGACGCGGCCGCCGTGCTGAGCGACCCCCGGTTCATCCGCGACCTGAGTTTTCCCGGCGCACCCCGGATGTACTCGGGATTCACCATCGCGGAGACCCCCGGAATTCTCACCAGCATGGATCCGCCCGAGCACACAAGGTTACGCAGGCTGTTGTCCGGGGTGTTCACGCCGCGACAGGTCAACAGCTGGCGGCCCCGGCTCAGAGCGCTCACGAATGAGCTCGTCGACGGGCTTCCCGAGGAGTTCGACTTTCTGCATGACTTCGCATTTCCGCTGCCCGTGCAGGTGATTTGCGATGTCATGGGCGTGCCGGGAATCGACGCCGTGCGCGTGCGGGCCTGGTCGGACGCCATGCTGTCCACCTCCAGCCTCTCGGAGGAGGACAAGCTCACCGCGGCCATGGAGTTCTACGCGTACATGGCCGAGCTGATCGCGGCGCACCGGGAGGAGCCGGGCACCGGCCTGCTGGCCTCGATGATCAACGCCCGTGACGGCGAGGACCGCCTGTCGGAGGAGGAGCTCGTCCGCAACGCGCTCGGTCTCTTCCTGGCCGGTCACGAGACGACCGGATCGGTGCTGGCCAGGTCGATACTGCGGCTGCTCGACCCCCGCGACGGCTACGAGCGGCTGGCCGCGGACCCCGGGCTGGTCCCCGGCACGGTGGAGGAGCTGCTCAGGCTGGAGCAGCCCGGCGACAGCCCGCTGATCAGGGTGGCGACCGAGGACGTCGAGCTGCCCTCCGGCACGGTGAGCAAGGGCGAGGGCGTGATCGCGTCCTTCGCCGGCGCCAACCTCGACCCGTCGATCTTCACCGATCCGCTCGCGGTGGACGTGCGGCGCGAGTCGCCGCACCTGGCGTTCGGCCGCGGCGCGCACTACTGCCTGGGCGCGAACCTGGCCAGGATGGAGCTGCAGGAGATCTTCTCCGTGCTCGTGGAACGGCTCCCCGGCCTGACGCTCGCGGCGCCGGCCGGGGAGGTGGCGTGGACGGCGGGCAGCATCATCGTCCGCCCGGTGAGGGTGCCCGTCCGCAAGAAGTGACCGCCCCCCGGACCCACGAGCGGCACCGCCCGAGCACGGGCGGCGCCGCTCCGGGGACCGTCAGCGCCGCCCCAGGTACCGCTCCGGGGTGTGCTCGGCCGCCTGCTCGTCGGTGAGCTGCGGCCGGTCGGCGTTGACCGCCGCGCCGGGACCGGTGTTGCGGTATTCGGCGAACAGGCCCGCGCCCTCCCACGGATCGTCCTTGACGTGCGCGCCCAGCCAGGAGTCGCGCACCACGCTCTGCCCGTCGCCCCGCCCGAGCGAGACCGGCTTGGCCGCGTCGCCCTCCAGCCGGCTGCCGGTGATGAGGACGCGACCGCCCGCCGTCACGGAGCCGGGGGCGAGCGACCTGATCACGCAGCGGTCCAGGACGGCCGTGCCGGCTCCGCGTACGATGTCCACGTCGCCCTCCACGTAGCAGTCCCGCAGGTGGGCCCGGCCGTCCGCCTGGAAGGTGCCCTCGTTGCCGAGGAGCCGGACGTTCCTGAAGGTGCTGCGCCCGGCGCCGGTGTAGACGGCGGGCGCGGGGCCGGGGGCGGCCGACTCGTCGTAGGCGTTCTGCAGGGTGAGGCCCTCGACGGTGATGCCGCTGCCGAAGACGCCGACGGTGGCGCTGTCCGTGCCCCACGTGCCGCCGTAGAACTTGGCGCCGTTCGCGGGCAGCTCGTACGTGATGACCACGTCCTCGGCCCGCCCGGTCGCGCCCCTGATCGTGACGTCCTTCAGGCCCTTCCACACCCGGACCATCTCGCGGTAGACGCCCGGCTGGACGGTGATCACGGCGCCCGGGCGGGCCGCGCCGACGGCGGCCTGGACGCTGGCGAAGTCGCCGGTGCCGTCGAGCGCCACGGTGATCCGGCGCGGGGCGGGACGGACGCCGCCGGCGGGCCCCGCGCCGCGGCTGACGATGGCGGGCACCCTGTCCGCCGGGTCGAGGGTGTAGGCGTAGTAGGAGGACGGGTCGAACGCGGCGCCGGTGTCGTCGGTGCGCCCCCACGTCCCGTCGAACACGTTGCCGCGCTGGACCACCTGGGAGGCCGGGTCCTTGGCCACGATCGGGTCGGGCACCGACCGGTAGTAGCTGTTCTCGACGACCAGCCGGCCGCTGCCGCGGATCATGGTCCCGTACATCGCGGTGTCCTGGACGTAGTTGTTGTACCAGTGCGCGGCCTCGGTGTTGTCGATGCTGGCGTTGCGCTGGTGGGTGCCGCGGATCCAGTTGTGGTGCATCGTCACTTTGGTCACCACGTTGGCGGTCCAGCCGACGCCGAAGGCCTTGTTGTGGTCGCTGAAGACGTTCCAGGAGACCGTGATGTAGTCGCTGTCCTTGCGGATGTCGAGCAGGCCGTCGCCGGTGCGGGTGAAGTGGTTGTGGTCGATCCACACGTGGTGGGCGCCGTCCATCTGGACGCCGTCGAAGTCCTTGGTCTTGCCGTCCCAGTCGCCGGGCACGTACGAGTCGCGGATCGTCAGGTTGCGGATGACGACGTTGTGCACGCCGTTCAGGAAGAAGCCGCCCTGGACGATCTCGGCGCCCGCGCCCGCGCCGACGATGCTCTTGTCGGAGGCGACCTCGATCTCCTTGCCGTAGGGCTGCATCGCGATCGAGCCCTTGACCTTGATCACGTACGGCTCGGCCGCGGTGGCGTAGCGCTCCAGGTCGGCCTGGTTGTCCACGGTCACGGTGGGGCCGGCCGCGCCGCCGGTGGTGCCGTCCACGCCTAACGCGTTCAGCCCGGCGAAGCCGTCGGCGCGTGGCTGCGCGTGCTCGCGAGCCTGGGCCTGAGCGGGCACCGGCATCAGGACGAGGGCCGCGACCAGCGCGACCACGGCGACCCTCACGAGAGCCGCCCCGCGCCGGCCCGCGCCTTGACCAGCGCCGCGACGGCCCACGCCGGGTCCACCCGGCCGTGCAGCGCCGGGGTCCAGCCCACGTCGCCGCCGAGATCGGGGTCGTTGACCGCGTTGTACGCCGCCAGCACCCCCACGCGCCTGCCGTTCACCAGCGTGCCCTCCTCGTGAATCGCGTTGCCGCCCCAGCGGTAAATGATCTTGTCCGCGCTCGTGCCCTCGGGCAGGCGGAAGGTGTTGTTCTGGGCGTAGATGGCGGAGTTGACCCCGACGCCCCAGGAGTAGGTGTACGCCGAGCCCGCCGGGACCGTGTAGGCGTTGTTGTAGACGTGCACCTGCCCGTGCCGGACGCGCGGCGCGCGCTGGTTGAGCCCGGTCAGCGCGTTGTGGTGCAGCGTGACGCGCAGCTTGCCCGCGTCGTGCTCGGGATTGTCGGTGTTGCCCCAGAGCAGCGACTTGTCGTGCCCGGAGAACACGCTCCAGGAGACGGTGACCAGGTCGCTGCCCCTGACGACGTCGAGCAGCCCGTCATGGTGCAGGAAACGCGCCCCGAAGTAGTACGGCTCCGCCTGGTCGGGGCGGTCGCCGTCGGTCAGCGTCACGTGATCCACCCAGACGTGCCGGGACTCGGAGATCATGACGTTGTCGTACTCGGTCTTCCAGTCGCCGCCGCTCCAGCCGGGGAAGCAGTCGTAGGCGTCGTGGACGGCGAGGTTCCTGATGATCACGTTGTCCGACTGCTCGACGGCCAGCGCCAGGCCGCTGAGCGAGGCGCCCCGCCGGCCGATGAGCGTGGTGTTGGCGCCGATGCCGATGACCACGTCACGCCGCTGGCCGGCCGCCGACGCCTTGCGCGCCTCCTCCAGCGGCCCCGACGCCGGCCCGGTCCAGCGGGCGGGGTCGTAGGCGTCGAGGTAGTCCGGCAGGCTGTATCCGGGGGCCGCGTAGTCCGCGCAGGTCTTCGCGGGCGCGGTGACGGCGCCCTCGACGTACACGATCTTCGGCTCGTCGCCGGCGACGGCGGCGGCCAGCTCGTCACGGGTGCGGACGGTCACCGCGTGGCGCGCGGCGGCGCCGCCGGTGGTGCCGCCCTCGGCGGCGGCCCACCCGTCGTTGGAGGCCAGGATCTGATGTCCCAGGTCGGGTGCGGGGGTCAGCGCCGTCACGGCGGCGACGGCGAGCGCGGCGACGGCGTGCATCAGCCGTGCCGCTTCTTGTATCCGGCCTGCGCCTCGGTCAGCTTGGCCGCGAACTGGTCCAGGAAGTCCTTGGCGCTGAGCTGGCCGAGCAGCACCTTCTGGAACTGCGGCTCCGACCAGGTCTTCGTGATCTCGTTGAACTCCGGCAGGTAGTAGGGCATCTGCACGACCTTGGTCGCCGGGTCGTTCAGCACCCGCTGCGCCTCGGTGATGTGCGCCGCCTGCGTGCCCTGCACGTCGGTGTTGGCCGGGATGACCCCGGACTTCTCCGCGATGTAGCCGTCCGTCTCCTTGGCGGCGAAGAACTCGGCCAGCTTGAACGCGGCCTCCTTCTTCTCGCTGGCCGCGAAGACGCCGACGCCGCTGACCGGGTTGGACAGCACCGCCTGGACGCCGGAGTCGGACTTGGGCACGGAGAAGGAGGCCACCTTGTCCGGGCCGAGCGCCTTCATGTGGTCCTGGTAGGAGCCCAGGTTGTGCTGCATGACGGCGATGCTGCCGGCCGTGTCGAACTGGGCGACCATCTTGACGTAGTCGTTCTGCAGGTCGGCTTCCGGGGTGTTCTTCTTGTAGAGCCCGGCGTACTTCTCCAGCGCCGTCACGTTGCGCGGGTCGTTGATCGTGGCCTTGCCCGAGGCGTCGAAGAACTCCGTGATGCCGGACTGCCCGTAGACGACCTCCAGCATCTGCGCGATCGAGCCCGCGCCGCCGCGGATGGTGAAGCCGAACCGGTTCTCCTCCGGCTTGGTCAGCTTGTCCACGACGGAGAAGAACTCGCTCCACGTCTTCGGCGGCTCCAGCTTCGCCTGCGCGAACCAGTCCTTGCGGTACCAGAACGCTCCGGCGTTGGTGGAGGTCGGGATGATGTACATCTTCCCGTCCGGGACGACGTTCTTGACGGTCGTCAGCAGGGAGTCGTTGAACTTGCCGTTCAGCGCGGGGTTCTTGGCGATGCGGTCGTCCACCGGCTCCAGGGCCTTCTGGGCGACCAGGTTGCCCAGCCCGGAGGTGGCCACGTCGGCCACGTCCGGCGTGCCGCCGCCGGCGATGGCCGTGTCGATCTTCTGCGCGGCCTGCGCGATCGGCACGCCCACATAGTTGACCTTGATGGTCGGGTTGGCCTTCTCGAACTCCGCGATCGCGTGCTGCCAGATCGGCGTACGCGCGGGACCGGCGTTGGTGTCCCAGAACGTGATCTCGGTCTTGCCGTCGGAGCCCGCGTCCGAGCCGCATCCGGCCAGGACGGCCGCGGCCAGGAGCACCGCGGGGACACGTCGTCTCATTGGATTGACCCTCTCTGCACAGTGAACGTGTCGAAGATCGCCTGGCCGGTCCCACTCCCCGCGGCGAACAGGCCGAGCACCGCCCCGACCCACCGGCCCTGCGTGGCCTGGAAGGGTGCGCCGATCTCGCGCAGCCCCTCCCCGGTGTCGGCCAGGAACGTGACGAGCGCGCCGTCGCCGATCCGCGCGCCGACGGTGACGGTCGTGCCGTCCTCGACGGGCACGGGCTCCATGTCCCCGCACACCAGGACGGTCTTGTCCCCCGTGCGCTCCAGCCCGGCGAAGGCGTAGGTGAAACCGAGGACGACCAGGCCCGCGCGGCCGTCGCCGGCCAGGGTGAGGCTCGTGGTGACCGTGCACGGGTCGCCGGGCAGCCGCTGGCCGAGCACGGCGGGCCGCTCGGTGAGATCCTCGGGTCCCTCGACGCAGGCCAGGCGCAGCGTGCCGTCGCGCAGCTCCCACCACGAGGGGTCCGGCTCCGCCTGCCAGCTCCACTGGAGCCCGAGCGCGGGGCCGGCGAAGTCGTCCGAGGTGGCGGGCTCGCCCGGCGCGCCGCCCTGGACGGGCACCGGGCCCTCCAGCACGGGCTCGCCCTTGTCGCCCATCACCGGCCAGCCGTCCTCCCACGCCATCGGCTGCAGGTGGACGACCCGCCCGTAGGGGCCGCGGTCCTGGAAGTGCATGAACCAGTGCTCGCCGGACGGGGTGTTCACCCAGCCGCCCTGGTGCGGGCCGTTGACGTCTGTCCCGCCCTGCTCCAGCACGATCCGGTCCTCGTACGGGCCGAAGATCGACTCGGCCCGGAACACCGACTGCCAGCCCTGCTCGACCCCGCCCGCCGGCGCGAAGATCCAGTACGCCCCGTCGCGCTTGTACAGCTTGGGCCCTTCGAGGGTCCGGTACCCCGGCAGCAAGTCGGCGTCGATGACCAGCGTGCCCTCGTCCAGCACCGCGCTCGCGTCCGGCGCCATCCGGTGCAGGGTGAGCCGGTTGTTGACGCCGGCCCGGCTCTTGGCCCAGCCGTGCACCACGTACGCCTGCCCGTCCTCGTCCCACAGCGGGCACGGGTCGATCAGTCCGAGCCCCGGCTTGACCACGTGCGGCGCGGTCCACGGGCCACGCGGGTCCGCGGCGTTGACCTGGCAGATCCCCACGTCCGGGTCGCCGTAGAAGATCCAGAACCGGCCGTCGTGGTGGCGCAGCGACGGCGCCCACACCCCGCAGCCGGGCCGTACGTCGGCATAGCCGCTGGTCACGGCATGGCCGATGATCGTCCAGTTGACGAGGTCGCGCGAGTGCAGGATCGGCAGCCCGGGGACCTTGGTGAAGGTGGAGACCGTCAGGTAGAAGTCGTCGCCCACGCGGATCACGTCGGGATCGGACCAGTCGGCGTTGAGTACGGGGTTGCGGTAGGTCGCGGTCATCCCTTCACCGCCCCTGCCGACATCCCCTGGACGAGGTAGCGCTGGATGAAGGCGAAGACGATGACGACGGGCAGGGCGGCGACGACGCCGCCGGCGGCGAGTGCGCCGAAGTCGACGCTGTTCTCGCCGAGGTTGTAGGCCAGGCCCACGGGCACGGTGAATTTCTCCTGGTCGTTGAGGAACATGAGGGCGAAAAGGAAGTTGTTCCAGCTGTGGATGAAGGCGAACGAGCCGACCGCGACCAGCGCGGGCCGCAGCAGCGGGAGCACGATGGCGAGGAAGCCGCGCAGCCGGCCGCAGCCGTCCACCCAGGCCGCCTGCTCCAGCTCGTACGGGATGTTGCGGATGAAGCCGCTGATGAGGATCAGCGAGAGCGGGAGCTGGAAGACCGTCTCGGCGATCACCAGGCTCCACAGCGAGTTCGTCAGCGAGAGGGTGCGGAAGATCTCGAACAGCGGGATGATCATCAGGGCGCCGGGGATGAACTGCGTGCACAGCATCCCGACCATGAACGCGGCCTTGCCCTTGAACTGGTAGCGGGCCAGGGCGTACCCGCCGGCCAGCGCCACCACCGTGGTCGCGATCAGCGAGGCGACGCCGACGAGCAGACTGTTCTGGAAGAAGACGGCGAACCCCATCCCATTCCAGACCGTGTCGAAATGCTCGAACGTGATCGGCCACGGGAAGATCGCCGTCGATCCGGCGGGCCGGAACGCGAAGACCAGCATCCAGTAGAACGGCACCAGCGTGAACAGCAGGTACAGGCCCAGCGGGAGGTAGATCTGCCAGCGGGACACCCGGTTCTCCCGTTGGATCATGACTTGGCCCCGAACTTGCTCAGTCGCAGGTAGGTGATGGAGAAGAAGGTCAGGATCAGGAACGCCACCGTGGTCAGCGCCGTGGCGTAGCCGAAGTCGTGCGACTGGGCGGCCAGCTGCGCGACGTAGAGCGGCAGCGTGGTCGTCTGGTGGGCGGGGCCGCCGCCGGTCAGCGTGTAGAGCAGGTCGACGTTGTTGAACTCCCACACCGAGCGCAGCAGCGTGGACAGGATGATCGCGTCGCGCAGGTGCGGCAGCGTGATGTGGAAGAAGCGGCGCAGCCGGCTCGCGCCGTCCACGGAGGCGGCCTCGTACAGGTCCTTCGACACCGACTGCAGGTCGGCGAGGAGCAGGATCGCGAAGAACGGCACCCCGCGCCACAGCTCGGCCACCACCGCCGCCCAGAACACGGTGTCCGGGTTGGCCAGCGGCGCCGCCCCGTACGAGATCAGCCCCATGTCGGCCAGATAGCGCGACACCCCCGTGAAGGGGTTGTAGAGCAGCACCCAGATCGCGGTGGTCAGCACGCCGGAGACCGCCCACGGGGAGAAGACCATCGCCCGCGACAGCGCCCGGCCGACGAAGCTCTCGTTGACGATCAGCGCGAGCGTCAGCCCGAGCAGGAACTGCAACAGGACCTCGACGACCACCCACCGGAGGCTGAAGCCGAGGCTCTGCCAGAAGATCGGGTCCTCGAACAGCAGCGTGCGGAAGTTGTCGAGCCCGGCGAAGCCGTTGTCCCAGGGCTTGGTGACGTTGTACCGCTGAAGGCTGTAGTAGATCACGCTGGCCATGGGGTATACGAGGAACCCCAGCATCGCGATCAACGACGGTGCGATCAGCACATATGGTGTTAACGCTCCTGCTCGACGTGGTTTCGTGCGGGGCGGAGACGCCGAGACGACGGCCACGTGTACGACTCCTTTGCGGTGGTGCCTGCCTGCAATCGGTTGCAGGAAACGTTGCGTTAGCCCGCACGCAACGTCAATGGCACACGAACCCCTCCAAGGCCATCATCAGGACAAACGCCGAAATTTCGAAATTTTCGGCCCATGGCCTGGCCTTTCACCGCCGGAGCGGAGGAAAGTGGGGACATGACGGCCGACGACCAGCCCCCGCCACTGCCCAAGCTGGCGGTGATCGCCCGTGAGGCCGGGGTTTCGGTTGCAACCGTTTCCAAGGCGCTCAACGGCAGATCAGACGTCTCCGCCCAAACCCGCCGCCTGGTCGCCGAGGTGCTGGAGCGGCGCGGCTATCCCAGGCAGCGGCTCAAGCCGGCCAAGGGCAGCATGGTGGACGTCATGCTGCAGGGCCTGGACTCGCCGTACGCGCTGGCGATCCTCGGCGGCGTGGAGGACGCGGCCTGGCGGCTGGGCGTGGACCTGGTGGTCTCCGCCGTGGTCGGCCGGACCAAGAACGGCCAGCCGCCGCCCGCCTGGCTGGACCGGATCAGCGCCCGCGACAGCGCGGGCGTCCTGCTCGTACGCACCTCGCCGACCGCCACGCAGCGCGCCTGGCTGGCCGACCAGGGCATCCCCTCGGTCATCGTCGATCCGCGCCGCAAGCCACCGCCCGGCGTGTCCGTCGTCGTCTCCGCCAACCTGGCCGGGGCCCGCACCGCCACCGAGCATCTCATCGGCCTGGGGCACGAGCGGATCGCGATCGTGACCGGCCGGCCCGGCGTGCCGTGCGCCGCCGAGCGGGTGGCAGGCTACCGCCAGGCCATGGCCGCGGCCGGGCTGCCGGTGGAGCCTGGCTGGGAGGTGTGCGGCTACTTCCAGAACGACAGCGCGCTGCGGGCCACCCGCGCGATGCTCGCCGCCCTCCCCGACCCGCCGAGCGCCGTCTTCGCCTGCTCCGACGCCATGGCCGTGGGGGTGTACCAGGCGATCGGCGAGCACGGCCTCCGTGTGCCCGACGATGTGAGCGTTATCGGGTTCGACGACTCGTGGGCCGCCGCGCACCTCACGCCGGGGCTGACGACCGTCCGCCAGCCCTGGCCCGAGCTGGGCGCGGCCGCCCTGGCCGCACTGCTGTCCGGCGAGACCCCGGCCCGCACCGAACTGCCCACGACCCTGGTCCATCGCGCCAGCACCGCACCACCCGCCACCCTCTGACGGGAAACGCCCCACCACCGCGCCCTATGAGCGGGAAGGCGCGCACGTCCGTCCGCTAACGAGCCGACGGCGCCACCACCGCCACCCGACGGAATGGCGACCACCACCGTCCGCTGACGAGCCGACGGCCACCAGGTCACATTCCCCGAATGGCCGTCCTTTAGAGTGCTTTCGTCCCCGCACGCGCGGCGGCCTCCGGTCCGGTGGCGCGTGCCGATCCTGCCCTGTCGCTAATACACCTCTGACGCTGCCGACGATACCCCTTATGTAGATCTCGGGCGTCCGCCGATCCTTGAAAAAAAAA
>NZ_VCKX01000244.1 GCF_005889725.1 Nonomuraea zeae
CAGTGGGGAAGGGAGGCCCCTGATCGGTGCGGGGTGGTAGGGCCTGTCAGTGCGGAACAGGCCCATGATCGGTAGGGCCTGGGCTGCTAGTGCGGGGAGAAGACGGTGGCGATGTCGACCTCGTTCGTGTCCGGCCGCCAGGCTCCGAGGATCTGGACGTGCTGGCTCACCTTGAGCGACGACAGGTCCGACGAGGGCGGCGCCTCGGCGTGGATCGCGACCGACTTGCCGGCCACGACATGGCACAGCACCTCTTGCCCGTTGTGATCGAGGTGGATCTTCTGGCTGGTGATGTTCTTGATGTGGCCCTTGATGTTGACGATGTTGAGCCACACCGACTCCGCGGCGAGCACGCCGTCCGGCATGCGCACGCCCCGCGCGTACAGGCCGTCACCGGGCTGGGCCTGGTCGAAGGCGACCGGCCCGAGCTTCCACAGGCTGGTCCCGTCGACGACCCTGATCTGGTGGAACACCATGTTGGAGCCCAGGACGAGCAGCGTGTTGTCCTTGATCGAGCGGATCCGGCCCTCGGCGAAGTTGGGGTCGGGGGTGCCCGGCTCGATCTCGGGCGCCGCCGTGGCAAAGGCCGCCTCGGGGCCGAGCGAGCCCAGCGCGGTCGCGGCGACGACACCGGCGCCGCCACCGAGAAGTGCGGATTTGAGCAGGTTTCTTCTGCTGGTCACGGTCTGCCTCCCCTATGCCGTCGCGATCTCGCACGGCCGCAGGCCGGTGGAGAGGCTGGCGATCTGGCTGTAGGCGGCGGGGGTGAGGTCGATCAGCCGGTTGCTGGCGCAGGTCGAGCCGCAGCAGCTGCGCTCGCCGCAGAACAGGTCGGTCTGCGGGCCGCAGTCGGCGATGGCGGTGACGACGCTGGCGCCGCTGCACAGCGCCGTGGTGCGGTGGCGGAAGCCGCAGGTCCTGCGGGAGAGGCTGACGCCGCAGCTGTCGGGACGGGTGATCGCCCAGCAGGCGTCGGAGGTGTTGGGCCAGGCGTGCTGCAGGCTGCCCGAGTTGCAGGTGCCGCAGGCTCCCTTGCCGGTGCTGCTGCACGGACCCCAGGCGGTGCCGCAGCAGAACCAGGAGACTTCTCCCTGGACGGAGGCGTATAAGTCGATGGGCGGGTCGGGGGGCTGGGTACGCGCCATGCGCGTCCTCCTTGAGTGATCCCGATGGGGGGTGCTGAAGGTTTCCGACTTGATCTATGAGTACCATGTAAGGATTTTTCGTCAATGCCCTGTTTTGTAAGCAGGGCATTGACGCAGGAAACCTGCCCGCACCGGGTCGGCGGGTCAGCCCATCGTGGACCTGGGAGAACGGGTCAGCGCACGCGGACCTGAGAGGCGGCCGTGCCGCCGCCCGGCGCCCGCCATCCGGCCACCACCACCGGATCGGCGGCCAGAGCGCGGGTCAGCGGCACGGTCACGGTCGTGGACCCGCGGCCGGGGACCGGGACGACCCGGCTGCCCGCCGTCCCGCTCGCGTCGCGGACGAACAGGTGCGCCTCCCCGCCGGCGTTCGCGTGCAACGTCACCTTCACCCCGCCCTGGCCGCCCGTGGCCGAGACGACCCGGCCGCTCTCGGACGGCTTCGCCGCGGGACCGCCCGCGAGCGGCAGGCCGAGCCGGGCCGCCTGTTCCAGCGACTGCGGCGAGTCCAGGCTGGACAGGGCCGTGCTGGGGATCACCGCCTCCGGCGGGGTGGTCGGCCGGTCCGCCGGCGGGCGGTAGCCGGGCAGCGTCGCGACGCCCCACCGGTACGGGTCGCCCTGCACGCCGCCCCACGTCGACCAGCCGATCCGGGTCTGGCCGGTCTTGTCCTGGGTGTCGGAGTCGTAGACGAGGATGTTCAGCCCGAGATGGGCGGGATCGACCGCTCCCGGCAAGATCTCCATGGGGATGGCCACCTCCACGGCGTACCCTCCGTCGGTCACCTTCGACGCCACCCGCATGCCGGTGGCCGGGCCCTGGTGGTTGTCGGCGTCCCGCAGGGCGCACGCCGGGCCCTCGGCGGTCACCGGCAGCACGGCGGCCTTGAAGGTGGTGGAGGTGTTCTCGGACGTGCCGCGCGGATCGAGCGCGAGCTCGACGGAGTCGGTACGCCAGTGCCGCTTGCAGTCGGACGCCGCCAGCCGGGTGCCGAGCACGTCGTCCTTGACCTGGACCAGCGCGTACAGCGTGTCGTCGTGCCAGGCGAGCTTGGCCGTGCCCGAGCAGTCGGCCGCCGAGGAGCACGCGGTGCCCTCCCACAGGCGGGAGACGTCCACGGCGGGGCCGGCGTACTCGCCGTCGCCCTCCGCCCCGTCGACGTGCGGGGCCGCGGCGGCCTGCGGGATCGAGGCGGCCGGCACCAGTTCGAGCGCGGGGCGGCCGGTGACCGCGCCGTCCACGGTGATCGTGTAGGCGTAGTCGCCGCCCTGGTTGGAGGTCTTCAGCGAGGGGTCGGAGTTGGTGACGGTGAACGGCACCGTCGTGGCCGCCCCGGCCGCCAGATCGCGGTAGGGGGCCTCGACGCGGTCGGCGGTGAAGCCGTCGGGCAGGGCGATGCGCACGGTGCCCGACCTGGGCGAGTCGCTCACGTTCGTGACCACGACGCCGACCTGCCTGGAGCCGCCGGACGGGAGCGTGAGCACGGGCGTGACCAGGCCGCGCAGCTGCGGCACGCCCACCTCGGAGGTCCACTTCTCGTACTGGGCGACTTGGGGGAGCCACTGCTGCCCGCCGCGTACGGCGGGGCTGACCTCGACCTGCCGGTCGGTGTAGCCGCGGCCGTGCTCGGTCGTCAGCGTGGCCGCCACGCGCACCCGGCCCGCGGCCGCGTCCTGCGGCGGCGTCACCGTGAACGTCGCCGACCCGCCACGCCCGGCGGCGAGCCTGCCCAGGCCGCCGGAGCCGCTGACCAGCCAGCCCGCGGGCAGCCGCAGCGCCACGGACGAGCGCCCCAGCGCCTCGCGCGGCGGCGCGGTCGCGCCTACCGTCACGGTGAACGCCGTCCCGGGCCGGACGTCGAACGCGCTGGTACGCAGGCTGAGCAGGGTGCCGGTGGGCACGGAGCCGCTCGCCCTCGTCAGCGCGCCGTCCAGGATCGCGGTGGGCGCGGACGCCGCCGCGCTGCCCGGCTCGGGGAACGGGACCCGCGAGTCCACCTGGGTGAAGAAGTCGCAGCCGAGCTGGGCCGGGTCGGCCGGCACATCGGGGAAGACGGCCCAGCCCTGGGAGGCGTACGAGCGCTGGGCGTCGCGCTCGACGGCGGCCCAGGTCCTGCCCGCGCTCCGCGAGGCGCGCCCGCCCCAGACGCCGTAGACGTTCTGGGCCGGATTGGCGGGGCGGAAGGTCGAGGCGCAGTCCGGGCCGGTCTGCGAGGTGCCGCGCCCGCCGCCGAGCAGCAGCCGGGCCGGCGCGAACGGGCGCAGGCCCTCACGGGTGAGCTGCTCGGGGAACGCCTTGGGGTCGGCCGCGGCGTAGAACGCCTCCACGGCCAGCCGCGCGGCCTGCTGGTGGTTGCCGTGGTTGCCCGGAGTGGGCGCCGGATCCATGGTCAGCAGGACCTCGGGACGCGTCTGCCGGACGACGCGGACGACCTTCTCCAGCGTGTCGCCGCCCCAGACCTGGTCGGTCAGCGGCGCGCTCACCGTGTAGTAGAAGTCGACGTCGTCGAGGTTGAACACCTCCCGCACGCCCGCCTTGGCGACCGCGGTCCGCTCCTCGGCCTCGCGCAGCAGGCCGAGCGCCGGGCCCTCCTCGGGCCCGACCGCGTTGCCGCCGCCCTCGCCCCTGGTGACGGTGACCACGCCGGTGCGTACGCGGTGGTCCTCGTTCCACTGGCCGAGCGTGGACAGGCTGAACGCCTCGTCGTCGGGGTGGGCGCCGACGAACAACGCGTCGAGGTCGACGGGAGCGGCGGCGGCCCGTACGGGCGGGGCCGGCAGGACCGCGAGGAGAGCCACGGCGGCCAGCACCGCCATGGGACGTGAACGACGCATGGAACCTCCCGGGTTTACTCGCGTACTGCCCCCTGGAGCAGCCCGCGGACGAAGTGACGCTGGAGGAACAGGTAGAAGATCACGACCGGGGTCGCGACGATGACCGAGCCGGCCGCGAGCAGGGTGAAGCCGGAGGTGTACTGGCCCTGGAAGAAGGCCAGCCCCAGCGGCGCGGTCCGCAGCGACTCGCTGGTCACCATGATCAGCGGGATGAGGAACTCGTTCCACGTCCACATGAAGACCAGGACGGTCAGGGTGACGACCGCGGGCCGGGCCGGCGGCACCAGCACCTGCCACAGGATCCGCCAGGTCGAGGCGCCGTCGATGCGCGCGGCCTCGACGATCGCCCGGTTCGATGCGCGGAAGTACGCCCGCATCCAGAAGGTGCCGAACGCCACCGACAGCGCCACCTGCGGCAGCGCGACCGACCAGAACGTGTCGATCAGGCCCAGCGAGCGCAGGTCGAAGTAGAGCGGCACCGCGATGGCCTCGCTCGGCATCATGATCCCGAGCATGAACAGGTAGAACAGCACCGACTGGCCGCGAAAGCGCATGGTGCCGAACGCGTACCCGCTCATGATCGACAGGACGACGCTGACGACCACGACGAACGACGACACCGCCAGGCTGCTGCGCAGATAGGAGCCGAACCGGCCGATCTCCCACGCCGCCGCGAAGTTGCCCAGGCCGGAGGTGCCGCCGCTGTCGGCGGGGCCGAACGCCGCGGCCAGGATCGTCACGACGGGGAACAGCGCGAAGGCGGCGAACACCGACAGGATGACGTAGTTGGCCACCCGCTCCCCGCGCGAGATCACGAGATCCTCCTGTCCGCGAAGCGGTTGATGCCGAACGAGATCACGAAGATGACGACGGTGAGCGTGACGCCGATGGCCGCCGCGGAGCCGACCTGGCCGAGCCCGAAGGCCCGGTGGTAGACCTCGTACGACGGCACCGAGGTCGAGTCGCCCGGCCCGCCCCGCGTGGTGACGTACACCAGGTCGAACGTGCGCAGGGCGGCGATCACCGTCAGCGTCAGCGCGACCGCGATCTCCCCGCGCACCGACGGCAGCGTGACCGCGAAGAACTCCCTGACCGCCCCCGCGCCGTCGAGCCGTGCCGCCTCGTACAGCTCGCCCGGCACCCGGCTCATCCCGGCCAGCAGCAGCACGGTCACCAGCCCGGTCTCGAACCAGGTGCCGACCACGCCGACCGCGGGCAGCGCGAACGCGTAGTCGCCCAGCCAGCCGCGCGCCAGCGAGTCGAGCCCGAGCGCGCCGAGCAGGCCGTTGAGCGTGCCGTCGGGGGCGTACACGCGCCGCCACGCCACGGCCACCACGACCATGGCGATCACCTGCGGCAGGAACACCACCGTGCGGAAGAACCCGAGCCCGCGCACCTTGGCGTGATTGAGTATCGCGGCCAGCATCAGCCCGATCGCCAGCGGGATGAGCGCGTAGAAGACGATGAGCACCAGGGCGTGCGCGAACGCGGCCCGCAGCCCCTGGTCGGAGACGATCGCGAGATAGTTGTCCAGCCCGACCCACCGGCCGAGGGACAGCCCGTCCCAGTCGAACAGCGACAGGTGCACCGCGCGGCCGATCGGATAGAGCAGGAACACCGCGTAGACGGCGAAGGCGGGCAGCAGGTAGAGGTAGGCGACGCGGCGCGGCTCGCCGGGAGGCCCGGCGGTGGTGCGGGGCATCCTCAGCCGTTGCTCTCGGCGAAGGTCTTGTAGTCCTTCTCCAGCGTGGCCAGGAACTCCTGCGGTGTCGCCTTCTTGGCCAGCAGGTCCTGCAGCGCCGCGCCCAGGGTGTCGGCGAAGGTGGGGGTGGCGTAGTCGAGGTAGGGCACCAGGCCGTTCTTCGCGGTCACCGTGCCGAACGCGGTGAAGACGTCCTGCTGCGGGCCCGCGGGCACGCTCTGCGCCGCGGTGTCGGCGACCGGCAGGTTGCCGGTGGTGGTCAGCACCTTCATCGCGGCGGCGTCGGTGATGAAGTTGATGTACGCCGCCGCCGCGTCCGGGTTGGGGCTCTTGGCCGTGATGGCGAACGGCAGGCCCGTGCCCCCGGTCGCGACCGGCGCGGCGTCGGCCGCCGCGCCGGGCGGCAGCATGAAGCCGAGGTCGTCGCCCAGCGCCTTCTGCAGGTCGGCGAGCAGCCAGGTGCCCGCGATCATGAAGACGCCCTGCCCCTTTCCGAACGCCTGCCACGCCGGGTCATAGCCCTGGCCGTTGAAGCCCTCGTTGAAGTAGCCCTTGGCGGCCCAGCCGGCGAGCTGCTCGGCGGCCTTGACGTTCTCCGGCGTGTTCCACGAGGCGCCCTTGCGGCCGAAGGCCAGCGTGCCGATCTGGTCGGCGGGGACGCCGCGGCTCTGCACGGTGCCGAAGACGTGGATGGCCGGCCACTTGTCGAGGTTCCCGAGCTGCATGGGCACCTCACCGGCCGTCTTGGCCTTGGCCAGCGCCGCCTCGAACTCCGCCCACGTCTTGGGCGGCTGCAGGCCGAGGCCGGTCAGCTTGGCGCGGTTGTAGAACAGGCCGACGACCTCGCCGACCTGCGGCAGGCCGTACAGGTTGCCCTCGCCGAAGAGCTTGCCGTCCGCGCTGTAGCGCGAGTAGCGCAGCACCGAGTCGGGGTAGCGGGTCTTCCAGCCGTACGCCTCGGCGTAGGCGTCCAGCGGGCGGAGCTGCCCGGCCTTGACGAACGCGCCCATCGAGGAGCGGCCGTTGTTGGCCTCGACCACGTCGGGCGGCTCGTTGCCGCTCAGCGCCAGGCGCAGGGTCGTGTTCAGGTCGTCGAAGGAGCGGGACACCCGGTTGAGCGTGATGTTGGGGTATTTGGCGTGGAACGCGGCGTTGAGCTGCTTCATCTGGGCGGCCTGGCCCCCGCGTACCTCCTGGTCCCAGACGGTCAGGGTGACCTTGCCGAGCGCGGCGGCGTCGGTGCGCACCGGCGCCGCGCTCGACGGGGCCGCGCCTGTCGGGGAGCCGGCCGCGGGCGGGGCGGATGAGCCGGGCGCGCAGGCGGCGAGGGCCAGGGTGAGGGTCCCGGCCAGGGCCGCCGCGAGAGCCGTGGCACGTCCGGCGGGTCGTGGCCCCCGCATCGAGGCGATCATGGTGTCACTCCTTTTGCGCAGGCACGCGAGGCGCGTTCGGGTCCTCGTCCTCGGTCACGGTGGAAGGCTTCGAGGCCGCCGCGTGAGCCCCCGTCTGAGTCGCTGTCTGGGCCCCCGTCTGGGCCCCAGTCTGGGCCCCCGTCTGGGCCGGTGGGTGGGTGGCCACCTGGGAGGACAGGCTCACGTCGGCGTACCGGGCGATGGTGGCGACGGCGCGGCGGACCGCGCCCACCGGGACGGTGGGCACCAGCCGGTCGAGGAAGGCGTAACGGCGGGCCAGCGAGCTGCCGTAGGCGCCGCTGTGGCCGGCCGCCTCGCGCACCTCGTGCCACCAGTCGGCGATGTCGCCCCAGCCCGGCGCGGCCAGCGAGCCGCCGAACTCCTGCACCGCCAGCGCCGCGCAGACCTCGGCGAACGCGAGCCGGTCGGCCAGCGGCCAGCGCGACAGCGTGCCCAGCACGAAGCCGGCGCCGAAGACGTCGCCCGCGCCGGTCGGGTCGAGCGCCGTCACCCGCGGCGCGGGCACGAACGCCTCCTCGCCCGTCGAGGAGTCGATCGCCATGGCGCCGTTGGCCCCGTCGGTCACCACCGCCACGGGCACCTTGTCGGCGATCGCGTAGAGCGCGTCGCGCGGTGTGTCGGTACGCGTGTAGGCCATCGCCTCGGTCGCGTTGGGCATGAACGCGTGACAGCGTTCGAGCTGCTCCAGGACGGAGGGCGACCAGGCGCCCGACGGATCCCAGCCCACGTCGGCGAAGATGAGGGCGCCGTTGCGGTGTGCCAGGTCGGCCCAGTTGCACGTGCTGCCCGGCGTGTCCAGCGGCTCGTCGGGGGAGAGCGTCACGATGACGGCCTTGGAGCGCGGCGGCGCGCCGATCATCTCGGAGGCCGGCATGGGAGCCGGATGCCCGTGGGTCACCATGCTGCGGTCGCGGTCGACCGCCATGGAGATCGTCACCGGCGAGTGCCAGTGCTCGAAGCGCCGCGACCTGGACAGGTCCACCGACTCCTGCTCTTCGAGGGTGCGCCAGCAGAAGTCGCCGTAGTCGTCGTCGCCGAACGCCGCGGCCAGCGAGGTGCGCAGCCCGAGGCGGCTGGTGGCGATGGCGAGGTTGGCGATGCCGCCGGGGCACGATCCCATCCCGTCGGCCCAGATCTCGGTGCCCGCGGCCGGCATCGCGGCCAGGCCGGTGAAGATGATGTCGAGGAAGACGGTGCCCGCCAAGAACACGTCGAACTGCGGGCCCTCCGGGGTCCGCTCGTCGGCGAGAGGGTCGTACGCCTGGACAGACACGGGAATGAGTCCTCCTCGACACAGCGAGATGTGCGCAATCTTGCACGTTTACTCGAACACTTCAAGTGTTTGGCGCGAGTTGATGGCGCAAGATGCTTACTTGTGCGCGAATTTGACTGATAGACTCCCGCCGTGCTTCAGCGCCTCAGGCATGCGGAGATCATGCGCCGGGTCCGGCTGTCCGGCGCCACCAGCGTTCGCGATCTCGCCAGCCAGCTCGGCGTGAGCCCGTCCACCATCCGCAGGGACCTCGAGGTGCTCGACCGCGACGGCACCCTGCGCCGCGTCCGCGGCGGCGCTCTGGCCGACGCCGATGCCGACGTCACCCGGCCCTTCGCCGAGGTCGCGGCGGTCGACGAGCAGGACAAGGAGGCGGTGGCCGCCTGTGCCGCGCAGCTCGTGCGCGACGGCGAGGTGGTCCTGCTGGACATCGGCACGACGACGATGCGCCTGGCCAGGCGGCTGCGCGGGCGCCGCGTCACCGTGGTCACCTCCAGCCTGGCCGTCCTCGACGCGCTGCGCACCGACACGGAGGTCGAGCTGCTGCTGCTCGGCGGCATGGTCCGCCGCACCTACCACTCGCTGGTCGGGATGCTGACCGAGGCGGCGCTCGGCCAGGTGGTCGCCGACCGCGTGTTCCTGGGCGCGAGCGGCGTGCGGCCGGACGGGCAGCTCGTGGACACCACGCTCGCCGAGGTGCCGCTGAAGCGGGCCATGATCGCGGCGGCCGGGCAGGTGGTGCTGGTCGTGGACCGGCACAAGTTCCCCGGCACCGGCGCCCTGCGGGTGTGCGGGCCCGAGGACATCGACGTGATCGTCACGAACGAGGGCGCCGACGAGCCCACGCTGCGCGCCTGCGCGGCGGCGGGCGCGGAGGTGCTGCGCGCATGACGGCACCCGGCCTGCGGGGGCGCCGCCCGCGAGCCGCCGGTGCCGATCGGGTGCCGATCGGGTGCCGATCGGGTGCCGCCGGGTGAGGTCGAAGGGGAGTCCGTTCGCGTGAGGGAGAGCCGATGAGACTGGCCGTGCTCGGCGGTGGCGGGTTCCGGGTCCCGCTCGTGTACGGCGCGCTCCTGCGCGACGCGGGCAAGCCGCGGGTCGAGGAGGTCGTGCTGTACGACGTGTCGGCGGACCGGCTGGCGGCCGTCGAGCACGTGCTGCGCCAGCTCGCCGCCGGGCACGACGACCCGCCGGCGGTGCGGGTCACCACCGACCTGGACACCGCGCTGCGCGACGCCACGTTCGTCTTCTCCGCCATCCGCGTCGGCGGGCTGGCCGGCCGGACCGCCGACGAGCGGGTCGCGCTGGAGCTGGGCCTGCCCGGCCAGGAGACGACCGGCCCTGGAGGCGTCGCCTACGGCCTGCGGACGATCCCGGTCGCGGTGCGGGTGGCCGAGCGGGTGGCCGCCGTCGCGCCCGCCGCCTGGGTGATCAACTTCACCAACCCGGCCGGCATGATCACCGAGGCCATGCGGCGCGTGCTCGGCGACCGCGTGATCGGCATCTGCGACTCGCCCATCGGCCTCATCCGGCGCGCCGCCACGGCACTCGGGCTCGACCCGGCGCGCGTGTCGCCCGACTACGTGGGCCTCAACCATCTCGGCTGGCTGCGCGGCCTCACCCACCAGGGGCGCGACGTGCTGCCCGAGCTGCTCGCCGACGACGAGGCGCTGCGGCGGGTGGAGGAGGCGCGCGTCTTCGGCGCCGACTGGGTGCGCGTCCTGGGCGCGCTCCCCAACGAATACCTGTACTACTACTACTTCACCAGGGAGTCCGTCGCCGCGATCACCGGGCTCACCCGGGGCGAGTCGCTGCTGCGCCAGCAGGAGGACTTCTACGCCGCCGTGCGCGCGCGGCCGGGACAGGCCCTCGCGGAGTGGGGCCGGGCGCGCAGGGAGCGCGACGCGACGTACATGGCCGAGGCCCGCGACGTCACCGACGCCGGCGAGCGCTCGGCCGCCGACCTGGAGGCAGGCGGGTACGAAGGCATCGCGCTCGCCCTCATGGCCGCGATCGCCCGCGGCGAGCCGTCCACCATGATCCTCAACGTGCGCAACGGCACCGCGGTGCCCGGCCTGCCCGGCGACGCGGTGGTGGAGATCCCGTGCGCGGTCGGCGGCGCGGGCGTCCGGCCGCTGGCCACCCGGCCGCTGCCCGGCCGGTTCCTGGGCCTGGTGCAGCAGGTGAAGGCGGTGGAGCAGACAGCCATCGAGGCGGCGCTTACGGGCTCGGCGGCGCTGGCGGTCGAGGCGTTTGCGCTGCATCCGCTGGTGGACTCGGTGTCGACGGCGCGCAGGCTGTTCGACGGCTACCGCGCCCGCGTCCCGGAGCTGGCCGCCGTCTTCCCAGGGGGCCGGTAGCGGCGGGGCGTCAGGGGTGCGGCGCCTCGATCGCGTCCAGCAGCGACTCCAGCGTGGCGTCGTCCGTGGCCGGCGACATGACGGTGAGCCGGAGGTGACGGACGCCGCCGAGCTCGGTGGAGGTCAGGTAGAACGAGCCGTCGTCCATGAGCCGCTCGCGCAGCGCCGCCTGGTCGCCGTCGCCGTAGCGGAAGCAGACGATGTTGCTCTCCGGCTCGTACGGCAGCGCGAACCCGTCCCTGCGCCCCGCCAGCTCCCAGAACCGGTGGGCGGCCGCGTACCGGCGGGACACCTGCTCGCCCAGCCCTCGCTCACCCCGCCAGGCCAGGTTGAGAAAGATCTTCAACCCCAGCTCGCCCTTCGTGCATTCGAGCGTACGGGAGAGCAGGTCGAACCCCTGATCCCCGTAGAACAGGTAGCTGGCCTCCTGCTGGAAGGCGGCGTCCAGGTCGCGCTCGTCGCGGACCAGGACGGCCGCCGCCAGCGACGCGGCGGCCAGCATCTTGTGCGCGTCCCAGATGACCGAGTCGGCGAGCTCGATGCCGTCGAGCAGGTGCCGGTGGCCGGTGGTGAGCAGGGCGGAGGCGCCGTGGGCGGCGTCCACGTGGAACCAGACGTCACGGGCCCGGCACCATTCGCCGATCGCGCGCAGGTCGTCGTGGAGACCGGTGCCGGTGGCGCACGCGGAGGCCACGAGCGCCATCACCCTTTTCCCGGAAATGTCAGGCAAGCGCTCGGGGATGATCCGCCCGAGCTCGTCCGTCTCCACGGCGACCATCGCGCGGCGGCCCAGGCCCAGGATCGAGGCCGCGCGGGCGATCGAGTAGTGCGCCGAGTCCGGCGCGAGGATCACCAGGTCGCCCGGCACGCCCTCGTCCCACGCCGACGGGGCCGCCCGGGCGCGGGCCGCCAGGAGCGCCGTCAGGTTGGCCAGCGAGCCCCCGCCCGTGAGCACGCCGCCGCCGCGCGGGAACCCCACCTTGGCCAGCATCCACTTCAGCACCTCGATCTCGACCGTGGTGGCGGGCGCGCCCATCTCGTACACGGCCGCGAGGTTGTTGGCCGTCCCGTGCACGAAGTCGGCCAGGGCGGCGGGGAAGTCCGGCGGGGCGTCCTGGTGGGCCAGGTAGGCCGGATGGTGCAGCCGCGTGCCCTCCGCCAGATACGTCCTGAGGAAGCCGCGGAACGTCTCCGCCGTCAGGCCGCCCTTCGCGATCAGCTCCGCCAGCCCGAGCCGCTCGGCCAGCTCGCCGGGCGGCCGCCGCGCGAGCACGGGCACGTCCCCCCGGCGGCTCTCCGCCACGTACGCCGCCAGCTCCTCCACGGTGACCCCGGCCGCCCGCACGAACTCCTCGATGCTCCACATAACCGGTCATCATCGCCCTGACCCGAAGGATGCTCCAGCCCCCACGCGGCCGGGCCCGACCCGGAGTGACCGGCCCGGAAACCTCCGGGCTCAGGCGTCCGGGCGCGTTCCCGCGCTCGCACGGCCGGTCGAGGCGGGCCAGGTCGCCGAGCCGGAAGGTGCCCGACGCCGGCGCGGCGATCGCCCCTGGGGTCATGGCGCGGAGCCCGCCACGGGATGCCCGGATGAAACGCGAAACGCGCAGCTCGTCACACTTGTCGGGCCCGGAACGTCACTGAAGTGATGGATCGCGACGCGAAGGTGAAGCTGATGAACGAGCACGAGTTCCTGGCCGGCCGGTTCGAGGCGCACCGGGGGCACCTGAAAGCGGTGGCGTACCGGATGCTGGGCTCGCTGAGCGAGGCCGACGACGCCGTTCAGGAGGCCTGGCTGCGGCTCAGCCGCTCCGAGGCCGGCGAGGTCGAGAACCTCGGCGGCTGGCTGACCACGGTCGTCGGCCGGGTGTGCCTGGACATGCTGCGCACGCGCAGTTCGCGGCGCGAGGAGCCGCTGGAGGCGCACCTGCCCGACCCGGTGGTGAGCCCCGCAAACGGTGGCGAGCTGGATCCGGAGCAGGCCGTGCTGATCGCCGATTCCGTCGGCCTGGCGTTGCTCGTGGTGCTCGAATCGCTCACCCCGACGGAGCGGCTGGCGTTCGTGCTGCACGACATGTTCGGGGTGCCGTTCGAGGACATCGCCCCGCTCGTGGGGCGGTCCACGGCCGCGGCCAGGCAGCTGGCCAGCCGGGCGCGGCGGCGGGTGCGGGGGGCGGCGCCGGTGCCCGACCCGGATCTGAGCCGCCAGCGCGAGGTCGTGGACGCGTTCCTGGCCGCCACGCACCGAGGCGACTTCGGCGCGCTGCTCGCCGTGCTCGACCCCGACGTGGTGCTCCGCGTCGACCGCGGCCTGCCGCCGGGAGGCGGCTGGACCGAGATCCGCGGCGCGGAGAAGGTGGCCGGTCACGCCCTGGCCTTCCGCCGGCCCGCCGGCGCCGCCTCGGGCTACCCGGCGCTGGTCAACGGCGTGGCCGGAATCGTCAACACCGTGAACGGGCGCCCGGTGTCGGTCATGTGCTGCACGATCACGAACGGCCGGATCGCCGCCATCGACATCCTCGCCGACCCGGACCGCCTGGCCGAGCTCGACCTGGCGGACCTCGACGACTGACGAGCGCGCACGCCGCCCGGGCGCGGCCGGCTCACTTGGCGGCGGGGCGGGCGCGGACGTGCATGCGCTCGCCCTGGGGACCGAACAGGGCGAGGACCTCGGCGGGCACGGGGTCCGGGTTGACGGAGGCGTGCGGCGTACGCGTGTCGAACTCGGCCGCCTCGCCCGGGGTGAGGAACACCTCGTGCGGCCCGAGCAGCAGCCGCAACCGCCCGGACAGGACGTAGAGCCATTCGTAGCCCTCGTGGACCTGCTGCTCGAACTCGTGGTTCGGCCAGCCGGGCGGATAGATCTGCTTGAACGCCTGCAGCCCGCCCGACCTGCGGCTCAGCGGGATGATCGTCATCCCGGAGCGCTTGATCGGCTGCATGTGCACCCGCGGGTCGCCGGTCACCGGCGCGCCGATCAGCTCGTCGAGCTGCACCTGATGGGCGCGGGCCAGCGGCAGCAGCAGCTCCAGGGTCGGCTTGCGCTGCCCGGACTCCAGCCGGGACAGGGTGCTGACCGAGATGCCGGTGCCCTTGGACAGCTGGGCCAGCGTGGTCCCGCGCTCCTGGCGCAGCGCCCGCAGCCGCGGGCCCACCGCCTGGAGAACGTGTTCGAGGTCGTCCATATGTCTACTTTGCCATTCCAGCAATGATATTTGTCAATTCGGGGGCTGAGGGCGGACAGTGACGCATCGGATGAAACGAGAGGACGCGGGCGATGGATGCGAGATACGACGTGGTGGTCATCGGCGGCGGGGCCGCCGGGCTCAGCGGGGCGCTCGCGCTGGGCCGGGCGCGCCGCAAGGTGCTGGTGATCGATGCCGGGCAGCCGCGCAACGCGCCCGCGCAGGGCGTGCACGTGTACCTGGCGCGAGAGAGCGTGCCGCCGCTGGAGCTGCTGGCCGCGGGCCGCCACGAGGTGGAGGGGTACGGCGGCGAGATCGTGACGGGCTCGGTCGCCACCGCCGAGCGGCTGGACGGCGGGGGATTCCGGCTCGTGCTCGACGACGGGGCAGCGGTCGAGGCTGCCCGGCTGCTGGTGGCCACGGGCTCGATCGACGAGTGGCCGCAGGTGCCCGGCCTGGCGGAGCTGTGGGGGCAGGACGTGCTGCACTGCCCGTACTGCCACGGCTGGGAGGTGCGCGACCAGCCGATCGGCATCCTGGCCACCGGTCCGATGGCCGTGCATCAGGCCCTGCTCTGGCGGCAGTGGAGCGCGGACCTGACCCTCTTCCTGAACACCTGGACGGGATTGGAGGAGGAGCAGCGCGAGCAGCTCGCCGCCAGGGGCATCGCCGTGGTGGCCGAGCCGGTGACGGGGCTCGCGGTGACCGAGGGCAGGCTCAGCGGCGTGGAGCTCGCCGGCGGCCGGTCTGTGCCCTGCCGGGCGCTCGCCGTCGCCACCCGGGGCGTCGCCCGGACGAGCGGGCTGGCCGGGCTGGGGCTGGAGACGGCGGAGCAGGAAGCGCTCGGGCACTCCATCGGGGTGCGCGTCACCGTGGACGCGATGGGCGCGACGAGCGTGCCGGGCGTGTGGGCGGCCGGGAACGTGACCAACCTGACCGAACAGGTCATGGGCTCCGCGGCGGCCGGCGTACGCGCCGGCGCGGCCATCAACGCCGACCTGATCGCCGAGGAGACCCGCGCCGCCGTGGCCGCCCACCGCGCCGGAGCCTCCGGCGACGAGACGGCCGGTCACCATGCTCCCGGCCAGGCCGCCGACCTCGACTACGGGGCGGAGTACTGGGACGGCCGTTATGCCGAGCGCCCGCAGCTCTGGAGCGGGCAGCCGAACGAGATCCTGGCCCGCGAGGCCGCCGGCCTGACCCCCGGCAGGGCGCTCGACCTGGGCAGCGGCGAGGGCGGCGACGCGATCTGGCTGGCCGGCCTGGGCTGGCGGGTCACCGCCGCCGACATCTCCGGCGTCGCCCTCGACCGGGCCGCGACCCTGGCCAAGGCGGCAGAGGTGCAGGACCGCATCGACTGGCAGCGCCACGACCTGGGCGTCTCCTTCCCCGAGGGCGAGTTCGAGCTGGTCTCCGCCTGCTACCTGCACTCCCTCGGCGACATGCCGCGCGACCGCATCCTGCGCGCCGCCGCCGCGGCCGTCGTGCCGGGCGGGGTGCTGCTGGTCGTCGGGCACGCCGGCTGGCCGGCCGGTGCGGAGGTGCCGCACCCCGGCGTGCACTTCCCCACGCCGCAGGAGGTCCTGGACGCGCTCGAGCTGCCGGAGGGGGAGTGGGAGGTGCTGCGCGCTGAGGAGTTCGAGCGCACCTACGTGGACCCCGACGGCCGGGAGGGCACCCGCCCGGACAACGTGCTCAAGCTCCGCCGCCGCGGGTAGCCCATCGGGCCTCAGCCCGGGGTGGCCGGCTCGATGGTCTGGAAGAAGGCCCGCAGCTTCTCGGACGACCGCCAGGCGGCGGCCGACAGCGTGTCCCGCTCGGCCGGGGGCAGGCTGCGGGAGTTACCAGCAGACGTCCACGAGGTTGCTCGCCTCGGTGGAGGTGATCTGGGTGGCCGAGTTGACCTGGCGGCGGCCGCGGCCACGAGCAGGCCGATGACGGCGATGAACATGAGACTCTCACTCTCTGCGTTTGGTTAAAACGCAGAGTAGCGAGAAGTCAGCAAAGAGTCACGATCCGGGGAGGGCGCGATAGGCGGTGCCCTTACCGGAGAGCCGGGTCGCCGCCGCGCCGGCCGGGACGAACGCCGACTGGCCGGGCCGGAGCGTCAGCGTGCCGTCGAGGGTGGTCTCGCCCTCGATGCAGACGACGATCTGGGGCAGGCCGCCGGGCAGGGAGTGCGAGTCCTCGCCCGTCAGGTCGTAGCGGGTGAGGGCGAACTCGGGGACGGGCGGCCGGTAGTGGCGCTCGCCGGGCGCGTCCTCCTCCGGCCGGACCAGGAACGGGTCCGCCGCCGTGAAGTCCACGATCCGCATGAGCTCGGGCACGTCCACGTGCTTGCCGGTGAGCCCGCAGCGCAGCACGTTGTCGGAGTTGGCCATCACCTCGACGCCGATGCCGCCGAGGTAGGCGTGCGGGACCCCCGCGCCCAGGTAGAGGGCCTCGCCGGGAAGCAGGCGGACCTCGTGCAGCAGGAGGGCGGCGGTCACGCCGGCGTCGCCGGGGCAGGCGCGGGCCAGCTCGCGGTAGACGGCCAGGTCGTCGCGGGAGGAGCCGAGCAGGGCCCGCTCGACCTGCTCGCGCACCGGCCGGGCCGGCTCGCCGAGCATCTCGGCGAACACGGCCCGCAGGGCGTGGCCGGGCTCCTCGGCCCTGAGCGTGTCGATCCAGGGCTGGAGCTCGGCCAGGCCGAGCAGGTCGAGCAGGTCCGCGGTCGCGGTGGGCTCCCTGAACCCGCACAGCCCGTGGAACGCGGTGATCGCGCACACCATCTCGGGCTTGTGCGAGGCGTCCTTGTAGTTGCGGTCGAAGGCGTCGAGCGGGACGCCGCGCGCCGTCTCGTCGGCGAACCCGGCCGCGGCCTGCTCGGTGGTCGGGTGGACCTGGAGGGACAGCGGGTGCTCGATGGCCAGCACCTTCAGCAGGTACGGCAGGACCGGGCCGAACCGGGCCGCGGACCGCTCGCCGAGGGTGCCTTCGGGGTCGCGGGCGATGAGCTCGTCGAGCGGGACGCCGTCCACGGTCGAGGGGTCGCCGGGGTGCGCTCCCATCCAGAGCTCGGCCTGCGGCCGGCCGGTGGGCTCAGTTCCGAACAGGTGCGGCAGGGCGGTCACCGAGCCCCAGGCGTACGGGCGGATGACGGTGGCCAGGCGCATGGGAGCGGCGGCCGGTGGCTGGGCGGGCTGTGGCACGTCGTGGACTCCAATCTCGGTCCAAGGAGCGTAGAACGGGATCGGCGCCTGCGCGTAGCCGGGGGCCGGTGCTGGACACCGACTATACGTAGGTATAGCCTGCTTTTCACCTGAACAGTAAGCTATACGAATGAACAGGAGGGGCGGCGTGACGACCGCACCGGACCCCGAGGACCTGACGGCCCGCGCCCGGATCAGGGACGCCGCCATGTGGCACTTCGGCGAGCACGGTTTCGAGCGGGCCACGATCCGGGGCATCGCCGAGACCGCCGGAGTCTCGCTGGGCCTGGTACGCCACCACTTCGGCTCGAAGGAGGCGCTGCGCGAGGCCTGCGACGAGCACCTGATGAAGACGATCCACCGGCTGCACGAGCACGCCGCGAGCGCCCAGGGCGGGCTCAACCCGGTCGCCGCCATGGGCCCCTACCAGCGCTATCTCGCCCGGGCGCTGGCCGACGGGTGGGCGGCGCCGCTGTTCGACGAGATGGTCAGGATCGGCGAGCGGTGGCTCACCGAAGCCGACAAGCGCCGCCCCGACCCCCCGGACGTCGACGCCAAGGCCCGGTCCGCGGTGATCGCCGCCATGGCGTTGTCGGTCGCCGTCCTGTCCCAGCACCTTTCGCGTGGCCTGGGCGTCGACGTGACCACCCCGGAAGGCGAGGCCAAGCTGCTGCGGGTGCTGCTCGACGTCTACTCCCATCCCCTGCTCACGCCGGAGGAGGCCGCCGCCGCCCGGGCGGCGCTCGACGGCGGCCGGGCGACCTGAACTCGTGAGGAGCACCATCATGACCGATGCCATCAGCGTGTCCGGGCTGGTGAAGTCCTTCGGCGCGACCCGCGCCCTGGACGGTCTCGACCTCACCGTGCGCACCGGCGAGGCGCACGGCTTCCTCGGGCCCAACGGCGCGGGCAAGAGCACCACGATCAGGATCCTGCTGGGCCTGGTGCGCGCCGACGCGGGCCGGGCCACGCTGCTCGGCGGCGATCCCTGGACGCAGGCGGCCGACCTGCACCGGCGGCTGGCGTACGTGCCGGGTGACGTGACGTTATGGCCCACCCTGTCCGGCGGGGAGGCGATCGACCTGCTCGGACGGCTGCGCGGCGGCCTCGACCGGCGGCGCAAGGCGGACCTGCTGGAGCGCTTCGCCCTGGACCCGCGCAAGAAGGGCCGCACCTACTCCAAGGGCAACCGGCAGAAGGTGGCGCTGGTGGCCGCGCTGGCCTCCGACGCCGAGCTGCTGATCCTGGACGAGCCCACCTCCGGTCTCGACCCGCTGATGGAGGAGGTGTTCAGGGAGTGCGTCAGGGAGGAGCTGCGCCGCGGCGACCGTACGGTGCTGCTGTCGAGCCACATCCTGGCCGAGGTCGAGGCGCTCTGCGACCGGGTGACGATCATCCGTGACGGGCGGTCCGTGGAGACCGGCACCCTCGCGGACCTGCGGCACCTGACCCGCACGTCGATCGAGGCCGAGCTGGCCGGCCCGGCGGACGGGCTGGCCCAGCTGCCGGGGGTGCACGACCTGAGCGCCGTGGGCGGCCGTGTCCGGTTCACCGTCGACACGGCCGCCCTCGACCCGGCGCTGCGCCGGCTCACCGCCGTGGGCGTGCGCAGCCTCGTCAGCCGGCCGCCCACGCTGGAGGAGCTGTTCCTGCGCCACTACGACACGCACGCGGTGCCGAGCTAGCCCCGTTTTCCGCACGTCGAGGTGAGTGAAGATCGCCGAGTTTGCCGCAGTGATCGTCGCGCGGTATGACGTGGCTGGTGAGACAGCGCGCGCAGTGGGGTCAGGCCAGTGTCGAGAAGATG
>NZ_VCKX01000245.1 GCF_005889725.1 Nonomuraea zeae
CGTTGAGATAGCCCGTGCCGCCCGCCCCCGCGATGACCGGCTGCCAGCCCAGCAGGCGCGCGGTCTCCGACGCGTACGTCCGCCACACCGGCACCGGGCCGGACCCCACGGTGAAGCTGTCACCCACGAACATCAGCACCGGAGCCACCGGCCGCGCCGGAGCGGCAGCGGTGGCAGCGGCGTTGACGGCAGGGGTGGCGGCAGGGTCGCCGGGAGGGCTGACGACGGGCGAGCGCGGCGGGGTGCGGCCGGCGACGACGCCGCAGCCGGACAGCGCCAGCATCGCGATGACCGGCGCGAACCGGGAACGACGCGTCAGGCCGCGCATGACCACCTCGGGCACTAAGCTGCCGATATGACCCACGACCTCCACGGACGCACGCAACGGCTGGAACTTTCCGACCAGAACCTGCGCGACTTCGAGGCCGTCGTGCTGGACGCGACGCCTGAGGGGATCGTGCTCAGCAGGTCGGCATTCTATCCAGGCGGAGGCGGTCAGCCGGCGGATCACGGCGTACTGGTCTGGCAGGGCGTGGAGACCCGCATCGCGGGGGTGCGCAAGGGCGACGACCTCTACCTGATCCCGGTGGAGGGCGACCCGATCCCGCCCGTGGGCACCGTGGTCGAGGCCGCGGTGGCCGACCCGCGGCGCTCGGCGCTCATGCGTACGCACTCGGGGCTGCACGTGCTGTGCGGGGTGGTGTTCAGGGATTACGGCTGCCTGGTCACCGGCGGCAACATGGACGAGCTCAGCGCGCGGATGGACTTCAACCTGCCCGAGGTGCCCGCCGGGTTCAAGGAGGCCGTGGAGGCCGCCTGCAACGCCGAGATCGTCGCCGACCGGCGCATCGACGTGCGGGTCCTGCCTCGCAAGGAAGCCTTCGAGATTCCTGACATCATCCGTACGGCCACCAACCTGGTGCCGGAGACCGTGGAGGATGTCCGGATCGTCGACATCGTCGGCCTCGACACGCAGGCGGACGGCGGCACCCACGTGGCCTCGACCAAGCAGATCGGCCACATCAAGGTGGCCAAGATCGAGAGCAAGGGCCGCGGCTTCCGCCGCCTGCGCATCCAGATCTCCGACTAACCCGGCTCGACCAGCGGG
This sequence comes from Nonomuraea zeae, assembly GCF_005889725.1. GTDB lineage: Bacteria > Actinomycetota > Actinomycetes > Streptosporangiales > Streptosporangiaceae > Nonomuraea > Nonomuraea zeae. The sequence goes on from NZ_VCKX01000245.1 coordinate 1,109, forward strand.
GTCGGCCCGTCGAGCAACGGGGTCAGCCCGTCGAGCAGCGGGCCGAGCCCGAACTCGAAGAGCCAGTCGAGATCGAGGTCGAAGTCGCCCAGCTCGGCGAGCATCCTGGCCATGGCCGGGTTGGCGGTCGTGACCAGCCGCAGGAGCTCCTCCTGCCCCTCGACCCACTCGTCGCCGGTGACCCCGGTGGCCGCCTTGGCCTGCCGTTCCAGCTCGATGTGGGTGCCGATGCCCTGCACGTAGCTGTAGATCAGGATCTGGACGTACATCTTGGTCATGGCGTCGACGCCGGTGTCCTGCAGCGCCTCCATGACGAACTCGCTGTGCTTGAGCAGGCTGGGCGAGGCCAGCGGCCGGGTCAGCGGCGTGACCCCGGCCGACCACGGATGGGCGCGGTAGACGGCCCACTGCAGGCGGGCGGAGATCTCCAGCCTGGCCCGCCATCCCCGGGGCGCATCCTCGGGCAGCGGGAACCGGCCTATCGCGGTGTCGATCATGAGCATGACCAGGTCCTCCTTGCCGGCCACGTGCCGGTAGAGGGACATGGTCGCCATGCCGAGCACGCCCGCGACCCTGCGCATGGTCAGCTCCGCCAGACCTTCCGCGTCGGCGATCTCGATGGCCGCGCGCACTATGCGCTCGCGGGCCGGATCGCGCCCCGGGGCCACCCGCCGCGCCCCCTTGCCACCAGAGCTTCCCGCGCTTCCCGCGCTCCCCGCATTCGCCGCACCCACCGGCCCCGCCGCCACGGTCCCGGCGCGCGGCCCCGCCGAGACGTTTCCCGCGCGCGGCTCCGCCACGACCGTGCCCACGCGCGGCTCCGCGACCACCACGCCCTCCTGTGCCAGCCGGGTGAGCACCTTTGCCGCCGTGGCCAGGGCCACGCCCCAGTCTCTGGCCAGCTGTCTGGTGGAGGGCACCCGGTCGCCGGGCCGCAGCCTGCCGTCGGCGATGCGCTGCTTGATGTCGGCCGCGATGCGCGCGCCAGGATTGGTCATCGATCCCCCTGTACTAGTACAGATCCTCCAACAATACCCTTGTGGACGCCTGTTTGTACACCGTACATTCAGTGCTGCGTACAACGTCAACAACAGGGAGCGCATCATGAAGGTCCTCATCTCCGGCGCGAGCGTCGGCGGCCCCGTCCTGGCCTACTGGCTGCGGCGGCACGGGCACGACGTGACGGTCGTCGAGCGGGCCCCGGCCCCGCGCAAGGGCGGCCAGGCCATCGACGTCAGGGGCGCCGCGCTGACCGTGGCCGAGCGGATGGGCGTGCTGGACGAGATCAAGAAGCTGCGCACGACCATGCGGGGCATGTCGATGGTGGACACCCAGGGCAACGAGCTCATGCGCGACGAGACGGCCACGCTCAGCGGCGGCGCGTTCGACAGCCCGGACGTCGAGATCATGCGGGACGACCTCAACGCCATCCTCATCGCCGCCTCCGACGCCACCTACCTCTACGGCGACTCGATCGCCACGCTCGCGGAGGACGGCGAGGTCACCTTCGACAGCGGCCGGCGCGACCGCTACGACTACGTGATCGGCGCCGACGGCCTGCACTCGAACGTGCGGCGGCTGGCCTTCGGCGAGGAGTCGCAGTTCCTGCACCACCTCGGCACGTACCTCTCCATCTTCACCGCCGACAACTTCCTCGGCCTGGACCACTGGCAGACCTGGTTCAACGAGGGCGAGGCGGGCGGCGCGCTCTTCAGCGACCGCGACCCCAGCGAGATGCGGGTCAACCTGGGCTTCAGATCCGACGTGATCGACTACGACTACCGCGACATCGAGCAGCAGAAGCAGCTCATCCAGGACCGCTGCACCGGGGTCTACGAGGCGCCCAGGCTGCTGGCGGCCATGTGGAAGTCCGACGACTTCTACTTCGACTCCATGGCCCAGGTCAAAATGGAGCACTGGTGCAAGGGCCGGGTCGCGCTCGTGGGCGACGCGGGCTACTGCGCCTCGCCGCTGTCCGGGCAGGGCACGAGCCTGGCCTTCGTGGGGGCGTACGTGCTGGCTCAGGAGCTGGTCGCGAACCCCGCGACGGCCTTCGAGCGCTACGAGGAGCGCATGCGCCCGTTCGTGACCGCCAACCAGGCGCTGGCCTTCGAGAACACCGGTCAGGGCGCGGCTCCGGAGAGCATTCAGCAGGCGGCCCGCAGCATCTCGCTGGACTGACAAGTCCGAACCGATACGATTTGCCGCCATGACGGGTTTCAGACTCACGATGGCCACCCTGGCGGCCACCGCTCTGACGTTGACCGCCGCCCCCGCCGTGGCCGCGGAGGCCGGGATCACCGACGAGGTGACGATGACCCTCGGCAAGGACGGCACCCTGCACGTGGTCGAGAAGATCAGCGGGGCGTCCGGGCAGCTCAAGCGGACGCTCATCACCAGGACGCGGTACGACGACGGCAACGACCGCCTCTACCGGATCTCGAACGTCAAGGGCGGCACCCTGGCGGGGGACGTGCTCACCGTGACGGGCCAGAGCGTCGAGTACGACGTCAAGGGCGCGGTGACCACCTCGGGCGGCGTCGAGGAGCTGCGCTGGTTCGCCGTGAGCGGCTGGAACACCGAGGTCGCCAAGGCCACCGTCAAGGTCAACGGCCCGGGGCAGGTCCAGAACCTGTCCTGCTTCGCCGGCGAGCTGACCTCGGCCATCGGCTGCACCTCCGCCTCCATGGACCACTCGGCCACCCAGGCCGACTTCGAGCAGGAGAACATCGCGCAGGGCCAGGCCCTGACCGTGGTGGTCGGCTACCCGAAGGGCTCCAGCAGCGGCACGCCGATCCTGGAGAAGCGGTTCTCGCTGGCCGCCGCCTTCACCCTGAACACCGTCACCGGCGGCGCCCTGGCCGGCCTGCTCCTGCTGCTGCTCGGCGGCCTGGGCCTGCTCTACTGGACGCGGGGCCGGGACGCCCGGGTCGCCGGCCACGAGAGCGGCTCGGTCGATCCAGTGCAGAACGGGCACTTCTCCCCGCCCGACGGGGTGCGTCCCGGCCAGATCGGCACGCTGGTGGACGAGCAGGCCGACGTGGTCGACGTGACCGCCACCATCGTGGACCTCGCGGTCCGCGGCTACCTGCGGATCGACGAGCAGCCCCGCCAGACCTACGACGCGCCCGACTGGCTGCTGGTCCGGCTGCCGAGCGCGCCCGTCAACGCGCTCCTGCCGTACGAGCTCGCGCTCTACCAGGCCATCTTCGACGGCCGGGACGCGGTGCTGCTGTCGCAGCTGTCCGGCTCGTTCGCCAGCCATCTGGGCAAGGTGCGCGACGCCCTGTACGCCGACGTGGTCAAGCAGGGCTGGTTCGCCCGCCGCCCGGACACCGAGCGCACCAGGTGGACGACGATCGGCGTGATCCTGATCGGCGTGGGGCTGGTGGCCACGGTGGCGCTGGCCTGGTTCACCACGTACGGGCTGCTGGGCCTGGCCCTGGTCATCGCGGGCGGCGCGCTGGCCGTCGGCGGCCAGTACATGCCGGCCAAGACGGCCAAGGGCTCGGCGGCGCTGGCGCACACGATGGGCTTTCGCGACTACCTGTTCTCCGGCGAGCTGGGTGAGGTGCCCGAGCAGCACCGGGTGGAGCTGTTCTCCCGCTACCTGCCCTACGCGGTGATCTTCGACGGGGTGGAGCACTGGTCGCGGGTGGTGGCCTCGGTCACCGGCAACGGCCACCAGTCCGACAACCTGTACTGGTATCACGGGCCGGCGGAGTGGGACCTGTCCAAGTTCGCGGGGTCGATGCGCACGTTCACCACGACGACCTCAGGCGCCATCTCCGCCACCCGCCAGTTCCGCACGCTCTAGCGGATCCGCAGCTCCCCCACCGGGCGGCCGCCGCCGAGCACCGGCGGGACGGCCAGCTCGGCCAGCTCGGGCGCGTCCAGGCCGAGCGAGCGCAGCGCCGCCACGGTGACGGGGACGCGGGCGCGCTGCGAGCCGTCCTCGATCTTGATGGTCCCGGCGCGGCCGTCCTCGAACGCGAACGCGTCGAACGCCTCCGCCCCCGCCTTCAGCATGAGCCCGGGCAGAGCGCGCATGAGCTTGGCCTCGGGCCGGTCGGTGCCCGAGGTCCACTCGGGGTAGGTGCGCATGGCCTCGAAGATCTTGCGCTCGTACGAGTCCTCCGACGACATCGGGAACGACCTGAACGCCTTGACCACCCCGAGCATCGACACGAAGAACAGCGGCGCCCCGCAGCCGTCCACGCCGGAGGCCGCGATCCGCTCGCCGGTCAGGTCCTCCACCGTCTCCCTGATGGCACGCTGCAGCGGGTGCGCAGGCTCCAGGTAGGTGGTCAGCGGCCAGTCGTTGAGCACGCAGGTGGCCAGCATGGCCGCGTGCTTGCCCGAGCAGTTCATGTAGACGCGGCCGCGCTCGGTCACCGTCCGGTCGGCCGGGTAGTCCTCAGGACACAGCAGCGCCGGCTCCTCCAGACCCGCCCCGGCGAGGATCTTCCGCACGCCGTCCACGTGGAACGGCTCTCCCGAGTGCGAGGCGCAGGCCAGCGCGAGCAGCTCGTCCTCCAGCCGCAGCCCGGCGCGGAGCATGCCGAGCGCCTGCAACGGCTTCATCGACGACCGTGGCGACGCGGGAACGTGCACCGCGCCCCGAGTCTCGACCGGGCGTCCTTCCGCGTCCACGGTCAGCACACGAGCCTGATGCCTGGACTCCACGAACCCGGACCGGACAACTTCCACAACCATCGACATTTCACGTCCCCTTTCACCACGAGTCTACGGACCGGTTTTGCCGGTGTTTTTCCTGGTCCACAATGGGATCCCATGCGAGCAGTGGTGCAGCGGGTGAGTTCGGCGTCGGTCGAGGTCGAAGGGCGTACGGTCGGGGCGGTCGAGGAGCCGGGGCTGCTGGTCCTGGTGGGGGTCACGCACACGGACACGCGGGCCGAGGCCGCGAAGCTGGCCGCCAAGCTGTGGGGGCTGCGCATCCTGCACGGCGAGAAGTCCTGCTCGGACGTCTCCGCGCCGCTCCTGGTGATCAGCCAGTTCACCCTGTACGGCGACGCGCGCAAGGGCCGGCGGCCCACGTGGCAGGCGGCCGCCCCTGGACCGGTCGCCGAGCCGCTGGTGGAGGCCGTGGTGGCGGAGCTGCGCGGGCTCGGCGCGCACGTGGAGACGGGCGTCTTCGGCGCGGACATGCGGGTGTCGCTCGTCAACGACGGCCCGATCACCCTCGTCCTCGACGTCTGACGCCCCCTGGGCCGAGCCGGCCGAGCCGTCAGAGCTCAGCGCAGCCCCGGCACGGGCTCGGCCCCTTAGCAGGCCCGCACAGCCCTTGAGGGAGCCTGAGCAAGCCTGAGAGAGCCGGAGAGAGGCTGAGGGGCCCGGCCCGGGGTCAGCGCCCGGGGTCAGCGCCCGGGGTCAGCGCCCGGCCCGGCGTCGCGCCCGGCCCGGGGTCAGCGGATGCGGCGGCGCAGCGACGGGTCGATGCTGACGTTGCGGCCCGCGTCCGGCGGCACGATGACCTCCTGCGCCGCGGCCACCCCACCGGCCAGCAGCGTCGCGTCCACCGGCACCGTACGCTTGATCACCGCCAGCGCGATGGGCCCGAGCTCGTGGTGCCGGGCGGCCGAGCCGACCACGCCGACCTCCTGGCTCTCGAAGATCACCGGCGCGCCGTGCACCGGCAGCGTGTCGACGCTGCCGTCGAGGTGCAGGAACACCAGGCGGCGCGGCGGATGCCCCAGGTTGTGCACCCGGGCCACCGTCTCCTGGCCCCGGTAGCAGCCCTTGCTCAGGTGGACGGCCGCCCCGATCCACCCCACTTCGTGCGGAATCGTCTTGTGGTCGGTCTCGAAGCCCAGCCGCGGCCGGTGCGCCTCGATGCGCAGCGCCTCGTAGGCCCACAGCCCCGCCAGGGGCTTGCCCAGGTGCTCGGCCAGCTCCTCGCGCGGCACCAGGAAGTCTTCGTCGGCCGTGGACAGCACGGCCAGCTCGTCGGCCCGCGACACCTCCACCCGCAGCATGAACCGCATGCGGTCGAGATAGTCGACCAGGCTCTGCGCGGTGCCGGGCTCGACGTGGGCCAGCAGGCTCTCACCGTCGTCGACCAGCGTCAGATGGTGCTGCACGCGACCCTGGAGGTCGAGGTCGAGCGTCTGCGTCCACTCGCCGGGGGCCAGCTTGTCGAGCTTTTGCGAGGTCAGGTCATTGAGCCATTTCAGCCGGTCCACGCCGGAGACGCGGATCACCTCGCGGTTGCTGCGGTCGACCACCGCCTCGCCCTTGGCCAGCGCGCGCTGCTCGGCGAACAGGTCGCCATAGTGCGCGGCTACGTCGGAATCGGGCCCGTCGGCCGCGACGGCGCCGGGGAGATCGAGCAGAGGGCTACGCATGTCTTCCAGGCTAGCGGCAGTTGCGGCAACGTCCGAAGACGGTCAGGTGATGCACGTCCGCGACGAACCCCAGCTCCTCGTCCAGGCCCCTGACCAGCCCTTCCGCCAGCTCCGGGCGCACTTCGAACACCTTGTCGCAGCCCCGGCACACCAGGTGCACGTGATCGGCCTCGGAGGCCAGGTGGTAGGTCGGCGCACCGTGGCCCAGATGGGTGTGCGTGACCATGCCGAGCTCTTCGAGCAGCTCCAGCGTGCGGTAGACGGTCGAGATGTTCACCCCGCGGGCCGTCTCGCGGACCTTGACGCAGATCTCCTCCGGAGTGGCGTGCTCCAGCGCCTTGACCGCCTCCAGGACGAGCTGCCGCTGAGGGGTGACCCGGTAGCCCTTCGCGCGGAGTTCTTCGTGCCACTGAGTCTCCGTCATGACCCGAGTGTACGGCCCGGCGATATTCACTTGCCCGTTTCGCGGAGGAGCGCATAGCTTCGGTGGTACGCGGAAAGGAGGTGGTCCAAACAATGGTGATTCATAGTTGGACTAGCGAGGTGGTTGTCCGCTGACGTCGCGGACTGTTGTCTCGTGCCGTTAGGCGAATTCGAGGCAACCACCGGGGCCCCTGGCAGCCGGAGGGCGGGATCTCATCCTGGCCCGTTGGTCCATCCGGCCCGTCTGCACGGCAGGCGGAGTGTTGCCTGGGGCCCTTCTTCATGTCCGGAGGGCGTTGCCCACCGAGGGCGCCCATCGCGGGCGAGAAGACGGTTGACCTTGTCACTGACGTCAAGGTCTACCCTCGGCTCTCGGCCTCGACGGAACGGACACGCATGACCACGGACCGGGACACGCTTCTCCAGCACGACCAGAGCTTCTTCGACGCCTTGGTGTCAGGCGACCGCGACCTGCTCGAAGCGCTGCTGTCCGACGATTTCGTCCTGGTGGGGGTCGAGGACGGCGCCGTCGCCGACAAAGGGGTAGTCCTGGACCTGATGGCGTCCGGGGCGCTCCGGTTCCCGCGGATCACTTCGTTCCCGGACGAGGCGATCGTCCGGGTCCTCGGCGAGGTGGCCATCATCGTGGGGCGTACCGGGATGAGCTTCACCGGCCCCGACGGCACCGCGTTCAGCGCCGGCAGCCGCTACACCCACGTCTACGCCGCCGCCTCCGACGGCGCCTGGCGGCTCGTCTCCGCGCAGGGCACCACGATCAAGGACTGACCCGCGACCCTTCCGGCCCGCTGAGTGCTCGCCGCGAGCCTGCGGCCCGCTGAGTGCTCGCCGCGAGCCTGCGGCCCGCTCAGTGCTCACCGCGAGCCTGCGGCCCGCTAGTGCTCACCGCGGGGCGGGAGGCCGAGCTTGGCGCAGGCGTCCTGGTAGAGCCGCACCACGGCCTTGCGCACCTGGGCCCGCTCGGTCAGCGTCTCCCCCCAGGGCACCCGCACCCGCTCCGCGCCGTCCACCGTGAACTCGATCGCCTCGGCGTCCACGTCACTCGTCACGGCCGAGGTGGCATCGGGCCGCCCGCCCAGCGCGCGCACGATGATCAGCGAGTCGCCGGCGTGGTCGTCATTCATGTGGCGCTTGATCGCCTCGACGGCGTCAGCGGTGAAAGGCGTGCTCATAACGGCTCAAGTTACCTTCTTCAGCTCGGCGGACATGTGGTCGGTCAGCGGGTGGCCGACGGCCGCCATCTCGTAGGCCCACATGAGATTGCCCTTGACGAGCCCGTAGAGCCGGTGGCCCGCGGTGTACTCCTTGGCCGTGGACGTGCGCGCGACGACGTCCGTGCGCAGCTCGATCTTGTGGAAGACCACCTCGCCGATGTAGATCTCGACGATCCCGGTCGGGTGCGCCAGCACCACCTCGACCTGCCTGTCGGGCTGCGGCCGCCAGTATCCCGACTCGGTCGCCAGCGGCCTGACCCGGGTTCCGTCCTGGTCGAGCAGCCAGGTGCGGCTCACGTAGCTCAGGAACGGCTTACCGTTGTGCCCGAACTCGATCTCCTGGCCGAAGTTGAAGCTCTCGATGGTCGGGTATCCACCCACTCCGGCGCCTTCCCACCGGCCGAGCAGGAACGCGATCGGCTCCAGGTCAGGGTGCATCTCAGGTTCTTCCATGGTCGTCAAGGGTAGTGCTCCTGACCCGCCGTACGGCCTCGGTGTACAGCTCTGTCGTGAGGTCTTCGCCGCCGATCCCGAGCTCAGCCAGCACCTGCCTGACCACGCGCAGCGCGGCGGGCACCGCCGCCGGCTCGACGACGGCCTCGACCTCCAGGAACGTGCCCGCCAGCTCGGGCACCGCGACCAGGGTGGCGAGCAGCGGGAGCCCCGACCGCTCCAGCCGGTAGTTCGCGCAGCGCTTCTCGTACCTGATCACCTCCTCCAGCCCGAGCTTGCGCAGCACGGCGTCCATCGCGACGGGATCGGCCACCGCCGTCTCGTACTCGGGCTTGGAGCCGCTGTCCCGGTCCACGACCGGGTCCTTGTACGTGAGCAGGCTCCGCGTCCCGTCCACCACGCGCAGCCGGATCTCCCTCCCGTCCCGCGAATGGCGCCGGTCAGGGGTGTCGTAATAGACGTCGCGATAGACGTTGAGCTGCTCGTCCGCGCGCTCGCGGAGTGCTGCCCGCACCCGGGCGGGGTCGCGTACGACCGCCTTCAGCTCCGCCTCGATCGGCATGCTCCTCCTTCGTCCGCGGGCCACGGAGGCTAGGGTGACGGTCATGGCACGATCACTGGTGATCAAGGTGACCGCCGGAGCCGACGCCCCCGAGCGCTGCAATCAGGCGTTCACGGTCGCGGCCGCGGCGCTCGCGAGCGGCGTACCCGTTTCTCTGTGGCTCACCGGCGAGGCGTCGTGGTTCGCGCTGCCGGGCCGGGCCAAGGAGTTCAGCCTGCCGCACGCCGCACCGCTGCCCGACCTGCTGGAGGCCGTCCTGGCGGCCGGGCGGGTGACGCTGTGCACGCAGTGCGCCGCCCGCCGGAACATCACCGTGGACGACCTCATCGACGGGATACGCATCGCGGGCGCGCCGGCGTTCGTCGAGGAGGCGGTCCGCGAAGGGGCCCAGGCCCTGGTCTACTGACCGGCACCCTGGTCAGACCTCGCGTTTCCGCCTTCTGACGGCCCTGACCAGCCCGCGCGCGGTCGAGATCGCGGCCGAGCCGACCGCGCCCACCAGGGGCTCCCGCTCCTCCTCGGCCGTTGGCCCCGGGTCGGGGTGAGCGGGCTCGCCGCACCCCGCGCGGCAGGCTTCGAGCTGCGCCGCGAACGCCATGCCCAAGAACAGCGCGATCGAGCTGAGGAACGACCACAGCAGCAGCGCCATGGCCGCCGTCAGCGGCCCGTACGTGTGCCCGAAGGTGCCGTTGTACTCGGTGTACAGCGCCAGCGCCAGCGTGAACAGCGTCCACAGCCCCAGCGACACCAGCGCGCCCACCGCCAGCCAGGTGTGCCCCGGCTGCCTGCGCCTGGGCGAGGCGCGGAACAGAGTGACGGTGGACGTCAGCGCGAGCAGGAAGCCGAGCGGCCAGCGGGCGATCCCGAAGGCGCGCCGGGCCCCCGCGCCCCAGTCGTAGACCTTCGCCAGCGCGTCGCCCAGCTCGCCGCCGCCCACCAGGATCGTGAACCCGGTGATCATGAAGACCCCGGCGGTCAGGGCGAGCACGGCCGCCCTGGCGTACTTGCGGTGGAACGGCCGGTCGCGCTCGACGCCGTAGATCCGGTTCGCGCCCCGCTCGAACTGCGCCATGGCCGTCGCCAGCGCCGCCAGAGTGGTCCCCAGGCCGAGCCAGAGCGCCAGCTCGTCCCTGGTGCTGCCCCGGCCTCCCAGCGCCTGTGTGACCGTCTCCGCGCCGCCTCCGGGCACCAGGCCGCTCAGCGTCAGCTCCAGCACCCGGCCGAGCTCCTCCTGGTGGGTGACCGCGCTCAGCCCGACCAGCGCGATGGCGCCGGGGATGATCGCGAGGCAGAGCTGGAAGGCCAGCGCCCGCGCGTGGCTCATGCCGTCGCCGTACCTGAACCTGATCAGGGAGTCACGGGCGAAGCGCCAGCCGCCGTATTTGCGCAGGGTCTCCCACGCGTCGTCGGCGGACAGTTCGTCGCCGCTCATCGCGCGCGTCTGGGGGACGGTGACAGTGGATCCCACGGCGCACGCTCTACCCCGCTTCGGGCGATTCACCGCGCCGGCCGGGCCCGCGTAGGAGCGGCCCGGCGCGGCGGCGTGGCGTCAGTGCGGTACGACGGCCGCCAGGCGTTCCTGGCGCAGGGCCTCGTAGCGCGAGTCGTCGAGCGGGGCCAGCTCCCCCGCCCGCCACGACAGCAGCAGGTCGGCCAGCGCGGGGTTGCGGGCCAGCGCCGGCCCGTGCAGGTAGGTGCCGACGACGTGGCCCGCGTAGCAGCCCTCGAAGCCGTCGCCGTTGCCCACGCCCACGCTCGTCTTGGACAGCGGCCGGACCCCGGGCCCCAGATGGGTGATGCCCATGTGGTTCTCGAAGCCGGTCAGCGTGGGCAGGTTGAGTGCGGCGTCCACCTCCGCCACCAGCTCGCCCACCGCGCGCGCGGGGCCGCGCGAGCTGGCGATGTCGAGGAGCGCGATGCCGTCGACCGGCTGCCCCTCCTCGCCGCCGAACGTCGTGCCCATGATCTGGTAGCCGGCGCACACGGCCAGCATGGCGGCGCCGCCCGCGATCGCGCGGTGCAGGCCGCCGTCGCGCCGCAGCCGCTCGGCGGCCAGGATCTGCGGGCGGTCCTCGCCGCCGCCGATGAGGTAGATGTCGCCGCTCTCCGGGACCGGGTCGGCCGAGCGTACGTGGATCGTCTCGGTCTCGATCCCCCTGCGCTGCGCCCGCTGCTCCAGGACCAGGACGTTGCCCTGGTCGCCGTACGTGCTCAGCAGGTCGGGGTAGATCCAGACGATGCGCAGGGCGCTGTCAGACGGCACGACCGAACTCCGATCGGATCGATTGGAAGGCGGTGTAGTTGGCGATCACGTCCACCCGGCCGGGCGGCTGCATGGCCAGCGCCTCCGAGAACGTGCCGCACAGCGTGAACGGCACCTCGGCCACGTCGAGCCGGAGTGCCAGGTCGAGGCGGCGCTGGCCGGTCACGAAGACGGGACGGCCGCGCAGGATGCGGTAGTCGACGTCCCACAGCCACGAGGTGTCGCGGCCGTCGGGACCCTGCGCGTTGACCGACAGGATGATCGGGAACTGCGGGTCGGCGACGTCGAACGCCTCCAGCCAGCCCGCCGGGTTCTTCGCCAGCAGCAGGCGCGCGTGCCGGCCATCGCGCTCGACGGTGGTGTAGCGGCCCGCCACCGAGGTCACCTCGCGGAGATGGGGCAGCGCCCGCTCCACCGGCACCCCGAACGCCTCGGCCACGGCCAGCGCCATCACCGCGTTGGAGCGGTTGGCCAGGCCGGGGAGCTGGATGTCGAGCAGCCAGCGCTGCCCGCGCGGGTCGACCGCCACCTCGTCGTCGATCGCCCACTGCGGCTCGGGCCGGTGGAAGGTGCACTCCCTGCACGCCCAGTCGGCGTCCTTGCGGTCGAGCGGGCCGCCGCACTCGGGGCAGCACCAGGAGTCTTCTTTCCACCGCTGGCCGCCGGCGACCCAGGTGACCTTGGCCGCCGTCGAGGCGCCCCAGGTCACGAGCGGGTCGTCGCAGTTGGCGATGACGTGGGTGGGTTTGCCGGACAGTGCCCTGCGCCACTTCTGTGCCAGCAGCCAGATCTCGGCCGCGCGGTCCATCTGGTCGCGGCTGAGATTCATCAGGCAGACGACGCCCGCGCCGGTGGTGTCGAGCACCTCGGGCAGGTATTTCTCGTCCACCTCCAGGACGCCGTAGGGGGCGCCCTTCTGCTGGGACAGCGCGGAGACGTGACCCGCCGGCATGTTGGCGCCGAACGCGTTGGTGGCCACCTCGCCGAGGTCGAGCAGCGCCGAGGTGATCAGCCTGGTCGTCGTGGTCTTGCCGTTGGTGGCGCTCACCAGGGCCAGCTTGCGGTCGCGGGCCAGCTTGCGCAGGAGGTCTGGCTCCAGCAGCAGGCCGACCCGCCCGCCGATCACCGAGCCGTCACCGCGCCCGGTCATCCTGGACAGTGTGGCGGCACTGCGGCCCAGGGCGCTGGCGAGCTGAGCCCGCAGAGGAAGCTGGGTCATGCCCAAGGATCCTAGTCGGGGTTGACCGTAGATCTGATGACGCACACGAAAACACGGCGCTCAGGTGCTGGGGGAATCGGCGAAAGCGATCTCCGGGGCGCCCCCGTGGTCGAACGGCAGCACGAAGCGGCGCGGCCACGACAGCACCCCCTCCAGCCATCCGGCCCCCATCGTCTGCCCCACGTGCCGCAGCCGGGCCGACGACTCGATGCCGATCGCGACCGTGGTGACGTCCCGCTGCACCGCCTCGTTCTCGTCGTCGCCGAGGATGACCCGCCAGGCCAGCGCGCGGTTGTGGTCCACCTCCATCGACAGCGGGTGGTGGCGCAGCGCCTTGGCCCGGTGGCCGAGCAGCTCGGTGTGGACGAGGTCGCTAGATCCCGCGCCGTCCGGCAGGCGGAAGAGCGCGTACTCCATGGGCGGGGCCGGGCTGCGCAGGTTGGGGGCCGGCTGGCCGTACGGGAAGAGCCGGTCCACCTCGTGCAGCCAGCGCACCTGCGGGATGACCCACGAGGCGCCCGGCCGCTCGCCGCCGCTCTCGACCGCGGACAGCAGCCGGCTGGCCGTCTCCGCCGCCTTCTCCGTGAGCAGTGACGGGTCGAACCAGCTCCGCAGCGACCAGGCCCGCCGCTGGACCGAGCGCTCGATCAGGGTGGCGAGCAGGCACTCCCTGCGCCGGGCCGGCAGGTCGGCCCAGCCGGCCGCCAGGGCGCGCGGCACGCCGGGCAGCGGCCGGTTGCTGACGAAGGCGAGGACGACCGTGTCGCACCAGATGCGCATCCAGGCCCAGTCGGGCGAGTCGGCGAGCACGTCGGCCTCGCGCAGCTCCACCAGCGTGCAGGCCAGCCCCGTGCGGCACTGCTGGCCGCACGCCGCCGACCTGCGGCCGCGGATGGGCGGCGGCGGCCCCGGCAGGACCTTCTCCCTGGACTCCCCCAGCGGCACGCGGACCCGCAGCGGCCGGTCCATCCCGTCGGCGAACACCGCCGCCGAGCCCGGCTGGAGCGAGACGACGTGGCGGGACTGCTCGTCGCTGAGGTTCATGGCGGCGCCGACGAGCTTCCTGTCGTCCTCGGCGGGCAGCCGGTGCACGACCTTCAGCGCGGTGTTCTTCACCACGTCGGGGACGAGCTTGGTCGGGATCTGCTCGGCCACCACGATGCCCTCGCCGTACGCCCTGATCTCCGCGAGCAGGCCGGCCAGCAGCTCCACCGCGTGCGTCGAGGCCCGCCCGTGACCGCGGTCGCGCAGCAGCCGGTGGGCCTCCTCGATCACGATCACGTGGCGCAGGTCGGTGGACTTCTCCTTCCTGGCCCGCATCCGCAGGTGCTCGACGATCCTGATGATCAGCGTGCCCATGAGGAACGCCTTGTCCTCGTCGTTGGCCACGTCCTCGATCGCCAGCACGACGTCGCGCTCCAGCAGGCCGCCGATGTCAGCCGGGTGACCGCCCTCGAAGAAGCGCCCGGCCGAGCCGACCCGCAGGGAGCGGAGCCTGAGCGAGATGAAGCCCTCCACGTCGGCCTGGACCTCGCGGCCGTAGCCGATCTCCTTGATGACGTCCATGGCGTGCTGCTGGAGCTGTTCGAGGGTGGGGATGCTGGGCGGGACGTTCGAGCCGGGCACCGCGCCGCCGGTGACGACGTCCCAGCCGGTGGCCTCGTAGACGCGCTGCAGGGCCAGCGACATGATCTGCGGGAACGGCTCCTCGGCGTCGAACGCGGCCATGAACAGCGCCCTGACCATGTCGATGTGGGCCTGGACCGGGTAGCCGGGCTCGGGTTCGAGCGGGTTGATGCTGAGCGGCACGCCGTCGGGGGCCGACGGGTTGATCACCGTGACCGGGTCGTCGAGGCGGCCGGCCATGGCGGCGTACTCGGACTTGGCCGGCTCGATGGCCAGCCACGGGATGCCGGCCCTGCTGAGCTGCTCCAGCAGGTGCCTGACCGTCTGGGACTTGCCGGAGCCGGTGGCTCCGGTGACGAACGCGTGCCGGTTGAGCGTGGCCAGCGGCACCCTGAACGAGCCGACGCCCCTGTCCTGGCCGTCGAGGATCTCGCCCAGCTCCAGCTCGCCGCCGTCCGCCTCCGAGGTCACGTCGAAGAAGCCCGAGTCGAGCACGCGTACGCCGGGGACCTCCCGCCTGGGCAGCCCGGCCAGCGCCGCGAGCGCGCCCGCGGTCGCCGCGAACGGGGCCGCGGCGCCGTCGGCCGGGTCCTGCATGGTGATCGCCAGCGCTTCCGACAGCGCGTAGACGGCGCCGTGGGAGCTGCGCAGCCGGTACGGGTGGTGGCTCATCTCGACGGATCCGACCAGGACGGGCGCGATCTGCCGCAGCTCGTCGGCCGTGGCGCCGCCGGCCAGCACCCGTACGTTCCACAGCCCCGCCTCGCGGAAGGCGTCGAGCTCCTGCATCCGGCGCTCCGCGCGCTCGGCGTCGAAGCGGGAGCGCTCGGAGGCGTCGCCGTACTGCCTGAGCACGTTGAGCTGGGTACGCAGGTGGGCCACCTCGGCGTCGAGCAGGTCGGTCGGCTCGGCCACCACCAGCCAGGCGAACGGCCTGGACATCAGCGTGACCAGCGTCGACTCGAACAGCGTCGGCCGCTTCAGCTCGTCCGGGTCGAGCTCGGCGTACTCGCGGCCCCTGCTCCCGAGCGGCGGCGCCTGGCGGCCCGGGCACGGCGTCCACACCAGGTCCGCCAGGTCGGCGAGATACTCCTCGTCGAGCTGCACCCCGCGCGCCCCGCCGGGGAACAGCAGCGGCTGCGGCCCGCACTGGCGGTCGGGCAGGTCGGTGGCCCTGCGCGGCTGGCGCGGAGGCGACAGCGGGCCCGCGTTGGTGATGAGCTCCAGCGGCGCGCCCGAGCCGCGCGAGAGCCACCCGATCACGAACGGGCGGTCGCGTTGCGCGGCCGACAGCACGGCCGGCAGCACGGTGACGAAATCCCACTCGGCCGATGAGCTTCGCGAGGGTGCTGCGATCGACTGGATTCGATACCAAGGCCCACTCAGCGCCACACTCGGCTGCATTTCATTCCCCCACAGACGGTTCTTTGTTAAATTCCGCCAACCGTCAGTCCGTCACCTTGACATTGACCATGTCATTGCCTGCCCTTGCGCCAGTCCAGGCGTGGCGGTGGTGGCCCGAGGTTCGGGGGCGGGTCTCCGTCGCCGTTCTGGTCCTGCGCGTCCAGCGCGAGCACGACCTCGCGCAGATCCTCCAGCTCGCCGAGCGTGGTCTTGGGGAAAGTCAGGATGGCGGGGTTGGCGTCGGCGAGGCGTACGCGCCTGCCGTCGGCCGTGGCGTCCGTGACGATCACGGAGGTGGTGGGAAGCTGCTGGAGCTGGTGCGGCTCGACCAGGAACTCGCGCGAGCGCTGCAGCACCCGCTCCTTCTCCGAGATCTTGTCGGCGGTCCTGCCCCACTCGGTGGACTCGGTGATGTCCCCCGCGAGGTCGGCCTGGCTGTCGTCGCGTTCTTCCCTGGCGTCCTCCATCTCGGCGATCGTGGAGGTGTAGCCGCCGTCGAGGCCGGGCAGCGAGTCGCTGATCGTCTCGGTGAGCTGGGCCAGCTCCAGCCGGTGCTCGGTGCCGACGTGCTCGCTGGCGACCCGCGCGTCCTCGGCGTTGCCGAGCCGCATGAACGCGACCGCCGCGTGCCCCCTGCCGAGCCGCTCGCGCACGGTCGGCGTCAGCGACCGGTAGGTCAGCACGAGCCCGGTACGCGAGGTCTCGCAGGCGTCCATCAGCCGGTCGAGCACGTCGCCGCGGAGCTTGTCCGCGCCCGCCACGATGATCGTGTGGTACCAGGGCCGGTCGGAGGCGGGCGACTGGCGCAGGATGTGGGTGAGCGCGGTGGCCACGTACGTGCCGAGCACCCGGTTGCCGAACACGCCCGCCTGCCGGTCCATGCTCACCACCCGGAGCCTGGCGGGCGGCAGGCGTACGGCCTGCGTGCCCAGCGTCTCCAGCTTGCGCAGCTGCGACTCCAGCGCCCAGGCCCGCTCGATCACCACCCGGTCGCTCACCCCGCGCCCGAACAGCGTGCCGATGCGCTCCAGCTGCGTGGCGGTGATCAGCCCGAATCTCAGGTCGTCGCGCGGGTCGCCCACCTGCGCCAGCGCCCGCAGCGCGGCGGTGACCTGGCTGATCGTCGCGTTCTCGCCGAGCACCTCCAGCACCCGCTCCAGGATCGCGTTGTCGAAGCTGAGGTCGCGCGTGGAGCGGTGTTCCTCGCTGACGCTCACCACGTGCGCCAGCACGTCCGCGAACGCCTCAGGCTTGAGCGTGGCGCCGAGGTCGAGCTTGGGCAGATCGACGGGCAGCACCCAGACGAGCGGGTCGTCGCCGCCCTTGCGGGCCAGCTCGATCAGGTCCTTGGCGACCGCGCCCTCCGACAGGTCGAGCACGGTCAGATGACCGCCGCTGTAGAGCCGCGTCGCGCCCAGCAGCGTGATCAGCGCCGACCATCCGGGTAAGGTGCCGCCGGCCACGTCGATGCGGTCGAGCTCGTCCGGCACGGCGACCGCGTACCAGGTGAGCTGCTTGTCGTGCCGCTCCTTGGACTCCTGCCACTCGCGGTAGCGCTCGGCGTGCTCCTCCTGGGCCCGGAACAGCTCCTTGTCACGTTCCTGCCGCTGGCGCTCGTTCCTGGCCTGCTGCTCCAGCACGCGGTACTTGACCGCCCGGTCGCCCTGGAGGAGCGCGTAGCTGCAGATGGCCGCCACGCCGCCGGCGGCGACCAGGCCGAGCAGCGCGAAGGACCACGCCAGGTAGCCGGCCACGGCCGCGGCCACGATCAGCACGGTCACCACGAGCATGAACAGGCGGAAGACCCGGACCGGCCGGTTGAGCATGTCCTCCTGGAGTCGCTCGCGGCGCAGCAGCTCCCGCGCGGCGGCGTCGGACTCGGCGTCGGTCCGGCTCTCCTGGGCGGGCGAGGGGCGTTTCGGCGG
>NZ_VCKX01000246.1 GCF_005889725.1 Nonomuraea zeae
CAGCCCGTGACCGCCAGGACCGCGCCCCCCACCGCCAGCCCGACGATCTGCGCGCTCGCCGAGGCCAGGTTCAGCATCGAGCGCCCCAGTACGAACCCGTCCCCCGGCAGCACCTCGGGCAGCATCGCCATCCGCGCGGCCAGGAACACCGGCGAGAACAGCCCCGTGACCAGCACCAGCGCCAGCATCACCCACACCGGCAGCCCGGCGAACGCCAGCAGCAGGCACGTCACCGCCCTGATCAGCTCACCGGCCACCATCAGCGCCCGCGGGCGCATCCGGTCGGCCAGCGAGAGCAGGAACAGCCCGCCCAGGATGTACGGCAGCCACCCCGCCATGTACGCGGCGGCCGAGAGGCCGGGAGAGCCGGTCCGCGCGTAGACCAGCACGGACAGGGCCAGCATCTTGATCACGTCCCCGCCGACCAGCAGCGCGAAGCTGCCGAACAGCACCCGGAACTCCTTGACGGCGAACACCTCGCCGAACGTCGCGCCCTTCACGCCCCCGATGCTCCGACCTATCCCACAAAGAGGCGATTTTTTCGGATATAACCGAAAGGTGCCCATGATCGAGGTCACCCCGCAGGACCTGGTGGCCAGCCGGTTCGCCATCTCGCCGATGATCGAGACCATGCACGCCCACTGGGTGCTGGCCGGCCGGTTCGAGACGGGCGTGCACGGCTCCTGGGTCGCACGGCGCAGGGGGACGTACCAGGAGCTGGAGCGGCGGCATCCCGTCCTCCGGGCCTCCGCCGTGATCAGCGGCAACCGGGGCGACGCGAACGTCGACTTCATCGCGCCCCCGCCCGAGGCGGTGAACGTGCCGTTCGAGACGGAGCTGGCCGCGATGCGGGCCACGCCCCCCGGGCATGCCCAGGCGGAGATCGCCCGGGTCCTGGCCTGCCGCCCGGCGACGGGCCGGGACCGGGACCTGCTGCTGGACCCCGGGGTGGTGGAGCTGTTCGCGCAGGCGTACGAGGCGCTCTGGAACGAGATCCTCGCGCCCGAGTGGCCGCGCTTCCGCGCGATCCTGCAGCGGGACGTGGCGCAGCGGGCGGGCCGGCTGGCGGCCTACGGCTGGGCGGCGGCGCTGGAGGACCTCGGCACCGGCGTCCGCTGGCGGCCGCCTGGCCGGATCGAGGTCCAGCTGTCCTTCCCGGGGCGGCTGCACCGGCTCGGCGGCAAGGGGCTGCTCTTCCTGCCGTCGGCGTTCATGACCGGCATCGGCGCCTGCCTGAGCGCCGCCTGGCCGTACGCGCTGATCTACCCCGCGAGGGGCGCGGCCGCCACCCCGCCGGCCCGTGACCGTGACCTGTCGGCGCTGATCGGCCGCAGCCGCGCCCGCATACTCGCCGAGCTGGCCGAGCCCGCCACCACCACGCAGCTCGCCGCCCTGCTCGGCCAGAGCGTGGGCACGACCGGCGGCCACCTCGCCGCGCTGCGCGGCACGGGCCTGATCGCGGGGACCCGCACGGGCCGCAGCGTCCTGTACGCCCGCACAACGCTCGGCGACGCCTTGGCGAACGGCTAGCCTTTTCCGCAGAGCACAAAGGTATAGTCATT
Source organism: Nonomuraea zeae (assembly GCF_005889725.1). Classification (GTDB taxonomy): domain Bacteria; phylum Actinomycetota; class Actinomycetes; order Streptosporangiales; family Streptosporangiaceae; genus Nonomuraea; species Nonomuraea zeae. The sequence continues at coordinate 1,563 of NZ_VCKX01000246.1, forward strand.
GCGCATCGATTCAGAAAAGATGTTCACGGATCGCATCCAGGAGCGCGCGCATGAATGCCGCCGACGTCGCACCCGAGGCGCAGGCCAGGTTTCCCCATGAGTTGATGTACGCGGCGGCCCAGCAGTACTACATGGAGGACGCCACCCAGGGCGACATCGCCAAGCGGCTGGGCGTCAGCAGGGCGACCGTGAGCCGGCTGCTCACCGAGGCCCGCAAACAGGGCATCGTCGAGATCAAGGTGCACAGACCGGCCACGCTGGAGGACGGCCCGCTGGCCGCCGAGGTGGCCCAGGCGCTCAACCTGCGGCGCGTCTACCTGGTGCCCAGGGTCAGCGGCCCGACGCTGGGCCCGTGGCTGGCCCCCGGCGTGACCCGCGCGCTGGCGCAGGTCGGGCTGGAGTCCGGCGACGTCGTCCTGGTCTCGTCGGGCACCGCCGTCTACGAGTGCGCCCGCGAGGGGCTCGGGCAATATCCGGGGGTCACGATCGCGCCCGCCGTGGGCGGCCAGGAGGAGCCCCAGCCCTGGTTCCAGACCAACGAGACCACCCGCATCCTGGCCGAACGCGCCGGCGGCGTCCCCGCCTACCTCTACGCGCCCGCGCTGCCCGGCCCCGAGCTGTTCTACTCGCTGCAGCACGAGCCCTCCGTCCGCCGGGTCATGGACCTGTGGGCGCACGCCAAGTGCGCCATCGTCGGCGTCGGCTCGGCGCCGCTGATGCGGCAGATGATGCCGGCCTTCATGCCGCGCGACGCCGACAGCCTGCGCAGGGCCGTGGGCGACGTGTGCATGCGCGTCTACGACCGCGACGGCGCCCCGATCACCTATCCGGGCAGCGAGCGCCTGGTGGCCACCAGGCTGGAGGAGCTGCGCCGCATCCCGCACACGATCGCGGTCGCGGTCGGGGCCGAGAAGGTGCTCTCGATCGTCGCCGGCGCCAGGGGCGGCTACTTCAACCAGCTCGTCACGGACACCCCGACGGCAGAGGGCCTGGTGGCAGCCGCCCGGCAGCTCTGAACACATTTGCTGGACAAATGTTCTGAGCGCGCGCTAACGTGAGCCGCACCACAGGATGTGCCCTCCTGTGAGGGCATGTCCCTGTCTCGGGGGCAGCGAGCGTCAGGAATCCGTCCGCGAGGACGTAGCGAGTGAGGAATGAACCCGTGAACAGAGCTCAGAAGCGGACCTCCGCGTTCGCCGCAGTGGCAGTGCTCGCAGGGGCGGCCCTGGCCGCGTGCGGCTCGGGGGGCACCGCCTCCACCGGCGCGAGCACGGGCGGAGGCGGCGGGGAGAACGCCAAGGTCGCCTTCCTCATGCCCGACCTCGCCTCGACCCGTTACGAGCTGGCCGACAAGCCGCTGTTCGAGGCGAAGATGAAGCAGCTCTGCCCGAGCTGCGAGGTCATCTACCAGAACGCCGACTCCGACGCCGCCAAGCAGCAGCAACAGGCCAACTCCGCGCTGGCCCAGGGCGTGAAGGCGATCGTGATCGACCCGGTCGACTCCGCCGCCGCGGCCACCATCGTCAAGTCGGCGCAGTCGCAGCAGGTGCCGGTGATCGCCTACGACCGGCCGATCCCGTCCACGCCCGCCGACTACTACATCTCGTTCGACAACGAGAAGATCGGCTCCATGATCGCCCAGTCCCTGGTCGACCACCTCAAGAAGGAGAACGCCGAAGGCGGGATCCTCCAGGTCAACGGCTCGCCCACGGACGCGGCGGCCGGGCTGATCAAGAAGGGCATCCACAGCGCCGTCGACCCGAGCGGCTTCAAGCTGCTGGCCGAGTACGACACCCCCGACTGGCAGCCGGAGAAGGCGCAGACCTGGGTCAGCGGCCAGATCACCCAGTTCAAGGACCAGATCGTGGGCGTCGTCGCGGCCAACGACGGCACCGGGGGCGGCTCGATCGCCGCGTTCAAGGCCGCCGGGGTGAAGGTGCCGCCGATCACCGGCAACGACGCCGAGCCGGCCGCCGCGCAGCGCATCATCGCGGGCGACCAGTACAACACGATCTCCAAGCCGATCAAGATCGTGGCCGAGGCGTCGGCGAACGTCGCCTGGGAGTACATCCAGGGCAAGAAGCCCGCGGGCAAGACCACGCTCTACAACACGCCGTCCGAGCTGTTCGTCCCGACCGTCGTGACCCGGGAGAACATCAAGGAGGTGCTGTTCGACAGCGGCATCATGAAGGCCGCGGACGCGTGCACGGGCGAGTACGCCAAGGGCTGCGAAGAGCTCGGCATCAAGTAGGAGAGCGCCGATGACCGTCCTGTCCCTGCGCGGGATCAACAAGACCTTCGGCGCGGTGGCCGCACTCACCGACATCGAGCTCGACGTCGCCGCGGGCCAGGTCGTCGCCGTCGTGGGCGACAACGGCGCGGGCAAGTCGACGCTGGTCAAGATCCTCTCGGGGGTCCACCCGCCCGACTCGGGCACGATCACGTTCGAGGGGAGCTCGGTCGAGATCCCCACCCCGGCCGCCGCCCACAAGCTCGGCATCGCCACCGTCTTCCAGGACCTGGCGCTCTGCGAGAACCTCAACGTGATCCAGAACCTGTTCCTCGGCCAGGAGATCCGCCCGCTGCGTCTCAACGACGTGGCCATGGAGACCCGCTCGTGGGAGCTGCTGCGCCAGCTCTCCGCCAAGATCCCGAGCGTACGGGTGCCCGTGGCGGCCCTGTCCGGCGGCCAGCGGCAGACGGTGGCCATCGCCAGGTCGCTGCTCGGCGATCCGAAGGTCATCATCCTCGACGAGCCGACCGCCGCGCTGGGCGTGGCGCAGACCGCCGAGGTGCTCAACCTGGTCGAGCGGCTGCGCGAGAACGGCCTGGGCGTCATCATGATCAGCCACAACATGGCGGACGTGAAGGCCGTGGCCGACACCGTGGCGGTGCTGCGGCTCGGCCGCAACAACGGGGTCTTCGACGTGAGCGAGGTCTCCGCCGAGGACATCATCGCCGCCATCACGGGCGCCACCGACAACGTGGTGTCGCGGCGGGCGGCGCGCGGGGAGACGAACACAGGAGGTCAGTCGTGAGCGCAGTGAAAGAGGGCGGCGCCGCCACCGACCGCCAGGACGAGCGGCTACGCAACCGTGACGGGCTGCGCGGCGCGCTCGCCGACGTGGTCGAGCGGGCCAGGGGCGGCGACCTGGGCGTCATCCCCGTCGTGGTCGGGCTCGTGGTCATCTGGACGGTCCTGCAGATCCTCAACCCGATCTTCCTGTCCAGCGCGAACCTGGTGAACCTCACGCTGGAGTCCGCCGCCGTCGGCATCATCGCGCTCGGCATCGTGTGCGTGCTGCTGGTCGGCCAGATCGACCTGTCGGTCGGCTCGGTCAGCGGGCTTTCGGGCGCGGTGCTCGCGGTGCTGTTCGTGGGCGAAGGGCTGCCGGTCTGGCTGGCGATCCTGGCCGCGGTGGTCATGGGCGCGGTCATCGGCTGGGTCTACGGGCAGCTGTTCAACAGGTTCGGGGTGCCGAGCTTCGTGATCACGCTGGCCGGGTTGCTGGCCTTCCTCGGGCTCCAGCTCTACGTGCTGGGCACGAAGGGGTCGATCAACCTGCCGTTCGACTCGGGGCTGGTGAACTTCGCGCAGCTCGACTTCGTACCGGCCTGGTTGTCGTACACGCTCGCGGTGATCGCGGCCGTGTGGCTGTTCGCCAGCGGGTTCCTGCACGCGCAGGAGCGGCGCAAGGCCGGGCTGTCGGCCAAGAGCGTGTCCACGCTGGCGCTCAGGAGCGTGGCGCTGCTGGTGGTGCTGGCGTTCGTGGTCTGGTATCTCGGCCAGACGCGCGGCGTGGGCTGGATGTTCGTCTTCTTCGTGGCGCTGGTGCTGATCATGCACTACCTGCTGTCGCGGACGAAGTGGGGCAGGGCCGTCTACGCGGTCGGCGGCAACGTCGAGGCCGCGCGCCGGGCGGGCATCAACGTCAAGGCGATCTACACCTCCGTGTTCGTGCTCTGCTCGACGTTCGCCGCGGTCGGCGGCATCCTGGCCGCGGCCAGGCTGGCGGCGGCCAACCAGAGCAGCGGCTCCGGCGACGTCAACCTCAACGCCATCGCCGCGGCCGTGATCGGCGGCACGAGCCTGTTCGGCGGGCGCGGCACCGCGTTCGGCGCGCTGCTCGGCATCATCGTCATCCAGTCCATCTCCAGCGGCCTGACCCTGCTCAACCTGGACTCCTCGATCAGGTTCGTGGTCACCGGCGCCGTGCTGCTCCTCGCCGTGATCGTCGACTCCGTGTCGCGCCGGTCGAGGACCTCTCACGGCAGGGCATGATGGCGATCATCTGCGTGGACGCGGGCACCACGGTCATCAAGGCGGTCGGGTACGACGCCGCCGGCGCGGAGGCGATCGTCTCCCGCAGGGAGACCGTGGTGTCCAGGCCCGCGCCCGGCCACGCCGAGCAGGACATGGACGCGGTCTGGGACGCGGTCGCGGCCACGGTGCGCGAGGTCGCGGCCGAGCTCGATGACGTCGCGTTCGTCGCGCTCACCGCCCAGGGCGACGGCTGCTGGCTGGTCGGCCCGGACGGCGCCCCCACCGGGCCCGCTATCCTCTGGAACGACGCCAGGGCGGCTTCGGCCGTGGCCGGCTGGACCCGCTCGGGGCTGGCCGAGGCGGCCTTCCGGCTGAACGGCTCATCCGCCGCGTCCGGGCTCCCCCACGCGATCCTGACCTGGCTGCGCGCGAACGACCCCGGCCGACTCGACCGGTCGAGCGCCATGCTCACCTGCGGCGGCTGGATCTTCGCGAAGATGACCGGCGAGCTCGTGGCCGACGAGTCCGACGCCTCGGCGCCGTTCATGGACCTGCGCAGCCGGGCCTACTCGCCCGAGCTGCTGGCCATGTTCGGCGTGGAGTGGGCCGAGCGGCTGCTGCCCCCGGTCCGCTCCTGCCCCGTCGCGGAGCTGACCCCCGGCGCCGCCGGGGCGCTCGGCCTGCCCGCCGGGGTCCCGATCGTGCTGGCCCCCTACGACATCGCCGCCACGGCGCTGGGCGCCGGCGCGGTGCGGCCGGGCCAGGCGTGCGGCATCCTCGGCACCACGCTCTGCACCGAGGTGCTCGTCGAGTCCCCCGGCCTGGACGGCGATCCGATCGGCATCACGATCGCGCTGCCCGGCGGCTACCTGCGCGCCTTCCCCACGTTCGCGGGCACGGAGGTCGTGCAGTGGACCTGCCGCCTGCTGGGCCTGTCCGGCCCGGACGAGCTGGGCGAGCTGGCCGGGCGCGCCGCGCCGGGCGCGGGCGGGCTGACGTTCCTGCCCTACCTGTCGCCCGCCGGTGAGCGGGCGCCGTTCTCCGACCCCCTGGCCAGGGGATCGATGCTGGGCCTGTCGTTCGAGCACACCCGCGAGGACGTGGCGCGGGCCGCGTTCGAGGGGCTCACGATGGTCATCAAGGACTGCCTCGCCGCCACCGGGGCCGAGCCGACGGAGCTGCGGGTGTGCGGCGGCGGCTCGGCCAGCGCCACCTGGCTGGGCCTGATCGCCGACATCACCGGCCTGCCGGTGCGCCGCTCGGCCGACACCGAGGTCGGCGCGCGGGGGGCGTACCTGGTGGGGCTGGCCGCCACGGGTGCGGCGCCGTCCGTCGCCGCCGCGGCCTCCGAGCACGTACGGCTGCGCGACGCGGTCGAGCCCGACCCCGTACGCGGGAGCCGCTACGCCGAGCTGTTCGACGACTTCCTGACCCTGCGCGGGACCAGCGCGGGGACCTGGCCGCTGCTGGCCGGGATGCGCGAGCGGACCTGGGGCCGTACATGAGTGTGTGGATCGGCATCGACCTCGGGACGCAGAGCGTGCGGGCCGTCGCCGTCACCGGCGGCGGCGACGTGCTCGGCTCGGCGAGCCGCCCGCTGACCAGCCACCGCGACGGGCCCCGCCACGAGCAGGACCCCGAGCAGTGGTGGCGCGCGCTGGCCGAAGCGACCCGCGAGGCCCTGCGGGACGTGCCATCGGCGCAGGTCAGCGGCCTGGCGGTGGATGCGACCTCTGGAACGGTCCTCCTCTCCGACCGCTCGGGCCGGGCGCTGACGCCCGCCCTCATGTACGACGACCGGCGTGCGGACGCCGACCGGGCCAACGAGGCCGGCGCGGCGGTGTGGGAGCGGCTCGGCTACCGGCGCATGCAGCCCAACTGGGCGCTGCCGAAGCTGCTGTGGCTGCTGCGCGACGCCCCGGCGGGCGCCCGCCTGGCCCACCAGAGCGACTTCGTCAACCGCCGCCTGGTGGGTCACGACGTGGCCACCGATCTGAGCAACGCGCTCAAGACCGGCGTGGACCTCATCGAGGAGCGCTGGCCGCTGGAGGTGTTCGACGCGCTGGGCGTGCCCGCCGAGATCCTCCCCGAGGTCGTGCGGCCGGGCACCCGCCTCGGCGTGGTGTGCGCGGCGGCGGCCGAGGAGACGGGCATCCCCGAGGGCACGCCGGTGATCGCCGGGACCACGGACGGCTGCGCGGCCCAGCTCGGCGCGGGCGCCCTGCGGCCGGGAAGCTGGAACTCGGTGCTGGGCACGACGCTGGTGCTGAAGGGCGTGACGAAGGAGCTGATCCACGACCCGCTCGGCGTGGTGTACTCGCACCGGGCCCCGGACGGCTCGTGGCTGCCCGGCGGCGCGTCGAGCACGGGTGCTGGGGTGCTGTCGCGCGACCTGCCCGGCCGCGACCTCGACGCCCTGAGCGCCCAGGCCGCCGCCCGTTACGGCGCGCCGCCCTCCCCCGGCCGCGAACCAGGAGGGCCGCCGTCACACCGGGGAGGGCCGCCGTCACACCCGGGAGGGCCGCCCTCCGTCACCTACCCGCTGGTGTCGCGTGGCGAGCGCTTCCCGTTCGCCGCCTCCGCCGCCGAGGGCTTCACGCTCGGCGAGCCCGCCGACGACGTCGAGCGCTACGCCGCGATCCTGCTCGGCGCGGCCTTCGTCGAACGCCTCTGCTTCGACTACCTCGACCTCCTCGGCGCCCCCGTGGACGGCGAGCTCATTCTGACCGGCGGCGCGACGAGAAGCGCCTACTGGACCCAGCTCAGGGCCGACGTCCTGGGCCGTCCCGTGACGCTGCGCGAGAACGCCGAGCCCGCCCTGGGCATGGCCGTTTTGGCGGGCGGCGACCCGGCCCGCCTGATCAGGACCCGGGCCGTGGTGGAGCCGTCCGGCGCCGACCTGCGCGAGGCGTACGTGCGCTTCGTCGCCGAGCTGGAGGGGCGCGGCTGGCTCGACCCGGCCGCCGCCGCGCACGCCCGCGAGAGGACCGCCCGATGACCGACGTCGCGCCCGCCCGCGAGAGGACCACCCGATGACCGACCTCGTGCTCGTCCGCCACGGCGAGACCGTCTGGCACGCCGAGAACCGCTACGCGGGGCTCAGCGACATCGACCTGACCGCGCGCGGCCTCGACCAGGCCGCCCGGCTGGCCGGCTGGGCGTCGGAGGCGGGCCTGACGGGCGTCTGGGCCTCCACGCTGAGCCGTGCCAGGATCACCGCCGAGGCGAGCGCCGGCCAGGCGGGCCTGACCGTACGCGTCGACGCCCGCCTGCGCGAGCTGGACTTCGGCGAGGGCGACGGCCTGACCTCGGCGGAGATGCAGGCCCGCTTCCCCGAGGCGCGCGCCGCCTTCGAGTCCGACCCCGCCGCCCACCCGCTGCCCGGCGGCGAGGACCCGCACCAGGCCGCCGCCCGCTTCGTCGAGGCCCTGCACGACATCGCCGCCGCGCACCGAGGGGGACGCGTGCTGGTCGTCGCGCACACGACCGCCATCAGGCTCGCCCTGTGCCGGTTGATCGGCGTGCCGCTCGGCGAGTACCGGCGGCTGTTCCCGCGCCTGGACAACTGCGCGCTGACGGAGCTGCGGCTGCCGGACTCCGGCGACGGGCAGGTCGCGTTGCTGCAGTACAACTCCCCGATTGGAGCCGTTCGTTGACCATCCGAGTCCTCGCCGCTGGCGATCACTTCGTCCAGAACCGCCTGCTCATCGACGCGCTCAGGCGCGAGGTCCCCGGTGAGGTGGACATCCGCGAGCTGACGCTGCCGTGGCCGGTGGAGCCGTTCGGCCGGGTGGGAGAGGTGGACGAGGCCTCCGACGTGGAGGACGCGCTGATCGAGGCCCTGCGTGGCGTCGAGGTCTGCGTGACCCAGATGGCCCCCTTGACCCAGCGCGTCCTGGACGCCTCCCCCGACCTGCGGCTGTTCTGCGTGAGCAGGGGCGGCCCGGTGAACGCGAACCTGGAGGCCGCCACCCGGGCCGGGGTGTCGGTGACGTTCGCGCCCGGCCGCAACGCCGTGGCCACCGCCGAGCACACCTTGGCCATGCTGCTCGCCGCCACCCGCCGGATCCCTCAGACGCACGCCGACCTGGCCGGTGGCGTGTGGCGCGGCGACTACTACAAATACGACAACGTCGGCCCCGAGCTGGACGGCAACACGGTCGGCCTGGTCGGCTACGGCGCCATCGGCCGCCGCGTGGCCCGCATGCTCGAAGGGTTCGGCGCGCAGGTGCTGGTGTACGACCCGTACGTCGACGTCCCCGGCCGGGTGGAGCTGCCCGAGCTGCTGCGCCGCTCCCACTTCGTCTCCCTGCACGCCCGCGCCACCCCGGAGACCACCGGCATGATCGGCGCGGCCGAGATCGCCGCCATGCCCCGCGGCTCGGTCCTCGTCAACTGCGCCCGCGGCGCGCTGCTCGACTACGACGCGGTGTGCGACGCGCTCGACTCCGGCCACCTGTTCGGCGCCGCGATGGACGTCTTCCCCGAGGAGCCCATCCCCGCGGGCTCGCGCCTGCTGCGCACCCCCAACCTGGTGATGACCCCGCACCTGGCCGGGGCCAGCAAGCAGACGGCGATGAAGGCGGCCTCGATCGTGGCCGCGGACGTGGCCCGCTACGTGCGCGGCGAGCCACTCGCCCACTGCGCCAACCCGGCGCTCACTAGCCCTTGAGCGCGCCGGCCATGAGCCCGCGCATGAAGAACCGGCCGAGCAGGACGTAGATCAGCATCGTCGGGATGGACGCGAGGATCGCCGCGGCCATCTGCTGGCTGTAGGGGGTGGCCTGCGCACCCGCGATGTTGTTCAGCATCACGGTCGTGGGCCAGCTCGTCGGCCCGGTCAGGAAGACGGCGAACAGGAAGTCGTTCCAGAGCGAGGTGAACTGCCAGATGACGACCACCGCGATCGCGGGCCCCGACACCGGCAGCACCACCGACCAGTACGCCCGCAGCATCCCGGCGCCGTCCACCCTGGACGCCTCGATCAGCTCGTCGGGAATCGTGACGTAGTAGTTGCGGAAGATCAGCGTGCAGATCGGGATGCCGTACACCACGTGCGCCAGCACCAGCCCGGGGATGCCGCCGTAGAAGACGCCGTCCAGCCCGGTCGTCTCGTTCAGCCACACGAGGAGCTGCACCAGCGGGATCATCACCCCCTGATACGGGATGAACATCCCGAACAGGAACAACGTGAACAGCAGGTCCGCGCCGGGGAATCGCCACTTGGACAGCACGTAGCCGTTCATGGACCCCAGCGCGCACGACAGCAGCGAGCCGGGCACCGCCAGCAGCACGCTGTTCCACAGCCCGGGGGCCAGCTTCTCCCAGGCCACCCGCCACGCCTCTGTCGTCCACGTCTGCGGCAGGTTCCACGCCTGGCCGGGGTCCGCCTCGGTGAGCGGCTTGAAGCTGGTGGCCAGCAGGACGTAGATCGGGATGAGGAAGACGACCACGAAGAGGATCAGCAGGACGAACCTCGCCCAGGTGAACGCCGTCGCCCTGCGCCCGGCCACCGCCGTCATGAGCGCCTCTCCTTACGCACCGACCAGATCAGGTACGGAATCACGAAGATCGCCACGCTGAGCACGATGTACGAGGCGATCGTGGCCCCCTTGGCCGGGTCGTTCGAGTCGAACACCGCCACCCACATGAACACGGCGGGCACGTCGGTGATGATCTGCTTGCCCGACACGGCGACGATCAGGTCGAACACCTTGAGCGAGATGTGTCCCAGGATGATCAGCGCGGACAGGGTCACCGGCCTGAGCAGGGGCAGCACCACGTGCCGGTAGACGCCCCACTCGTTGCAGCCGTCCACCCTGGCCGCCTCGCGCAGTTCCTCGAGCACGCCGCGGAACCCCGCCAGGAAGAGTGCCATGACATATCCGGACATCTGCCAGACCGCTGGGATGGCCATCGCGGCCATCCCCCAGTCCGGGTCCCTGAACCACTGCCACTGCGGCAGCCCGATCCAGTCGAAGAGCCGGTTGAGCCCGACCGCCCGCTCCCCCGTCCCCGAGTTCATCAGCCACCGCCACACGATCCCGGTCGCGACGAACGAGATGGCCATGGGGAACAGGTAGATCGCCCGGAACGTCCCCTCGCCCCTGATCCCCTTCTCCATGAGGAAGGCCAGCAGCCAGCCGAGCACCAGCGCCCCCACCACGAACGTGATCGTGAACACGATCGCGTGGTTGACCGAGAGGTGCCAGCGGGGCTGGTCCCAGATGTCGACGAAGTTCTGCAGCCCCACGAACTCGCCCTCGGACACCTCATCGTGCTTGTCCGTCATGGCCAGCCGGAAGTTCCAGCCGAGCATGCCGTACACGAAGACGCCGATCAGGATGATCGACGGCGCCACGAGGAGGAATCCGGGCAGCCACGCGCGTGCCCGCCTCACGATTGATCTCCTCCCACGGGCAGGGCAGGCGTCTGCGGCCTGCCCTGCCCCATGAAGCTCGACTGCTGCCGCGTTCGGCTGTCGGGGCCCGGCTATTGGGCGTTGGACTTGGCGGCGTCGGACAGCCCCTGCTGCAGGGCCTTGACGTCCTTGCTGCCGATGAACAGGCCGACCGCCTCGGTGATCGACGCCAGCCAGGGCTGGTTCACCGAGACGCCGTGCTGGATCGACCCGGCCAGCTTGTTGCTGGACCAGTCCTTCAGCGCGTCGGCCAGGTAGTCGGTGTAGAGCGACTGGTCGGCGTCCTTGCGGGCGGGGATGGAGCCCTTCTTCGGGTTGAAGGCGTCCTGGCCCTCCTTGCTCGCCGCCACCTTCAGCCAGGCCATGGCCCCGTCACGGTTCTTCGCGCCCTTGGGCAGGGTGAAGCTGTCGGACAGCCACAGGTAGGTGCCCTCGGTCCCGGGGGACGGCGCCCAGTCGAAGTCCGTCTTCGACGTCTTGCCCAGGCCGCCTTCCGGCGGGTTGTGGAAGTAGCCGTAGGCCCAGTCACCCATGATGTTGAACGCGGCCTCGCCGTCGGCGACCTGCTTGGCCGCCGGCTGCCAGTCGTCCTGCGGGTCGCCCGCGTACGTCATGATCTTGGCGAAGCTCTGCAGAGCCGTGGTCACCTGCGGGCTGTTCCAGTCGGCGCCCGGCTTGAACAGCGCGTTGTAGGCGTCGGTGCCCAGCGAGCCGAGCAGCACGCTCTCCATCAGGTGGGTGACCGTCCACTCGGAGCCGATGGACAGCGGGATCTTGCCCTTGGCCTTGACCTTCTCCAGCGCCGCGATGAACTCCTCGATCGTCTTCGGCGCGGCGGCCACGCCCGCGTCCTTCAGCACGGCGGGGTTGAACCACAGCACGTTCGACCGGTGGATGTTGACCGGCACGGAGTAGATCTTGCCGTCGACGCTGATCTGCTCGACGAGCTGCGCGGGGAAGACGTCCTTGAGCTTCAGCTCGTCGTAGAGCGGGGTCAGGTCCTCCAGGTTGCCCGCCTTGATGTAGCCCTGCAGCTCGGCGCCCGCGTGCCCCTGGAAGGTGTCCGGCGGGGTGTTGGCCTGCAGCTTCGACTGCAGCAGCGCCTTGGCCTTGTCACCGGAGCCGCCCGCCACCGCCGCGTCGAAGAAGGTGAGGTTCGGGTTCTTCTCCTCGAAGATCTTGCGCATCGCCTGGAGGCCGTCGGCCTCACCCGGCCCTGTCCACCAGGAGAAGACCTCAACCTGCTGCTTGCCACCGCCGCTGGACGCCGGCGCCTGGGAAGCCTGCCCGCCACTGCCGCCACCGCCGCAGGCCGCCAGGCCGAGCACGCTGACCATCGTGATCGAGACGGACGCTAACCACCGTCGCATCGCACACCATCCCTTCGAAGTCCCCCGAAGCAGGTGATTTTGACAACGTTGTCAACAACGGCTATCAACCCACTTTCCGCGCCGGGTCGTCAAGGGAGTGCGGGTAACAGCTCCGCATATTCAGCGGACGCGCTCCAGCGTCCCGCCCGGTCCGGTGACCACGGTGACGCTGAAGTCGTAGCTGGTGCCGGGCAGGTCGGCGCCGCCGGCGGCGACCACCAGCGCCCCCTTCGACACGCTCAGCCCGACCAGGGCGAGCAGGTCGCAGCCGCCATCGGGGAGCCACGTGGCCAGCACGACGTCGGACTCGGCCAGCCGCACGGGGAGGTCCAGCTCCGCCATCCTGCCCAGCAGGCCGGCGTGCGACAGGCGGCCGCCGGCCAGCACGAGGGCGTCCTGCCGCTTGGCGTCGAGCGCGGGCAGGGCGGTGGGCTCCAGCGTGAGCAGGGTGCGGAAGTCGATGGTGTCGAGCGCCGGGCCCAGCGAGATGACCTGGCGCACCCTGGACGCCTCCGCGGCCTGGATCGCCGTCTCCGCCAGGTCAGGCGTGGTGATCAGCGTGCGCGCGTCGCACGCGCGCAGCCAGGCGGCCATCTCCTCCGGCTTGAGCGCCGGATCGATCGGCGCCGCCACCCCGCCCGCGGCCAGCACCGTGTGCGTGGCCAGCGTCTGCGCGCCGGCCGTCGAGACGTGCACGCCCACCACCTGGTCACGCCGGGCGCCCCTGCGCACCAGCCCGGAGGCCGCCCTGGTCACCTCGGTCACCAGCCGCCGGTAGCCGTAGACGTGACCGCCGCGCAGGTCGACGAGCGCCGGGCGGTCGCCGCGCTCATAGGCCCGGCGGAACACGTCGTGGATCACGGTGCCGGTGGTCGAGGCGGTGGGCTTCATGCCCGACAAGGTACGGCCGCCGGGCCGGCCGCAGCATCCACCGATCTATGTAGCCCGATGTGCATTAATGCGGCCCGCCCCCGGTTCGGGCGGGCCCGAGCCCTGCGCGGCTCGAGCCCGCTGTCACGCGCCCAGAGCCGGACCCCCACCCCTCCGAGGCGGCCCAGCCCTCTGCGGACACGCGACGTCCCACGCGGGGACGCCTCACGAGCTTCCCGCGTACGACCCAAACGGTAGGTGTGCACCCGGCACCGGCGCATGCGCTGACATGGCCATTCCACGATGTAAGAGCACCGCCGCACCATATGCAGAGCATCATGTAGGGTCAGCGGCTCTCGATCACCCATGCCGCGATCTGTGTACGCGTGGAGAAGCCCAGCTTGGCCAGGATGTTCGCCACGTGCCGCGCGGCGGTGGCCGGGCTGATGACCAGCTCCCCCGCGATCGCCCGGTTGCTGAGCCCCCGCGCGACCAGCTCGGCGATCTCCCGCTCCCGCGCCGTGAGCCGGCTCTCCTGCGCCACGGGCAGGACCGGCGCGGCCGGCGGCTCGGGCAGCGCGCCCTCGAGCGCGCACGCCACCGCCTGGTCGGCGGTCATGCTCGCGCCCTCGGCCCACAGCACGTCCACCATGGCCGCGCCGAGCACGGCCCGCGCCGGGCCGAGCACGTCCTCGGTGCGCGCGTCCGGCGACCGGCCGAGCAGCGCGACCGAGGCGGCGGCCAGCAGGACCGCGCGCCGCTGGTCGCCCTCGGCCGCGACCAGGCTCGCCCACGCCTTCAGCCGCCTGGCGATGCCGGTGCGCAGCCCCGCGTCCCTGCTGAGCACCAGGGCCTCGGTGAGCCTGGACCTGGCCTCGGCCAGGTCGCCCTGATCCAGCGCCATCGTGCCGAGCCCGGCCAGGCAGCTCACGATCTGCTGCCTGGCGTCCACGTGCCGCAGCAGGTGCAGCCCCGACTCGTAGTGCCGCCTGGCCGTCGCGGCGTCGCCCGAGCGCCGGGCCACCCGGGCCAGGCCGATGTGGCTGTAGGACTGGCCGACGTGGTTGTCCAGCTCCTGGCTGATCGACAGGACCTCCTCGAACGCGCGCTGCGCCTCGTGCAGGCGGCCCTGGTGCAGGCCGTGGCTCGCCCGGGCCCCCTGGGCCAGCGACTCCAGGATGCGGTCGCCCGACTGCCTGGCCATCTCCAGGGCGCGGGACAGGGTGTCCTGCTCGCCGGTCAGGTTGGCCAGCAGGATCGTGCCGACGGCCGCGCCGTAGCCGTCTTCGACGCTCGCGCACAGGCTCAGCCCGGTGCGGGCGCACCGGGCCGCCAGCTCCTGTTCTCCGGCCGCGGCCGCCAGCTCGCCGCGCAGGATCGTGGCCTGCCCGCGCAGCGCGGGGCGCACCTGCGGCGCGTCGAGCGCCAGCAGCCGGTCGAGGCGCTCGGCCATGTCCAGCTTGCGCCCGCTGCCGATGAGCAGGAAGCGGACGTCGGTCAGCAGGCCGAGCGCGGTCTCCGGCAGCCCGGTGGCGATCGACCAGTCGCAGGCCGCGCCGACCTCGGCCTTCAGCGCGTCGAACAGGTTGACGTAGCGCTCGACCACCGGCCACGACGCCCGGGTCCGCGGCTCCAGCGACTCCCTGAACAGGGTGGCCATCCGGGCCAGCGCCATCAGGTGCCTGCGCCGCAGCTCGGTCTCCTCGCCGGACTCCGCGAGCTGCTCCAGCGCGTATTCGCGGACGGTCTCCAGCAGCCGGTAGCGCGCCTGGCCGGCGATCTCCCCGTCGAGGGTGACCAGCGACTTGTCCACCAGGTCGCAGAGCCGCAGCAGCACCTCCTCCTCCGGCAGCCCCGGCCCGGAGCACACCGATTCGGCCAGGTCGAGCGTCCAGGAGGAGCGGAAGGCGGCCGCGCGGCGCAGCAGCAGCCGTTCCTGCGGGGTGAGCAGCCGGTAGCTCCAGTCGACGGCGGCCCTGAGCGTGCGGTGCCGGGCAGGAGCGGTGCGGGCGCCGCCCGCCAGCAGCCTGAACCGGTCGTCGAGCCGCTCCACGAGCTGCCTGACGGACAGGACCCTGACCAGGGCGGCGGCCAGCTCGATCGCCAGCGGCAGGCCGTCGAGCGCCTGGCACAGCTCGACCACCAGCGGCGCCGTCTCCCCGGTCAGCTCGAAGCCGGGCCTGGCGGCGGCGGCCCTGGCCACGAACAGCCGCACGGCCTCGCTCTCCACCCCGTCCACCGCGAGCGGCGGCACCCGCCACACGCTCTCGCCGGGCACGCGCAGCGGCTCGCGGCTGGTGGCCAGGACGGTCAGCCCCGGGCAGGCGCCGAGCAGGTCGCGGCACAGCTCCGCGCACTCGCCGATCACGGGCTCGCAGTTGTCGAGCACGAGCAGCGCACGCCGGCCGCCGATCGTCTCGGCCAGATCGCCCGCGATGCCGAGCGC
Source organism: Nonomuraea zeae (assembly GCF_005889725.1). Taxonomy (GTDB): domain Bacteria; phylum Actinomycetota; class Actinomycetes; order Streptosporangiales; family Streptosporangiaceae; genus Nonomuraea; species Nonomuraea zeae. The sequence continues at coordinate 16,934 of NZ_VCKX01000246.1, forward strand.
GGCGGCGACGTGCTCTCTGAGCTCGCCCTTGTCCAGGTCGGCCAGCTCGATCAGCCACACGCCGCCCGGATGGCCGGAGGCAAGCCTGGCGGCCAGGCGTACGGCCAGCCGGGTCTTGCCGATGCCGCCGGCCCCGCAGAGGGTCACGGCGCGCGAGACGCGCAACAGGTGGACGAGCTCATCCACATCGGATTCCCGGCCCACGAACGTGTTCGGCTCGGCCGGCAGGTTGCTGAAGTCGGCAGATCGCAGCATCACTGTGAGTGTGTCATCAACTACGCCATGCGCCCAGACTTAAACGGTGGAGAACTGTCAGTGCCCTTGTGCACACTCAAGACATGGCCGATGAGCCGCTCGAGCTCGGGGAGATCTCCTTCTCCGACTGGCACGCCCACACGGAAAAGCTGGCCGAGGTCGGCTTCCTGACGATCGCCAGGCGGCTGCCCGCCCTCGTGCGCCAGGCGATGCGCATGGCCTGGCGGGCCAGCCCGCGCGACACCGTGGCCACGGTCACGCTCAACCTGCTCGGCGGGGTGTTCACCGCGTTCGGGCTGCTGGCCACCACCGGCGTGCTGACCGCGCTGTTCAGCGAGGGGCCGACGCCCGACCGCGTGCTGGCCGCGCTGCCCAGCCTGGCCCTGGTCGGCGTGGCGGCGACGCTGCGCACCGCGATGCAGGCGGGCGCGGGCTGGGCCCAGGCGCGGCTCGACCCCCAGGTCAGCCGGCTGACCGAGGAGCGCCTCTACGGCCTGACCAGCCAGGTGGACCTGGTCTCCTACGACGATCCCGAGTTCCACGACGCGTTGCAGCGGGCCAGGCTGCGCGGCGTGGCGATGGCCGACTCCGTGGTGACCGCCGCCATCGACGTGCTCACGGCCGGCGTCGGCCTGGCCGCGGTGGCGGGCGTGCTCGGCGTGCTGCACCCGGTGCTGCTCCCGCTCCTGCTGCTCGCGGTGCTCCCCGACGCCTGGGCCATGGTGCGCAGCGCGCGCATGCGCTACACCACCCTCTACGCCCTCATCCCCGCCAACCGCCGCAAGTGGATCATCGCCGAGCTGCTGGCCAACCGCGAGTCGGCGGCGGAGGTGCGCTCGTTCACGATGCGCGGCTTCCTGCTGCGCATGTACGACGCGGTCGCCAGGGCCGAGCAGGACGTCATGCTCTCGCTGGCCAAGCGGCAGACCTTCGCCCGGCTGGTCGGCGAGGCCCTGGGCGGGCTCGGCGCGGCCCTGGTCTACGTCGCGCTCGGCGTCCTCCTCGCGGTGGCCGCGATCCCCCTGGCCGTGGCGGGCACCGCCGTCCTGGCGATCAGGTCGGGCCAGTCGTCCCTGGGCAACCTGATGTACGCCACCAACCGCCTCTACGAAGAGGGCCTCTACTTCACCGACTTCCTGGAGTTCTGCGCCGACGCCGAGCGCCGGCTGACCCGGGCGCGGCCCGCCGGGATGCCGGCGGGCTTCCGGCGGATCACCGCCGAGGACATCTCCTTCACCTACCCCGGCGCCGAGGAGCCCGCGCTGCGTGACGTGTCGATCGAGATCCGGCAGGGCGAGGTGATCGCGTTCGTCGGCGAGAACGGCTCGGGCAAGACCACCCTGGCCAAGATCCTGTCCG
>NZ_VCKX01000247.1 GCF_005889725.1 Nonomuraea zeae
GTGTCTTAGGGTCTCGTGGGCTCGGAGATGTTTATAAGAGACAGCCGCCTGACCACGGCCCGGATACCGTCTGGCCGCAGCTCGGAAACCGCCTGACCACGGTCGCCGGACGCGAAGCCCGGACCGGGCCCGATCGTCAGGGCCCGGTCATCAGGCCCGGTCATCAGGCCCGGTCATCAGGCCCGGTCATCAGGCCCGGTCATCAGGCCCGGTCAGGCGGCGGGGCGGCCCGCCTCGTGCACGAGGTCCGTCAGGCGCTTGAGCTGGTCGGGGTCGGTCGAGGGCAGCACGCCGTGCCCGAGGTTGAACACGTGCCCCTCGGCCGCCCGCCCCCGGCGCAGCACGTCGCGGGCCTTGCGCTCGACCACCTCCCACGGCGCCAGCAGCAGGGCCGGGTCGAGGTTGCCCTGGAGCGCCTTGCCGGGGCCGACCCGGCGGGCCGCCTCGTCGAGCGGCACCCGCCAGTCGACGCCCACGACATCGGCCCCGGCCTCGCCCAGCACGCCGAGCAGCTCGCCGGTGCCGACCCCGAAGTGGATGCGCGGCACGCCCTCGATCCCCTCGAAGATCCGGCGGGTGTGCGGCAGGATGAACTCCCGGTAGTCCTCCGCGGGCACCGCGCCCACCCAGGAGTCGAAGAGCTGCACGGCCGAGGCGCCCGCCGCGATCTGGAGGCGCAGGTGCTCCAGGACGATGCCGGACAGGCGCTCCATCAGCGCGTGCCACAGCTCGGGAGCGCCGTACATCATGGCCTTGGTCTTGTCGTGGTTCTTCGACGGGCCGCCCTCGATCAGGTAGGACCCGAGCGTGAACGGCGCGCCCGCGAAGCCGATCAGCGGCGTGCCGCCCAGCTCGCCGGTCAGCGCCCGGATGGCCTCGGTGACGTAGGAGACGTCGTCCGGCTCCAGCGGGCGCAGCGCCGCCAGCCCCTTGGCGTCGCGGATCGGGTCGGCGACGACGGGGCCGACGCCGGGCTTGATGTCGAGGTCGACGCCGATGGCCTTGAGCGGGACCACGATGTCACTGAAGAAGATGGCCGCGTCCACGCCGTAGCGGCGGACCGGCTGCATGGTGATCTCGACGATCAGGTCGGGCGTGGCGCACGCGGTGAGCATCGGCACGCCCTCGCGGACCTTGAGGTATTCCGGCAGCGACCGCCCGGCTTGGCGCATGTACCAGACCGGGGTGTGCGGGACGGGCTCGCGGCGGCATGCGCGCAGGAAGGCTGAGTCGGCGAGGTTCACCTGACAAGAGTGCCATGCACCGGTGCCGGTCCCGGCCCTGGGCCAGCAGAGGAGCAGGTGGGGGCACCCGGATTTCCGGCAGTTGGGCACGTACGGGGCGTCACCGTTCCGGTCGGTCAACCGGGCGAGGTGTCGGAAAAACATGCATTGGCCGCCCCAAATCATGATCAGATAGCCAGATGAAGGTTTACCGGTCTGCTCGGCATCGGCGTCGCACACGGGTCGAACACACCCCATGGCCGACCAGAGAGCCGGTCTCGACTGGACCAAATGTTCGCCAAGCCACCGCGCGGCATCGATTCAGCGACCACTTTCGGGACACGCCGAGCGCGTTGCGGGGAATTGTCATCGGCTCGTGCCAACGTCGGAGCCACGACCCGAAGAAAGGCCCCGGTGCGATGACTCGTGCGATGACCGCGTTGTGGAGTTCCCCAGAGCGCCGCAGTGAGCGCTGCGCTGACTGCGCCGGTGAGCGGCCGTTCGAGCAACCGCCGTGCTTCGACGGGCACGAGCCGGGCCAGTGCCCGGAGTGGGCCTGCGTCGAGTGCGGCCATGCGATCGTGCTCGCCTGGGCCGAGTCCACCCGCCCGGTTCGCCAGCTGGTTACGGCAGCGGCTTGATCACGAAGGATGAGCACCCCCGTGGTCCCCTTCCGCCCATCCTCGACCTACGCTTCGTCTATGACACTCGGTGACCAGCCGCCTGCCCCGCCCGCGTTCACGCGTGCGGCGGAGAGCCTGCGGCTGGCCGAGGTCAGGCCGGAGATCGAGCTTGAGGACCTGCCCGCGCCGCAGCGGCTGGCCCCCTACTCGGCCGCCATCGGCGCGTCGGTCTACCGCGACGACGACGAGCTCGCGGTCGGCCGGCTGATCCTGCTCTACGACCCCGACGGCCAGCGCGGCTGGGAGGGCCCGTTCCGGCTGGTCGCCTACGTCCGGGCCGACATGGAGCCGGAGATCACCTCCGACCCGCTGCTCGGGCCCGTCGTATGGAGCTGGCTGACCGAAGCTCTCGAGGCGCATCAAGCCGATTACTCCGCCGCTGGCGGTACCGTGACAAGAGCCGTTTCCGAGGGGTTTGGCAACAAAGCCGACGATCCGGTCACTACCGAGCTAGAGCTGCGGGCGTCCTGGTCACCCGCCCAGGAGGATCTCTCCGGCCATGTCGCCGCCTGGTGCGACCTCATGTGCCTGGCGGCGGGGATCCCGCCGCTCCCGCCCGACGTGGCCGCGCTGCCCCGCCGACGTGATGATCCGGAGAGTGACCGAACGAAGTGAGGGCACCAGTCAAGACAGCACCAGCGTCATGAGGCCGGTGAACTCATGACAGAAGAACGCACAGTCGAGCCGCTGCTCGAGCCCCGCGAGGGCATTCCGCCGGTCGTGGCGGACGAGGCCGGCCTGGCCGAGGTCGTCGAGCGCTTCGCCGCGGGCAGCGGCCCCGTCGCGGTCGACGCCGAGCGCGCGTCGGGCTACCGCTACGGCAACCGCGCCTACCTGGTGCAGCTGCGCCGGGCCGGGTCCGGCACCGCGTTGATCGACCCGGTCGGCTGCCCCGACCTGTCCGCGCTCGACGCGGCCGTGTCCGGCGCGGAGATCGTCCTGCACGCCGCTTCGCAGGACCTGCCGTGCCTGATGGAGGTCGGGTTCCGGCCACGGGAGATGTTCGACACCGAGCTGGCCGGCCGGTTGCTCGGCTACGAGCGGGTGGGGCTCGGCACGATGGTCGAGACCGTGCTCGGGCTGCGCCTGGAGAAGGGTCACTCGGCCGCCGACTGGTCCACCAGGCCGCTGCCCGAAGACTGGCTGCGGTACGCCGCCCTCGACGTCGAGGTGCTGGTCGAGCTGCGTGACGTGCTGCACCATGAGCTGGCCGAGAGCGGGAAGCTGGAGTGGGCGCGCGAGGAGTTCGCCGCCGTGCTCGACACCCCGCCGCCGACGCCGCGCTCCGACCCGTGGCGGCGCACGTCGGGCATCCACAAAGTACGCAGCGTGCGGGCCCTGGCCATCGTGCGCGAGCTGTGGACCATGCGCGACCGGATCGCCCGCGAGTCCGATCTCGCGCCCGGCCGGGTGCTGCCCGACACCGCGATCGTGACGGCGGCGCTCGAAGGTCCGCGTACCAAGAAGGCATTGACCGAAATATCGGCTTTCACCGGGCGAAGCGCGCGCCGGCACATGAGCGACTGGCTCGACGCGGTCGCCAAGGCGCGCGGGCTGCCCGACAGCCAGCTCCCGCAGCCCAGCACGCCGGGCGACGGGCCGCCGCCGCCCAACCGCTGGGCCGACCGCGACCCGGCCGCCGCCAAGCGGCTGGCCGCGGCCCGCGCCGTGGTCGCCGCGCTGGCCGACGAGCACCACATGCCGACGGAGAACCTGCTCCAGCCCGACGCCGTACGCCGGCTGACGTGGGAGCCGCCGGCCGAGATCAGCGACGAGAGCGTGACGGACCGGCTGCGCGACCTCGGCGCCCGCCGCTGGCAGCTCGCTCTCACCGCCCAGCCCATCGCCAAGGCCCTGTCCAGGCTGGAGAACCGCGGCGAGCTCTGAGCCCGGCGGCCGCCGGGCCGGTGCCCCGCCCTGCTGAGGCACCGGACCCGACGGCCGCGAGCTGCGGTTTTCCGCATTTCGGCCGCACCTTGACGGGCCGCGCCACTTGACGCCCTCGGTGGCCCGGCCGTACGGTTCGGGAAAGCGCTTTCCCCACGTTTGTCCTGAAGGGATTCCCATGAGCGTGCGCACCATCGGCGTCGTGATGAACGGCGTCACCGGACGGATGGGCTACCGCCAGCACCTCGTCCGTTCCGTTCTGGCCATCAACGAGCAGGGCGGTGTGACGCTCTCGGACGGCAGCAAGGTCAAGCTCAAGCCCGTGCTGGTCGGGCGGAATGCCGACAAACTTGCAGACATTGCGGCGAAGCATGACATATCGGATTTCACCACGGAGCTGGACTCGGCGCTCGCCGACGACGACAACCTGATCTACTTCGACGCCCAGGTCACCAGCGCGCGGGTCAAGGCCGTGCTGAAGGCCATCGAGGCGGGCAAGCACATCTACGCGGAGAAGCCGACGGCAGAGTCGACGCAGGAGGCGATCGCGCTGGCCGAGGCCGCCACGGCCAAGGGCGTCAAGAACGGCGTCGTGCAGGACAAGCTCTTCCTGCCCGGCCTGCTGAAGCTGAAGCGGCTGATCGACGGCGGCTTCTTCGGCCGGATCCTGTCGGTGCGCGGGGAGTTCGGCTACTGGGTGTTCGAGGGCGACTGGCAGGAGGCGCAGCGCCCGTCGTGGAACTACCGGTCCGAGGACGGCGGCGGCATCGTGCTCGACATGTTCCCGCACTGGCACTACGTGATGGAGAACCTGTTCGGCCGGGTGGAGTCGGTCTACGCCCGCGCCGTGACGCATGTCCCCGCGCGGGTGGACGAGCAGGGTCATACGTACCAGGCCACCGCCGACGACGCCGCGTACGGGATCTTCGAGCTTGAGGGCGGCATCGTCGCTCAGATCAACTCGTCCTGGACGGTTCGCGTGAACCGCGACGAACTGGTCGAGTTCCAGGTGGACGGCACGCACGGCAGCGCCGTGGCCGGCCTGCGCAACTGCCGCGCGCAGCACCGCTCGGCCACTCCGAAGCCGGTCTGGAACCCCGACCTGCCCGCCACGGCGCGCTTCCGCGACGGCTGGCAGGAAGTGCCGGACAACGCCGAGTTCGACAACGGATTCAAGATCCAGTGGGAAGGCTTCATCCGGCACGTGCTGGAGGACGCGCCGTTCCCGAACGACTTCGCCTCGGGCGCCCGCGGTGTCCAGCTCGCCGAGCTGGGCCTGCGCTCGTCCGCCGAGGGCCGCAGGATCGAGGTGCCGCAGCTGTGAGGATCGACCTGCCCGGCGGGGCGTACACGCTGCGCGAGCCGGCCACGTGGCCGGTGACCGGGACCCCGGCCGCCGGCCGCGTCGTCTACGCGGCCGCCCACGTGGTGGCCGACCCGCTCGGCGACAACACGCCCGGCTCCCCCGCCGCGGTCGACTGGGACGCCACACTCCGCTTCCGCCGCCATCTGTGGTCGCACGGCCTGCGCGTGGCCGACGCCATGGACACCGCCCAGCGCAACATGGGCCTGGACTGGGCGGCGACCAAGGAGCTCATCCGGCGCAGCGCGGCGGAGGCCGCCACGCTCGGCGACCCGGCGACGCTGGTGGCCTGCGGCGCGGGCACCGACCACGCGCCGGACGCCGCCAACCTGCACACGATCACGGCCGCGTACGCCGAGCAGATCGAGACCGTCCAGGCGACCGGTGCCGGCGTGATCGTCATGGCCTCCCGCCAGCTCGCCCGGGTGGCCTCGGGGCCGCAGGACTACCACCAGGTGTACGGCAAGCTGTTCGGCCTGACCGAGCGGCCGGTGATCCTGCACTGGCTGGGCGAGATGTTCGACCCGCAGCTGGCCGGCTACTGGGGCTCGCGCGACGTGGCCGCGGCGACGGAGTCGTTCCTGGAGCTGATCCACGCGCACGCCGCGATGGTGGACGGCGTCAAGGTGTCGCTGCTGGACGAGGAGCACGAGGTGGGGCTGCGGGCGGCGCTGCCCGCCGGCGTCAAGCTCTACACCGGCGACGACTTCAACTACCCGTCGCTGATCAAGTCGGGCTCGCACGCGCTGCTCGGCATCTTCGACGCCATCGCCCCGGCCGCGGCGGCGGCGCTCCAGGCGCTGGACGCGGCCGAGGCCGCCGCCGACGACGAGGCCCGTGCGCGGCTGATGGCCGCCTACGACGACATCCTCGCCCCGACCGTCCCGCTGTCCAGGAAGATCTTCGAGACGCCGACGTACAACTACAAGACCGGCATCGTCTTCCTGGCCTGGCTGAACGGCCACCAGGACGCGTTCTCCATGGTGAACGGCGCCCAGTCGGCGCGCTCGCTGGTCCACCTGTCGGAGGTGTTCCGCCTGGCCGACCAGGCCGGGCTGCTGGCCGACCAGGAGCTGGCCGTGCGCCGCATGACGGCGCTGCTGGCGGTGAACGGACTGTGAGCCTGGCACTGAACCAGTGGACGACCAGGCGCTGGTCCGTGGCCGAGGCCGTGGACGGGTGCGTGCGGCACGGCCTGGAGGCGGTCGGGCTGTGGCGGGAGAAGGTCGCCGAGCAGGGGCTCGCGCAGAGCGTCAAGCTGGTGCGCGAGGCCGGGCTGCGGGTGTCGTCGCTGTGCCGCGGCGGGTTCCTGACGGCCGGCGGGCTGCCCGGCGAGGACGGCCGCAGGGCCTTCGCGCAGGCGCTGGAGAGCAACCGGCGGGCCATCGACGAGGCGGCGGAGCTGTCCGCGGCGTGCCTGGTGATGGTGGTCGGCGGGCTGCCCGGCGCGCAGCCCGGCGAGCCGCTGCCCGCGGCCGGATTCTCCCGCGATCTGGCCGGGGCGCGCGAGCGGGTGGCCGAGGCGCTGGCGGAGCTGGCGCCGTACGCCGGGGAACGGGGGGTCAAGCTGGCCCTGGAGCCGCTGCACCCGATCTACTGCCCGGACCGCGCGGTGCTGTCCACCCTGGGCCAGGCGCTCGACCTGAGCCTGGCCCATCCGGAGGAGCAGGTGGGCGTGGTGGTCGACACGTTCCACGTGTGGTGGGACCCGCGGTTGTTCGAGGACGTCGCGCGGGCCGGGCGCAGGATCGCGTCGTACCAGGTGTGCGACTACCTGCACCCGCTGCCGGCGGACGTGCTGCTCGGGCGGGGCATGATGGGTGACGGCGTGATCGACTTCACGCCGATCACGCGGGCCGTGCGGGCCGCCGGATACACCGGGGACGTCGAGGTGGAGATCTTCAACGCCGAGATCTGGGCCGCCGATCCCGACGAGGTGGTCGCCACGATGAAGACCCGTTACGAGGAGCTGGTCCTCGCCACCGGCTGACGGGCGAGAAGCGGCGGCGACCCACCGGACGAGCGGCTCGCGGGGCGAGCGGCCGCGTGGTGGGCAGCCGCGTGGTGAGCGGCGGCATGGTGAGCGGCGGCATGGTGAGCAGCGGCATGGTGAGCAGCGGCATGGTGAGCAGCCGCGTGGTGGGCGGCGGCGTCAGATGAGCCGCCGCTCCATCGCGGCCACCACGGCGGCCGCGCGGTTGTCCACGCCCAGCTTGGCGAAGACGTGCTTGAGGTGGGTCTTCACGGTGGTCTCGCTGATGAGCAGGGCCCTCGCGACCTCCTTGTTGGCCGCCCCGCGCGCGATGAGCCTGAGCACTTCCAGCTCCCGCGGGCTGGGCGCCGTCGCGCTCCTCGGGCCCAAGCCGGCCATGAGCTGGGACGTGATCCGCTGGGCCAGGACCCGGCCGCCCGCCGCGGCCGTGCGCACGGCGGCCTGGAGCTCCTCGCGCGGCGCGTCCTTCAGCAGGTAGCCGGCGACCCCGGCGGCCAGCGCCTGCGACACGTCCGCGCCGGTGTCGTACGTGGTCAGCACGACGACCCGGATCTCCGGATGCTCGGCCCGCAGCCGCTCGATGGCCCCGACCCCGTCGAGCCCCGGCATGCGCAGGTCCATCAGGATCACGTCGGGCCGCTCGGCGCGGGCCCGCGCGAGCGCCTCGTGCCCGTCGCCCGCCTCGGCCACCACCTCGATGTCGGCCACGCCGTGGAACATGCCGCGCAGCCCGTCACGCACCACCGGGTGGTCATCGACGATCATCAGCCGCAGGGGATGCTCACGCACAACGCGGTCCCTTCCCCCGGCGTGGACTCCACGGTCACCGTACCTCCCGCCCTCGTGGCGCGCTCGCGCATCGCGACCAGCCCGTAGCCGCCGCCCGGCGCGGCCGGGTCGAAGCCCGTCCCGTCGTCGAGCACGTCCAGCGTGACCTCGTCGTCCATGTACGACAGCGTCAGCGCCGCCCGGCCGGCCCGCGCGTGCCTGGCCACGTTCGCCAGCCCTTCCTGGGCCGCGCGCAGCAGGGTCGTCTCCAGCTCCGGCGCCAGCGGGCGCGGCGGGCCGTCCACCGAGACGGCCACGGGCACGCCGGTGGCGGCGGTCCAGCGCTCGGCCACGGCGGCCAGCGCCGCGTGCAGCGAGGCCCGCTCCAGCGGCTCGGGCCGCAGGGCCGCCACCGACCGCCTGGCCTCGTCGAGGCTGTCGCGGGCCAGCCGCTTGGCCAGCGAGATCCGCTCGCGTACTGCTTCCGGGTCGCCGGTGGCCTGCTCGGCCGCCTCCAGCTGGGCGACGATCCCGCTGAAGCCCTGGGCGAGCGTGTCGTGGATCTCGCCCGCCAGTCGCGTACGCTCCTCCAGCACGCCCATCGCCCTGCTCTGCTCGCTGTGCCGGACGAGATTCCGGGCGAACAGCCCCACGACGAGCGACAGCAGCGTGTTGCCCACGAAGGTGCCCAGGAGGGCGGGCTCGCCGGGGAGCGCCTCGATGAGCCCGCTCGCGACCGACGCCGCGAGCACCAGCACCACGGCGCCCGCGTACCCCCAGCGTTCCGGCAGCAGCACGTACGGGAGCGCGATCAGGCCCCACAGCGCGATCTCGTACGCGGACTCCATCCTGACCAGCACGCAGTACAGGGCGATCAGCACCAGGAGGTGAGCGGCCATGGGGTTGAGGCGTTCGAGCAGGGCGGGCCTGCGGACGACGAAGAAGGCGTACCAGCCGGCCATCAGCGCGGTGATCGCGAGCTCGGCCGGGTCAGGCCCGCCCTCGGCCGCCGCGATCACCGCCGCGACCGCCAGGCAGGTGTAGAACAGCAGGTGGAAGGCCCTGATCCAGCCTGCTTCGACCATTGTCCGATCACTCCCAGCGGAACAGCGCGGCCGCCACGGCAGTGCCGAGGACGATTATCCCGGAAAGTAGCAGAAACGGGGTTAATGTCGGAGTGCCGGACCAGCTCTCCCGCATCGCGATCACCGCCTGGGTGAGCGGCATGTGCTCGCCCAGCTCGCGCAGCTCCCCCGGCAGCCAGTCCCCGGGGACGGCGGCCCCGGCCAGGAAGATCATCGGGAACATGACCAGCAAGCCGAGCAGGTCGGCCGTCCGCGCGCGCGGCGCGAGTGCCGCGATCACGAAGCCGGCGGCGCAGCACATCAGCACGCTGAGCACGAACGCCAGCGCCAGCGGGCCCGGATGCGCGGGCGCCCGCATCCCCAGCCCGAGCGCCCCGACCGCGATCACGACGGCGGCCCCCGCGAGCGCCATCAGGAACTGGGCCGCGACCTGCGCGGCGAGCACGGCGAACGGCGAGATCGGGGTGACCGCCAGGCGGCGCAGCACCTTCCGTTCCCGGTACGTCGCCACGACCCCCGGCAGCGCGGAGAGCCCGCCGATGGCCACGATCATGGCCAGATAGCCCGGCACGAACCGCTCGGGCCGCGCGTTGGCGCCGTTCAGCACGAGGAGCAGGGCCGGGAAGGCGATCATGAAGAACAGGCTGCCCGGATCCCGGCCCAGCAGCCTCAGCTCCGTCACCGACAGCCGCCAGAACCCCCTCATCGCCCCGCACCCATCAGCGCCAGGTACGCCTCCGCCAAGGAGCCGGCGCCGGTGCCGGCGACCAGCTCGCGCGGGGTGCCGAGCGCGATCACCCGGCCCCTGCTGAGCACGGCGACCCGGTCGCACAGCTCCTCGGCCTCGTCCATGAAGTGGCTGACCACCAGCGCCGTGGTGCCGGACGCCTTGAGATCGCCGATGAGCGTCCAGGTCTCGCGGCGGGCGACCGGGTCCAGCCCGGTGGTGAGCTCGTCGAGCACCACCAGCTCCGGCCGGCCGACCAGGGCGAGCGCGAGCTTGAGCCGCTGCTTCTGCCCACCGGACAGATCGCCGTACGCCTTGTTCCAGATGAGCCCGAGCCCCCAGCGCCGCAGCACCTCTCGCCAGTCGTCGGGGTCGTCGTGGAACGCCGCGAACAGGCTCATCGCCTCGGCCACCTTGAGCCGGTCGGGCAGCTCGCTCTCCTGCAGCTGCACGCCCACCCGCCGGGCCAGGCGGCGGCGGTGACGGGCGGGGTCGGCGCCCAGCACGCGCACCGCGCCCGAGTCCGGCCTGCGCAGCCCGATCAGGCACTCGACCGTCGTGGTCTTGCCCGCGCCGTTGTGCCCCAGCAGGCCGAACGTCTCGCCCTTCGCCACCGCGAACGACACGCCGTCCACCGCCCGGTTGTGCCCGTAACTCTTGCGGAGGTCCTCGACCTCGATCACCATCATGCTCCGAGCCTGGCCGGACGCGGGCTCGCCCGGCATCACCCGATCGCGCGCGCGGCATCCTTCTTCCGGAGGATGGGGGCCGGCGCCGGTCAGGTCGTACGTGCCCTCACTCCGGCAGCGTCACCGTGCCCGCCGCGCCGTTCACCGTGATCTCCTGGCCGGTGGCGATGCGGTGGGTGGCGTCGGGGACGCCGACGACGGCCGGGATGCCGTACTCCCTGGCCACGACCGCGCCGTGCGACATCGCACCGCCCATCTCCATCACCAGCCCGCCCGCCGTCAGGAACAGCGGCGTCCAGCCCGGATCCGTCGACGGGCAGACCAGGATCTCGCCCGGCTCCAGGTGGGCGCCGATCGGGTCGAGCACCACCCTGGCCACGCCGGTGACGGTGCCCGCCGAGGCGGCCGTGCCGGTCAGCGCGCCCTCCTCGGCGCTCTGCGCGAGCGCCTCCGGCTCGGTGCCGTCCGAGAGCAGCACCCGGGGCACGTGCCTGCGGCGCGCCTCCTGCTCGTACGCCGCCCGCCGCCGCGCCACCCGCTCGCGCAGGTCGCCCCCGTCCAGTGCCGCCCTGATCTCGGCGAGGTCCAGCCAGGCCACGTCCTCCGGCGAGTCGATCACGCCCAGCCCCACCAGGTGCTCGCCGGCCACGAGCAGGCTGCGCCGGATCGCCGCGAGCGTCTTGACCGCGTAGAACTTGGGCAGCTCGCGCAGCCCCGCGTACGTCCGCGTGCGCCCCAGCCCGAACCGGACGACGGCCGCCCGCCAGCGGCCCTTCCGCCTGGCCTGCGCCACCACGTGCGCGACCGCGGCCCGCGCCTCCTCCGTGCCCTTGGCGAACAGCGCGGCGGGTGCCAGCTCGGCCCCGCCGTCCATGCGCAGGTAGTTGGCGAGCACGCCGAGGATGTGCGCGGGGTCCTCCGACCAGCGCGGGAGGCCCATGTCGATCTCCGCGACGCCGCGGTGTCCGTACTTGTCCAGGAACGCGGCGACCCCCTGCTGCGCGGCGGGCGGGAGCTCTCCCGCCCGGTAGCGGCGCACCAGCTCGGCCACCGGCCCGCTGCGGAACGGCTCCGCCTCGATGCGGGTGGCCAGGTCCCACAGCTCCAGGTCCATCTCCGTGGTCGGGTTGTGCGGGACGCTGCGCAGGACGTCCAGCAGGTCGTTCATCGGCACGCCGGCCAGCTTGGCGGCCAGGCCGTACAGGCCGTAGCCGGTGATCACGATGGGCATGATCGAGATGATGGCCGGGAAGGTGCCGGCCAGGACGCGCTCCGCGTGGTCCAGGCGCTGGGCGGGGGTGACGTTGTCCGGCAGCCGCAGGCGCTCGTCGAGCCGCTCGCCGACGCGGGCCGCGTGCGCCAGGGCCTTGGGCGGCCTGGTCAGCGCCAGCAGTACCCGGGACGGCGCGTGGATGCGGGCGGCGAAGCGGCGCAGGGCGCGCAGGACCGGGCGGCGGGAGGTGTGGACGAGGGACAGCCGCGGGTCCTGCACCAGCCGGTCGAAGATGGGGGCGGTGCGGGCCTCGCCCAGGGTGAGCATGCGCGGGAGGATGACCCGGCCCGCGCGGCTGCGTACGGCGGTGGTGAGGTCGATCCACAGGCGCTGCCCCGACTCGGACAGGAAGGGCGCGCCGTCGAGCGGCTCGGCGGGACCGTAGCCGAACAGGCTCGCGCCCCCGGCGCTGACCAGCCTGAGCGCCGATCGTCCGAGCGGCGTGAGCGGCCCCATGACGCCCTGGACGACGTTGAGCGAGAAGTACACCCGCAGGCCCGGCCGGGTGGCGTCGGGCAGCGGATAGAGGGTGGTGATCGGTCTGGCCTGGGTGAGCCAGAGCCGCCCGTCCGCGTCGATGGCCCACTCGGTGTCCTGGGGCGCGCCGTAGTGGTCCTCGACGCGGGTGCCGAGCTCGGCCAGCTCGCGCACCTGGGCGTCGGTCAGGCAGAAGCCGTCGTCACCCGCGCTTTCCACGCTTTCCACGCGTTCCGTGCCGCCGCCCGGCAGCGCGCGGATGGCCAGGTGCTTGTCCCCGGCGCGGCGTTCGATGACCTCTCCGCCGGAGACGACGAAGCGGTCGGGGTTCACGGCGCCGGAGACGACGGCCTCGCCGAGCCCGGGGCTGGCGTCGATGACGGCCTCGCGCCGCCGCCCCGTCACCGGGTTCGCGGTGAACATCACGCCGGCCACCTGCGCGTCCACCATGACCTGGACGACCACCGCGAGCCGGACCGAGGCGTGGTCGATGCCGTTGGACTCGCGGTAGGCCACCGCGCGGTCGGTCCAGAGCGAGGCCCAGCACCGGCGGACGGCCTCGACCACGGCCTGCGCGCCCACCACGTTGAGATAGGTGTCCTGCTGCCCGGCGAAGCTGGCGAACGGCAGGTCCTCGGCCGTGGCCGAGGAGCGCACCGCCACGGGCACGTCGTCGCCGAGCGCGGCGTAGGACGTCACGATCGTCTCGTGGACGGCCTCCGGCACCGGCGCCTGGAGCAGGTGCCGGCGCGCCCGCTCGGCCAGGCCGTCGCCGCTCGTCTCCAGCCCGGTCGCGACCTGCCGGTACGCCTCCGTGGTCAGCACCCAGCCGGGCGGGACGGGCAGCCCCGCCCGGGTCAGCTCGCCGAGGTTGGCGGCCTTGCCGCCGGTCTCGGCGAGCATGCTCGCGTCGATCTCGGAGAAGTCGAGCGCCGTCTTCATCGAATGCACCCCCGCCGTTCATCCACTGGAGAAAGTCTCACGCGTACGGCGGCAAAATTCAACACTTGATGAACGACGTCACCACTCCAGGGGCACGCCGTCCAGGTCCCAGGCGGGGTCGATCGGCACGCCGAGCCAGGCCAGCGCCGTCGGGCCCACGTCCACCAGCCGGGGCGCGGAGAGCGACCGGCCGCCCAGGTCCTCGCCCAGCCGGTTCGCGATCACGAACACCGTGCGCTCCTCGCCGGACGTGCCGCCGTGACCGCCGTCGTCCACGTGCCCGTGATCGGTCGTGACCAGCACCGTCCAGCGCTCGCCCGGATAGGCGGCCCGCCCGCGCACGGCGTCGAGCAGGCGGCCCAGGTAGGCGTCCTGGGCCTGGAGCGCGGCGGTGTACTCGGGGCAGAGCGGGCCGAGGTCGTGGGCCACCTCGTCGGTGTCGCCCAGGTACACGAACACCGCGTCCGGGTCGTCCTCGGCGAGGTGCCGCTCGGCGGTCTCGGCGACCTGCTCGTCGGCGGCGGCCCAGCCGAGCGCGTAGCCGTCCAGCGCGAGCTTGTGGTCGATCGCGTGGCTGAAGGCGCCGTGCTCGTCCAGCGCCGCCCAGGAGAAGAACGCCGAGGTCGTCAGCTCGGGGCGGGCGGTCTTCGCCCGAGTCAAGAAGTCCGGAAATTTCGTGAACTGGGGTGCGGCGAAGCCGTTGTCCACGACGCCGTGCTTGTCGGGCCAGGCGCCGGTCGCGATCGAGCACCAGCCCGGGCCGGAGTCCGTACGCGACCTGATCACCCGGCCGCCGTCCCCCGGCTCGGGGGACTTGGGGACGACCTCGCCCGGCGACTCCGTACGGGGTGTTCCGGCCTCGCCGTAGGGGAGCTCGCTGGTGCCGTACGCGCCGGAGGACATCAGAGCGGCCAGCACGGGCGGGCCCACGGCCAGCAGCCGGTCGAACCGCAGGCCGTCCATGCCGACGACGAGCACTTTGTTTCTCAATGGGGACATCCCCCCATCTAAGCGGTGAAACGCCGCACCCAGTCAGCCGCTCCCGGCAGGATCTCCTCGACGGGGGCGACCTGCGGATACCACGTGCGCTCCCACTCCAGCGAGACCCATCCGTCGTAGCCCGTCCGGCGCAGCAGCTCGCCGGCCTCCGCCAGCGGCACCGACCCCGTCCCCATGGGCACCGGCGTGGTGTCCTGGGCCGAGACGGCGTCCTTGACCTGGACGTAGGCCAGGTGCGACCCGAGCGCGGCGAGCGTGGCGGCCGGGGACTCGCCGTGCCGCCACGGGTGCAGCAGGTCCCAGATCGCGCCCGTGGTCTCGGGGCAGCCCGCCTCGGCCAGCAGCCCGGCCACGGCCGCGCCGGTGGCCATGCTGTCGTGCGTCTCGACGAGCACGCGGCGGCCGAGGGCGGCGGCCGTACCGGAGACCGCTTTGAGCCGGCGCGCGCCGACGGCCGGGTCCTCGCCGCGCGGGAACACCCGCACCGCGGGGGCGCCCAGGTCGGCGGCCAGGCGCAGGTCGGTGAGCAGCGCCTCGACGACCTGCTCGTCGGGGCCCGGCTCACAAATGCCGACATATCCCGCCAGCGCGGCGATCTCCAGCCCGGCCTGCTCCACCCGCTCGCGCACGGAGCGCCGCTCCTCGGGGCCGAGCCCGGCATGCACCCCGGTGTCCGGATGCAGGCGCAGCTCCAGGCCGTGGCAACCGTGCCCGGCCGCGATCTCGATCGCCCTGCCGAGCCCTTCGCCGGGCATCCCCAGGGTGCTGACCGCCAGCTTCACGCCATCCTCCGTACGCTCTCTCTCAGCACGACCTCGCCGGCGACCTTCTCGGCCACCACCGTCTCCGCCTCGCCCAGCGCCAGCTCCAGAGCCCGCGCCCCCATGTCCTTCAACGGCAGCCGCACGGTCGTCAGCGCGGGCACGTGATCACGCAGCGTGACGATGTCGTCGAACCCGGCCACCGACACGTCTTCGGGCACCCGGATCCCGCGCTCCCTGTACGCCGCCAGCGCCCCCACCGCCATCACGTCGTTAACCGCGAACACGCAGGTCGCGTCGCCGATCTGGTGGGCGGCCGCGTAGCCGCCGTCGCGGTCGAACGGCCCGTGGACCACGCGCGGCGCGGGCAGCCCCAGCTCCTCCAGCGCACCGGCGAACCCGGCACACCGGTCGGCCGCCGTCACCAGATGCGGCGGCCCGGCCAGCACGGCGAAACGCCGGTGCCCGAGACCCGCCAGCGAACGCGCGAGCGCCGCCGCGCCCTCCCTGTTGGCGGGCGCGACCGTGTCCACGCCGAGCAGGTCCTGGCCCACGCAGGCCGCCCGGCCGCCGCCGGCCTGGTAGCGGGCCAGCTCGTCGCGCAGCCGCCCGGTGACGGCCGGGTCGGCGACGCGCGAGCCGACCAGCAGC
This sequence comes from Nonomuraea zeae, assembly GCF_005889725.1. Lineage (GTDB taxonomy): Bacteria > Actinomycetota > Actinomycetes > Streptosporangiales > Streptosporangiaceae > Nonomuraea > Nonomuraea zeae. Next base: position 15,522 of record NZ_VCKX01000247.1, read on the forward strand.
ACCGCCCGCACGCGCTGCGCGTTGAGCGTGGCCACGTAGGCGATCTCCTGCTCGGGATCGCGATGCGTGGTGCCCACCATGACCAGCAGCCCTTCGGTGGCCGCCGCCCGCATCGCCCCGTCGGCCAGGGCCGCGAAGTAGGGGTCGGTCAGGTCGTGGACGACGATGCCGATGACGTTGCTGGCCCCGCGGGCCAGCGTCTGAGCCGCGATGTTGGCGCGGTAGCCCAGCTCGTCGGCGGCCTGCTCGACACGCGCCCGCAAAGTCGCGCCCACCTGGCGGGTGCTGCCGTTGAGCACCCGCGAGGCGGTCGCGAGCGAGACGCCCGCCTGCTTGGCGACGTCTTCAAGCGTGACCACGAGACCTCCCCGGAAAGCGGTTTCCAGTGTGCCAGACCATCGGCGGTCATGCGCACCTGGCTCCGCATCCTCGCACGTCTCAGGCCCAGGGGAACAGGATGTCGAACAGGCCCTTCCGCTCCTCCTGCGTCGGCGTGGGAGCGGGCGCCTGGGTCGTGGGCGCCTCCGCGGGCTGGCTGGTGGACTTGCTGTCCGGCTGCTGGCTCGCGGGCTTGTCGGCGCCGCTGTCCTGGCCCTCGTTGTCGGCGGTGTCCTGCATCCCGTCGTCCTGGGACTGCGAGGAGCGGGTGGGCTTGCTGGTCGCCTTCGTGGTCGGCTGGCCGACGCGCGTGGGCGTGGGGCGTACGGAGGGCTCCCGCGTGGGCCTGGCCTGCCTGGTCGGCTGCGCGGGCTTTGCGGACTCGGACTCGGTGGGCTCGGGGCCGGCCGAATCCGTGGGCTCGGCGGGGAACTCGTCCTCCGCCGGCGTGTCCTCGGGAGCCGCGGACTCGGAGGGGGAGGTCACCTCGCCCGCGCTGGCGCACTGGGCGCCCTTGCACGGGTCGTCGGAGGAGGTGCCGGTGAGCATCCAGCCGGCGCCGACGCCGATCAGGACGACCGCGACCGCCGCGACCAGCAGTTTCCTGGTCCGGCGGCGCACCTCGCGGTCGCCGCCCGAGTGCCCGTCGCGCGAGCCGTCGGAGTCGTCGGTCCACCCCGAGCCGAGGAAGCCGCGCTTCGGCCGCTCCTCGTCGTCGTCGTGCCCCGCGCCGTAGCTCCGGTCGAGCGGCAGGTAGGGGTGGTCGTCGTCCAGGCGGTGGGCGCCGCTGTCCTCGCCGACCACGTCGTGCGGGCCGCTGACGGGGCCCAGGGCGTGCGGGTCGCCGTAGTCGGCGCTGTAGTCGGCGCTGTAGTCCTCCTTGGGGCTGCCCAGCACGTCGTGGCCGCCGCTGTACTCGCTGGGACCGTCGAGCACGTCGTGCGCGCCGCTGTGCCCGCCTCTGGGGTCGCCGAGCACGTCGTGCCGGCCGGAGTCGCCGCCCAGCACGTCATGCCCGCCCGGGTCGCCGAGCACGTCGCGCCCGGCGTCGCCGCGCGCGCCCTTGTCGGGCGGGAGGATGTAGGTCTCGTTGCCGACCACCTGGATGGCGGGCTGCTCGTCGGTGTCGTCGGTGCTCCACCGCGGAGACAGCACGTCACCCGTCAGCTCCGGGTTTAACGACCTACCCTGCCCATCCTCGTATGGCCTGTCGTTCTCGTCGCGCGCCACGATGGAACCTCTCTAGTACGAATTCGGACCGCGCCCTTTCTTAACAGACTCGACCACCACTTGTCCGGAAATTTCACACGTTTCCCTAAAATCACTCTCCGTAACATCGGCCGCTCCAGCCCCATGGCCACCAGTCGATCATGCTCCCCAACCCCCGCAGGACGGACTCACATACGGGCATGAGGCGGACCCGCAAGCTGGCGTGAAGTGGACCCGCGGGCGGATCCGGGTCGGCGTGAGCGTGCTCGAACCGGCACGAGCGCGCTCAGCCCGGCACGAGCGTGCTCAGACAGGCGCGAGCGTGCTCAGACCGGCGCGACCGTCCCGGGCGCGGGCCGCGCGGACGCGACCGACGCGGGCGGCCACGACGCGAGCAAGTGCGACGCGGGCGCGTGCGGGGTTGCCGGCGAGTCGCTCAGGACGTGGAGCGTGGCCAGTCGGCGGCCGCAGCGCACAGCACCGGCGACCCTCGCCGTTCCAGGGCCTCACCACACCCAGACCCACGCCACGCCCCGACCCACGCCACACTCAGGACCGCGCAGGGCCCAGGGGACGTGGGTTGTCAGGACCCGAGTGGGATCACACGCAGGGGTTCGTCGTGGAGTCGACGACCTTGTCCTTGAGGGAGTCGGGGATCGCCGAGACGACCCGCACGCCCGGCCAGTCCGCCCCGATGACGAGCTGGACGATCGGCCCGTCCGGCACCGTGGTCACCTTGGACTCGTACGGCTGCGAGTTGACCGGCTTGACCTTGCCCACCACCGGGGTCCGCTTGTCCTTCGACAGCCGGGCCGCGACCGCGTCACCGTAGGCGGGGCCTTGGGCGGCGTCCTTCTTGGCGTAGCGGATCGAGGTGGCCGCGGCCGCCGGAGCGGTGCCGACCTGGGTGACCACGAACCCCTGCGCCGCCAGCTCGCTGGCCACCAGCGCGGCCTTGCCGCCCTCGGTGGTGCCGTTGAGCACCTGGACGCGCACCTGGCTGTTCTCGATCTTGGGCGCGGCCGATCTGCCGGGCGCCGGGGTGGCGGTGACCTCGATGTCGTTGCGCACGCTCTCGAAGAACTGCTTGGCCGCCGGCTCGCTGAACTGCACCCTGTTCTTGTCCGCCGGGTAGGGCTGGGTGGGCACCGT
>NZ_VCKX01000248.1 GCF_005889725.1 Nonomuraea zeae
GTGCAGGCCGTGGGGGGCGGGGGCGTCGGAGGGGCTCAAGGTTCTCCTCGGATCGGGTGTCGAGGGCCGCGTCACAGCGTAACGATGCCGCCGGCCACCCGGTCCGCCCCGGACTCAGCCCTCCTCGACGCCGTCATAGTCGATCAGCAGGTGGCGCGGCCCCCTGAGCACGGGGCTCGGACGGTAGGGCGGCGGGTCGGTGACGAGCCGGGGGTTGCGCAGCCTGCGGATCAGCTCGGACAGCACGATCTGGGCTTCGAGCCGGGCCAGCGGCGCGCCGAAGCAGTAGTGGACGCCGCCGCCGAAGCCCAGGTGCTCGTTGCGCGGGCGGTCGAGCTCGAACCGGCCGGGCTCGGGCAGGTGGGCGGGGTCGCGGCTGCCCGCGGCCAGGGCGAGGACGATGGGCGAGCCGGCCGGGATGGTGGTGCCCGCGATGGTGATGTCGGCGAGGGCGATCCGCGAGGACACCAGCTGTACGGGCGGCTCGTAGCGCAGCAGCTCCTCGACGGCGGGGATGATCAGGCCGGGATCGGCGCGGAGCCGTTCCAGCAGGTCCGGGTTCCGCAGGAACGTGAGCATGCCGTTGGCGATCAGGTTGATCGTGGTCTCGTGACCGGCGATCAGCAGCAGCACGGCGGTCGCGACGACCTCCTCCGGCGCCATGGTCCCGTCCGGGCCGTGGTAGGTGACCAGCCCGGACAGCAGGTCCTCGCCCGGCTGCCCGCGCCGGACTTCGGCCAGCCCGCCGAGGTAACGCTGCAGCTCCAGCGCCTTCTCCTGGCGGAGCCGCTCGCGCTCGACCCGATCCTCCTCCCCCGGTCCGAGCGTCTCGATGATCTGGTCGGCCCAGTCGTGGAACTGCGCCTCGTCCTCCTCCGGCACGCCGAGCACCCGGCAGATCATCGCGACGGGCAGCGGGTAGGCGACCTCGTCCACGATGTCGGCCTGGCGCTTGCCGGCGATCCCGTCGATCAGCCTGGTGGTGACGGCGAGCATCTCGGGGCGCAGCCCGTCGATCAGGCCGGGCGAGTGCGGCGGCCCGAAGTGGCGCATGGTCAGGCGGCGCAGCCGGTCGTGCTCGGGCGGGTCCAGCCCGATGAACGAGACCGTGCGGTCCTGCTCGCCGGGCGGCGGCGCGGCGGCGAGGTTGCGGCGGTCGGAGCTGATGCGCGGGTCGTGCAGCAGGGCGACGATCTCCCGGTACGTGCTCACCACGTACGTGCCGTCGGCCTGCCGTGCCACCGGGGTCCTGCGCAGCTCGTCGAAGAGCGGGTAGGGGTCGGCGCGGCGCGCGGGGTCGAGGATCTGCTCGAAGACGCTGGGTGAGGTCATGACCTTTGGCTCTCGTCGGTGCGGGCGGGCTGGCGGGCGGTCAGTGCCGCAGGGAGGCGCGGCGTTCGGCCGGGTCGTGGCCGGTCACCACGACGGTCGCCCCCGCCGTGGCGACCAGGCGCTCGGGCACCCCGGCCGGTACGGGGACCGCCTCCTCACGCTGGTCGACGTGGCGGAAGGACGGCGGGAACGGCTCGGCCCGCTCGATCAGGCCCTGGTAGAACTCCAGCCAGATGCCCTGGTCGAAGGTGACCGCCGCGGTGACGCGGCCCTGGTAGCCGTAGACGGCGACGAACCGGTGCTCGGACGTCGAGCCCTGGGTGATGACGATCTCGTCGGCGAAGGTGGGCACCCCGACCGACTTGATGTTCACGCCGAACTGGCTCGACCAGAACACCGGCACCGACAGGTGCGGCCAGCGGTGCGCCTGGTCGCTGACCATGTTGTGGGCGGCGATCTCGGCCATCGCGACCGCGTTCCCCCAGTGCTCCAGCGTCATGAACTGGTACTGGTAGAGCGGGTGCGGGAAGCGGGCGATGTCCCCGGCGACGAAGATGTCGTCGGTGACCAGGCCGTTGGTGTCCACCGCGCGGCAGCCGGCGTCGCACGCCACGCCCCACACGCCGGCCGCCAGCCCGGAGTCGTGCAGCCACTCGACGTTGCGGATGGAGCCGAGCGCGACGACGGCCACCTCGGCCTCCACCGTGCTCCCGTCCGACAGCCGCGCGCCGCGCAGCCGGCCGTCCGCGTCGCCTTCCAGGTCCGTGACCGTCGTGTCGCAGCGCAGGTCCACGCCGTGCTCGCGCTGCAGCCGGGCCGCCACGTCGCCGATCACCGAGCCCAGCGCGTTCACCAGCGGGGCCGAGGCACGCTCGACGAGCGTCACCTCCAGGCCCATCTCCCGGCAGACCGAGGCGATCTCACAGCCGGTGAACCCGCCGCCGAGGATCAGCACCCGGCTCGGGCGGGCGGCCAGCGCCTGCCGCAGCGCGGCGGCGTCCTCCAGGGTGCGCAGCGTGTACACGCCCTTCAGCCGGGCCGCGGCCTCGTCCGGCCAGGGCCGGGCGCGGGTGCCGGTGGCCAGCAGGACCCGGTCGAAGCCGATCTCGCGGCCGTCGGCCAGGCGGACCCGCTTGCCCGCCACGTCCAGCCCCGTGGCGTGGCTGCCGCGCAGCCACTCGGCCTCGACCTCGCGCAGGCGCGGCAGGAAGGTGTGCTCGGCCGGCACCTGCCCGGTCAGCACCTGCTTGGACAGGGGCGGCCGGTCGTACGGCTCGCGCACCTCGTCGCCGATCAGGGTCAGCGAGCCGGTGAAGCCCTCTCTCCTGAGCACACCGGCGGCTCTGGCCCCGGCCAGGGAGGCGCCGACGATGACGATGCGCCCGTCCTTCCTGACCTCCGAGCTCGTCGTGGTCCTGGGCGGCTCGAAGATGTGCCGCGTCGCCGTCCAGTCGAGGTGGATGGCTTGGACCGGGCAGGCGGCCGCCGCCCTCATCACCTGCTCGCGGCGCTCGTCGCCGGGGTCCAGGTCGTACAGGAGGGCCTCGTCGTGCATGGTGAAGACATCGGGCGCGAGGAACGCGCACTGCCCGTACCCCTGGCAGCGCGTCAGATCGACGACGACTTTCACAGACCTGCTCCCCCGTTGAGCGCGCACGCGACGCCGCACCGGCGGGCCCCCGCGCGCGCACGCCGCTCGTCGGTGGCGGGCCCGGCCAGTGCAGACCTACCCCGTCCATGCCGTCCCGTACGCGGGGCAGCCCCGATCATTCCCCTGTCTTTGCAGGCCAGAGGGACGTCAGGGCGCGGAGAAGCCCATGAACAGGCGCAGCCTGGAGCGGCCGTCCGGGTGGTCGAGCCGGATGTGGTCGCACACGCGGCGGATCACGTACAGGCCCATCCCACGGGTGGGATGCGCCTCCATGGGGCGGTGGAGATGCTCCGAACGCAGCAGGCCGGCGTTGTCCACCACCGCCACGACGACGCCCGTACCGTCGGCGCAGGCACTCAGCGTCCCGCCCTGGCCTCCGTGGTCCAGCACGTTGGTGACGGCCTCGTTGACGGCCAGGACCAGCAGGTCAACGCGGTCGGCCGGCATGCCGGCCGACGTGGCGTAGTCGCGGACGAGGTCGCGCGCTGCGGCCAGGTCCGCGCTGATGGAGATGCTTAATCCGAGCGAGTCGCCCAACGTGTCGTATCCCGTCTTGTCCTCGTGTCGCCTCACGTCTGGGTCTGTCCAGTATGTCGAGCCTCATCCGGATGCGCCGCCAAAGGGGTCATGATGACATGGACGACTCCGGCTGGAGCGGCAGCCGCAGGACGAACCGGGCGCCGGAGTCGGAGTCCTCCAGGGCCAGCGTGCCGCTGTGCGCCCTCGCGATCTCGCGCGCGATGGCCAGGCCGAGCCCCGTGCCACCGGCGTCCCGGCTGCGCGAGGCGTCCAGGCGGGTGAATCGCTGGAAGACGATCTCGCGCTGTTCGGGCGCGATGCCGGCGCCGTCGTCGAGCACCTCCATCACGGCGTCATCGCCCTCCCGCCGCACCGACACGACGATGTAGGTCTCGGCGTGCCGCTCGGCGTTGTCCAGCAGGTTCGTCAGCAGGCGGGCCAGTTGCAGCCGGTCGCCCGTGACGATCACGCCTCGCGCCAGGGAGGTGACGACCCGTTTGCTGCGCGGCCTGGCGGTCTCGGCCGCCACCAGCCCGCCCAGCTCCACCGCCTCGTTCCGGCCGGAGGCGCCCGCGTCCAGCCTGGTCAGCGCGAGCAGGTCGGTGACGATGGCCTGCAGCCGGTCGAGGCTGGCCAGCACCTCGTCGCACACCTCTGCCCAGTCGGTGTCGTCGGGGTGCAGCATGGCGTCCTCGACCTGGGTGCGCATGGCGGTGATCGGGCTGCGCAGGTCGTGGGAGGCGTCGCCGGCGAACCTGCGCTGCTGCTCCATGGCGACCGCCTGCTGCTCCATCGCCGTCTCCAGCCGCTCCAGCATCTGGTTCCCGGTCTCGGCCAGGGTCTTGATCTCGTCGTCCAGGTTCTCCGGCACGGGGAGGCGCATCTTGCCCCCGCCCGCGGTGATCTCGCCCAGCCGCCTCGTGATGCTGTTGACGGGCGCGAGCGTCCTGGCCACGATGCGCGACACGCCGAACCAGGTCAGCGTGACGAGCAGGCCCGTCACGCAGACCTGGAAGAGGATCACCTGCGGGCTGACGTACCAGGGCACCGACTCGTTGAAGGCGTAGATGATCCACTCGCCCTCCGGCTGGTACGCGCGCAGGGCCACCACGATCTCGCACCGGCCGGGGAAGGCGGGCAGATCGCAGATCTCCTCGTCGTCGTTGGCCCGGTCCTTGCTGGGGATCTGCGCCGTCTGGCGGGAGCTCCCGTCCAGGTTCGGCGTCGAGGCGACCACGCGCCCGGACGGGTCGACCACCTGGACGCCGTCGAGCTCGGGCAGGTTCAGCTTCGAGGGCAGCTCGCCCCGCTTGACCATGAGCAGCACGCGCAGGGTCTTGCTGGACACCTCGTGCGCCCTGGCCTGGGCGGCCTGGCTCCTGATTCCGTACAGCACGAAGGCGCTGACGACGATGTTCAGCAGCAACATGGCGATGCTTGCGAAGAGCGCCAGCCGCACCCGCAGCGACCGGCCCGACCGTATGCTCACGCGCCTTCCCCCGGCGGTCAGAACATCACAGTCATCGCGTTCGCCGCTAATCCAGGGAGATTCCTCGACAAATCCGATTTGTCGCCATGAAATGCCAGAATTGCGTTCGGTCCAAACGCTCGCAGCGTCCGGAAATCGTCACGCTCCGTGAGACGCCCACAGTTACGGTCACGAATCGTGTGCTGACAAAGAGTCAACCCGCCATTCGTGACGTTTCTTCGCATCCGCACCTTGAAGTACCTGTGCCCCGTCGGCATAGTGGACGGACCACAGGCGTACCAGTCGTGGCCCGCATCCTCGGGGGCCGGCCGAAACCAGTTGCCACGACTGCCCAGAAGCGCATGGCCCACGCGCAGAATTGGACACCATGGATGAGCTCGCCCCCGCCGATCCGCACCAAGCTGCTCAGGATCCTTCTGCTTCCGCTCGTCTCCATGGCCGTCCTGTGGGGGTTACTCGCGTACTCCAGCGTCGAGGAGATCGCCACGGTCTCCCAGACGCAGGACCGGTGGGAGGCCATCGGCTCGCCGGTGTTACAGCTCATCGTCGAGCTCCAGCGGGAGCGCCAGTTATCGGCGGAGGCGCCGGGCCGGACCGGGGCGTACGCGCCCCTGATCGACCAGCGGCGTGACACCGACGGCAAGGTCGAGCGGCTGCGCGAGATCATCGGCACCCTCGACCCGGAGGCGGGCGAGGAGACCCCGGTCGAGGTGCGGGCCGCGGTGCAGGCGCTCGACGGGCTCCAGGCGCTGCGGGCCTCGGCCGACGGCGGCGTGCTGGCCCCGCCGCTGACGATCATCAACGCGTACAACGACCTGATCGCCGTGGCCAACCGGCAGTTCACCGACCGCGACGCGCTGAGCGACGTGTCCTCCTACCGGGAAGTGCGCGGCATGGCCGCCTTCAGCGCGTCGACGGAATACCTCGGCCGCGAGCACGCCGTGCTCAGCAGCACGATCGTGCACAGCAAGATGACGCCCACCGACCGCGCCGCGTTCGTCGCCGCGATGACCAGCCGCCGGCTCGTCTTCGCCAACGCCGAGCGGGACGCCGGGCCGGCCCTGCGGGCCGAGTACGACACCCTGGTCAACAGCTCCGCGTACAAGCGGCTGATCGAGGTCGAGGACGAGCTGTTCGGGTGGGACACCAACGGCGCGCCGCCGGTGGAGTCCGTGCAGTGGCGGGGCGACGCCGAGGCCCTGCTGCACAAGCTCAACGAGAGCACCCAGATGGAGCTGGCCAGGTCCGCGGTGGCGGCCGAGGAGCAGAAGAACGGGGCGTACTGGCGGATCGGCCTGGTCCTGGCCCTGGGCCTGGCGGCGGTGATCGCGTCGCTGGCGCTGTCGTACCGCTTCGGCCAGTCGCTGATCGCCGAGCTGCGGCGGCTGCAGGCCTCGGCGGTCGAGCTGGCCGAGGAGCGGCTCCCCCGGCTGGTCGAACGGCTGCGCCGCGGCGACGACGTCGACCCGGCCACCGAGGCTCCCGGCCTGGACCGTGCCGACACCGCCGAGGTCGATCGCGTGGTGCACGCCTTCTCCGCCGTACGCCGCACCGCGGTCGAGGCCGCCGTGGGCCAGGCCACCCTGCGCAAGGGCGTCGGCCAGGTCTTCCTCAACCTGGCCCGCCGCAACCAGGCCCTGCTGCACCGCCAGCTCGCGCTGCTCGACACCATGGAGCGCCGGGTCGACGAGCCGGAGGTCCTGGAGGACCTGTTCAAGCTCGACCACCTGACCACCCGCATGCGGCGGCACGCCGAGAACCTGATCATCCTGTCCGACTCCGCGCCCGCCCGCCGCTGGCGCGACCCGGTGCCGCTGTTCGACGTCGTACGCGCCGCGGTGCTGGAGGTCGAGGACTACACCCGCGTCTCGGTCGCGCCGATGCCGAACGCCCCGCTGCTGGTCGGCGCCGTCGTCACCGACGTCATCCATCTGGTCGCCGAGCTGGTGGAGAACGCCGCGGTCTTCTCCCCGCCCGACACCTCCGTGCACGTCCGCAGCGTCAACGCGGCCAACGGCTTCGCGCTCGAAGTCGAGGACCGGGGGCTGGGGCTGGCCCAGGCCACCCTCGACGACCTGAACGCCCGGCTGGCCGAGCCGCCCGAGTTCGACCTGGCCGACAGCGACCGGCTCGGCCTGTTCGTGGTGGCCAGGCTCGCGGCCCGGCACGGCATCAAGATCGTGCTGCGCCGCTCGCCGTACGACGGGACCACCGCGATCGTGCTGCTGCCCTCGGCCCTGCTCGTCTACGCCGACGCGCCGGCCGCCGGGCCCGCGGACCGGGCGGCGCCGCTCACGAGCCGGCCGATGCGCGCCATCGGCACGGCCGCCCCCGCCGAGCCCCGGCCCCGCGGCACCGTCGTGAACGGCCACGCCCAGCCGGGCGCGAGCGAGAGCGTGGCCTGGTTCGAGGCCCGCCAGACGCCGAAGCCGAACCCGGCGACCGCGACGCCTGCCGAGCCCGACCCGGCCACCGCGTTCGACCCAGCGACCGCGTTCGACCCCGCGACCGCGTTCGAGCCGATGACCGTGGCCGAGCCGGCAGGCGCGTTCGAGCCGGCGAGTGCCTTCGAGCAGGCGGGCATGCCGGAACCGACGGGCACGGTGGAGCCGGCGGACGAGGTCGCGCCGCTCTTCAAGCCCGCCGTCCAGCCCACCGCTGGACCCACTGCCGGGCCCGACACTGGACCCACCACCGAGATCGACGCCGAGCCCGCCACCGGGCCGGTCCGCCGCACCGCGATGCCGCCGCGTCCGGCCGTCGAGTGGAGCGTCACGGTCCCGGCCCACGAGGCGGACGAGGACCTCGACGGGCTGCCGATGCGCGTGCCGCAGGCCAGCATGGCGCCCCAGCTGCGTACCTCCGGCCGCGCGGAGCGGCCCGCCGTCTCCGCGCGCTCGCCGGAAGAGCTCTCGCGGCTCATGTCGTCGATGCAACGCGGCTGGCAGCAAGGCCGCCAGACCGCGGAGCAGGGACAAGATTTGTGGAACCGAAAGGACGACCATCCCGATGTCCGACCCCAGAAATGAACTGAGCTGGCTGCTCGACGATCTCACCCAGCGCGTCACGGGCATCAGGCACGCCATCGTGCTGTCCGCCGACGGCCTGGCCATGGGCGGCTCCAGGGAGCTGACCAGGGAGGACGCCGAGCACCTGTCCGCCATCTCCGCCGGCAGCCACAGCCTCGCCATGGGCGCGGGACGGCACTTCGGGCTGGGCGGCGTGCGGCAGACGATCATCGAGATGGAAGGCGGCTTCCTGTTCGTCACCGCGGCCGGCCAGGGCGCCCGGCTGGCCGTGCTCGCCGCGGGCGACGCCGAGCTGGGCCTGGTCACGTACGAGATGGCGCTCATGGTCAAGAGGGTCGGCGAGCACCTCTCCTCGCAGCCGAGGGGAGCGGCACCGGCACCCGCCTGGAACGGCTCGAGACCGTGACAGGCGAGGATCCCGGGCCGCTGATCCGGCTGTACGGGCTGACCGGCGGCCGGGGTCGCCCCCAAGGCGAGACGTTCGACCTCGTGGCCATCGTCACGACGGTCCAAGGCGCGTACGAGCCCTCGGACCTGATCCCGGAGCATCGCGCCGTGCTGTCGGTGTGCCGCCGGCCCACGCCGGTGGCGGACGTCGCGGCGCACCTCAGGCTGCCGCTCAACATCACCCGGGTGATCCTGGGCGACCTGCGGCGCGAGGGACTGATCACCATCGAGCGCCCGCGCCCCATCGCGCAGACGATCGACGAACGCATCTACAGGGAAGTGCTGCATGGGCTACGCAGCCTCTGAGCCGGGGTCGACCGCGGTCGCCTCGGCCTTGGCCATCAAGATCCTCATCGCGGGCGGCTTCGGCGTCGGCAAGACCACCATGGTCGGCACGATCAGCGAGATCCGGCCGCTGCACACCGAGGAGTTGCTGAGCGACCGGGGCATCGGGGTGGACGACACCTCGGGCGTGGAGTCCAAGAGCACCACCACCGTGGCACTGGATTTCGGCCGCATCACCTTTCGCGAGGGGCTGTGGCTCTACCTGTTCGGCACCCCGGGACAGGACCGGTTCTGGTTCATGTGGGACGAGCTGGCCCTCGGCGCGCTCGGCGCCGTCGTCCTCGCCGACACCCGCCGCCTCCAGGACAGCTTCCCCGCGGTGGACTACTTCGAGCAGCGCGGCATCCCGTTCGTGGTGGGCGTGAACTGCTTCGACGGCGCCCGCCGCCACGACCCGGCCAAGGTGCGCAGGGCGCTCGGCCTGGGCGAGAACACCCCCATCGTGCTGTGCGACGTGCGCGACCGCGACTCGGTCAAGAAGGTGCTCACCACGCTGGTCACGTACGCGGTGGAAGGCGCCTGACCGGGCCGGGCGGGCCGGGCGGGGTCGTCAGGCGGGCCGGAGCTCGGCGAGCTTGCGGCCGGTCTCCGAGGCCGGGTCGGCGGTGTACATGACGGCCAGCAGCTCGGGCTCGCCGGGGAACGACAACGTCTCGTAGCCGAAGTCCAGCGGCCCGAGCTCGGGGTGGTCCATCAGCTTGACGCCGAAGGTCTTCTCGGCGACCTGGTGCTCCTCCCACAGGCGGCGGAACTCGGGAGCGGCGGACAAATCGGCGACCAGGGCCGCGAGCAGGGGGTCGCCCGGGTGCCTGCCCGCGTACAGCCGCAGGTACGCGATCGTCTCGGCGGCCACGGCCGGCCAGTCGCGGAACAGGGTGCGGGCCTGGGGGTTCAGGAACGTCTGGCGGGCCATGTTGCGCTCGCCCGGCGGCATGGCGGCGAACCCCGAGATGCGATCGCCCAGCGCGTTCCAGGCGAGCACGTCCATCCGCCGGCCGAGGATGAACGCCGGCACGTGCGCGGCCATGTCCAGCAGCAGCTGCATGCCCGGCCGCACCTCGCCGCCGGCGGGCTCCCCGCGGGCCGGGCGGAGCAGGTCGTTCAGGTGCGACCGCTCGATGACGTCCATCCTGAGCACCCGGGCGATCGCGTCCAGCACCGCCTCGGAGACGTTCTGCACGCGCGCCTGTTCCAGCCGGATGTAGTAGTCGACGCTCACACCGGCGAGCAGGGCGACCTCCTCGCGCCGCAGCCCGGCCACGCGCCGGCGGCCGCCGGCCGCGAGCCCGGCCTCCTCGGGGCGGATCCGAGCACGACGGGAACGCAGGAACTTGCCCAGGTCACCTTCCACGTGAGCAAGGGTAGTACTGCGGTTACCAGGAAAACGCGTGCTCTGGGTAACTTTGTCCGATCCGGCAAGCATGGCTCCCGTCGAACGAATCGAAGGGAACATCTGATGACTTACCAGAATCTTGCTGGACGCGTCGCGATCGTCACCGGAGCCGCCAGCGGCATGGGCGAGTCGACGGCCAGGCTCCTGGCGGCCGGCGGGGCGAAGGTGGCCCTGCTGGCCAGGCGCGCCGACCGGCTGGCCGAGGTGGCCAAGGAGATCACCGCCGCGGGCGGCACGGCACTGGCCGTCACCGTGGACGTCACCAGCGACGACGACGTGGCCGCGGCCGCGGAGCTGATCCACGCCGAGCTGGGCCGGGTGGACCTGGTGGTCAACGCGGCGGGCGTGATGCTGCCGAACCCCGTGGAGGACGGGCGCCTGGACGAGTGGACACGGATGATCGACACCAACGTGACGGGCGCGCTGCGGATCATCCGGGCGTTCACCGCGGACCTGCTCGCGGCGGCGGCCGAGGGGCGGACGACCGACCTGGTGAACATCTCCTCGATCGGCGCGCACGCGGTCTTCCCCGCCTACGCCGTCTACGCCGCCACGAAGGCGGCGCTGACCCACCTGTCCGCGTCGCTGCGCGCGGAGTTCGGGCCCCGGGGCGTCCGCGTCACCAACATCGAGCCCGGCCTGACGGACACCGAGCTGGCCGAGCACGTCGCCAACGACGAGCTGAGCGCGCAGCTGGACGGGATGTTCGAGTCGTTCACCGCCATGACGGCGGACGACATCGCCGACCTCATCGGCTACACCGTCAGCCGGGACAGGCGCGTCAACCTGCGCCAGGTCATCGTCCTGCCCACCGGCCAGGTGTGACCGCCGGGGCTCCCCCTCGCGATTCGCAGCGGACCTCCTCCGGCGAACCGACATCCCGCCCCCGAGCGGGCGGAACGGCGCGGAACGCCTCGGCCGGGTGGCTCACCTCGCCGGCGGCACGGGGGTCGTGTCGTCCGGCAGCGGCAGCCGCAGGACGAAGTCGGCGCCCTGCAGCGAGTCCTCGACGGTCAGGCTGCCCTGGTGCGCCTCGGCGATGGCCCGCGAGATGGCCAGGCCCAGGCCGCTGCCCTGGGGCTCGCGGCGGCGTGCCTCGACCAGGCGGGCGAAGGGCTCGAACACCCGCTCGCGATCTTCCGGCTGGATGCCGATGCCGTCGTCGAGCACGCTGACCTCCGCGAGCCCGCCGACCCGCCGTACGCGCACCTCGACCCGGCTGCGCGCGTGCCTCTGGGCGTTGCGCAGCAGGTTCACCAGCACCTCCGCGAGCTGGACGGGGTTGCCGCAGACCACCACGGGTTCGTCGGCGTAGACCTGGATCGGCACCTTCGTGCTGCGCAGCGCGGCCTCGTCCTGTGCCAACGCGCTCAGGTCCACCAGCGCGGGCCGGTGCGGGGACGTGCGAATGCGGGCCAGCATCAGCATCTCGTCGATGATCAGCTGGCAGCGCTCCACCGTGACCAGGGCGTCTCTGATGGCCACCCGCGGGTCCATCTCGGGATACAGCCGCGACTCCTCCAGCTGGGCGCGCAGGCCGGTCAGCGGCGTACGCAGCTCGTGCGACACCATCGAGGCGAAATGGCGCTGGTGGTTCACCGCCTCCTGCAGGCGGGACAGCGTCTCGTTCGCGGTCCTGGCCAGCCGGGCGATCGCGTCCCCGCCGGGCGGCTCGGGCACCCGCAGGCCGAGATCCGTCACGGTGACCTCGGCGATGCGCCGCCGCATCAGCTCCACCGGGCGCAGCGCCTGGCCGATCAGCAGCCAGGCCGTCACCACCAGCAGCGCGCTGGCCGTCAGGACGCCCGCGCCGAGATACAACTCCAGGCGATACGTGCTCAGGATCGCCGGCTGGTCCCGGCCCGCGAAGACGACGTGCGACTCGCCGCCCCACAGCACCTGCTCCTCCTGCGGGGACGGCCTGCTGGCGGTGAACATGACACACCCCGAGTCGGTGCACTCGGTGTGCTGCTGGATCCGGTCGTCGGACGGGGGCCAGACCTCGCTCAGCACCGGGCGTCCCGCCGCCGCCTTGCTTGCCGAGACCACATGTCCGGAGGAGTCGACGAGCTGCAGCAGGTTGACATCGGACGTGGTGACGGGAGGCGGCGGCCGGGCCGTGTCCATCGACCCGATCCAGTCGGTGGCCGCGCGCTGGGTGTCCGCGAAGACGCTGCGCTCGACGTTGCTGCGGATCGCCAGACCCACGGCCACGGCGACCGCGCTCAGGGCGATCAGCGACAGTACGCCGGTCGCCACCACCAGGATCGCCTGCACCGACAGCCGGCGGGAAGGAAATGACACGCGATACCCCTCTGGCCCACCTCGTATCACTTCCCCCGCCGATCGGGGTGAATTGCCGGTGGATGGTCAAAGCCCATCGACCATCCCCCCATCAGTCGGCAAACGGGCACGTTCCACACGCAGGCCCACATACCGGGAAATCTGTCGAAATTGCGCAATTAACCGGAAAGTGCGGCAGTATCTCGCAGGTGCGTCACCAGATTGCTGTTCCCCTGATCGTCCTGGCCACGGCCACCGCCTGCGGACTGCCCCAGCAGGCCACACCACAGGCGACAGCACCCTCGACCGGGCCATCGGCAGCACCCTCGACCGGGCCATCGGATGGGGCTTCCTCGTCGCCCGCCGCGCCCCCGGGCACGCCCGGCGCGCCCGGCAAGGACACCCGGCCCGCGCTGGCGACGACGGTGAGCACGATGACGCCGAGCCTCAAGGCCGAGGTCGTCGGACTGAACCGGATCAAGGGCAGGCACCTGGTCGCCCAGCTCAGGCTGACCAATACGGGCAGCGAGAAGCAGCTGCCGTGGACCGGCGAGATGGGCGACAACACCCGGCCGCTCGGCGAGATCCGCTGGGCCTCCGGCATCGGGGTGCTCGACGCGCAGGCGCGCTCCTGGATCCTGCCGTACAAGCCGGCCGGCTTCCCGTGCCTGTGCAGCGACCAGGACCGCGACGGCCTCGGCTACTTCATCGACCCCGGCGAGTCCATCACCCTGTACGCGGTCATGCCCGCCCCCTCCGGCAACCCCGCGACCACCACCGTCGTCACCCCCGTCGGCCCGCCGATGCCGGACGTCCCGATCAGCGACGAGCCGCCGGTGACGCCTCCCGGCCTGACGATCCCCGACCCGGACGCCGAGCCCGTCACCACCGTGATCCGCCGCCTGGTCACCCCGTCGGAGTCGCCCGACAAGTCGGAAGAGACCACCGACGACGGCACGGACCTCCAGGTCAACCTCTCCTCGGACGTGCTGTTCGCGGTGAACAAGGCCACGCTCACGCCCAGGGCGCAGGCCGTCCTGGCGCGTACCGCCAAGCTCGTGGACGCCTCGCCCGGCGACCGCGTACAGGTGGAGGGGCACGCGGACTCCTCCGGGACCGACGCCATCAACGACCCGCTGTCCACCCGCCGCGCCCAGGCCGTGCGCAAGGCGCTGGCCGCGCTGATCACCAGGCAGGGCGTGCAGCTCCAGGCCAAGGGGTACGGCTCCCACCGCCCGCTCTACAGCAACGACACCGACGAGGGGAAGCGGCGCAACCGCCGCGTCACCGTGACCTTCGCCAAGCCCCAGGAGGAGGCGGCCCAGCCGGCCACCCCGACGCCGTCCGCCGCCGAAGGGGACGGCGAGCTGACCGGCACCGGCAAGGCGGACGGCCAGCCGATCGCCATGCGGGTCACCGGCCTGCGCCGGCTCCCTGGCGGTCTCGGCCTGCTGACCTACCGGGTCAAGAACGCGGGCGACGCCGAGGCCTGGTTCAACGAGCTGCACACCGCGCGGGACTGGATGTCGTTCAAGTACCAGGCCGCCACCAACATCACGCTGACCGACCCGGCCACCCGCCGCCAGTACCTGCCTGGCCGGCTCCAGGTGCCTGCGGACGGCGGCGGCGCCGACTTCTACTGCGCCTGCACGGACGTGTCCGGCGTCCGGCTGAGCACCGAGAAGTTCGGTCCCGGCCAGGAGCGGGAGTTCTGGAGCCTGTTCGCGTTGCCCGGCGACGCCACCGCGTTGCAGGTGCAGATCGCCACGTTCCGCGAGCTGCGGGTGCCCGTCCGGTAGGCCCGCGAAATCGCCGGAAAGGCATCGGCGCTCGGGCCGGACACCGTACGCCACACCGGGAAGGCGGCGGGCACCTGAGTCGCGGCGAACAATCTGACGTTCCGTCGCGTCATATCAACGGTCCGTGACATTCGTGCGACAGGAGGGGCACGCATGGAGAAGAGCTGGCATCAACGACAGCACGAGGATTTCCTCAAGCGGTGGGCGCAAGGTGACTGGGACCGATACCGCAAGGAAAAGAAGAGCCGGAATTCCGGGCACGACGACGGCCCGAAAGGACTCCTGGCCGTGCTGCTGCTGGTCGGCGGCGGCCTGCTGACAGCGGCCTATCTCGGCCATTCCCCAGCAGGGGCATGGGACTGGGCACGAACCACAGCCGAGCGACTCAGCGAGGCCTGGCTGAACGGCTGACGGCAGATTCCAGCCGCCCCCCATCTGGGGCGGCTTCGTCGCACATGCCATGCGGCCGACCGAGCTCGCCAATACTTGGTCATTTCCTGACCCCCCGGTCGACAGGAGGAGACCGCCCGCCGTACACCATCCGATACTCTATGTGACAGATTGATTACCTTACGTCACAGTGGGAGTTCGTGTGAAGGTCGCCTGCGTCGGCGGCGGGCCCGCCAACCTGTACTTCGCGATCATGATGAAGCGGGTCAACCCGTCCCATGACATCACCATCTACGAGCGGAACCCGGCCGGGTCCACATACGGCTGGGGCGTGACCTTCTGGGACGAGCTGCTCAGCAATCTGCACGCCGCGGACCCCGAGTCCGCCCGCTCCATCGGCGAGAACGCGGTGAGCTGGAACAGCTGGGTCACCGACATCCGCGAGCGCGCGACGGTCACGGTGCACCACGGGGACGCGAGCTTCGGCATCAGCCGGCGCGAGCTGCTCGGCATCCTCTTCCAGCGGGCCTCCGACCTCGGCGTGCGGGTCGAGTTCGAGCACGAAATCGCCAGCGAGGAGGAGGTGGAGGACGCCGACCTCGTCATCGCCGGTGACGGGATCAACAGCATGCTGCGCGAGCGGCACGCCGAGCACTTCCGCCCCGAGATCTCCGTCGGCAAGAACTCCTACATCTGGCTCGGCACCACCAAGGTCTTCGACGCGTTCGTCTTCTCGTTCGTGGAGACGCCGCACGGCTGGATCTGGTGCTACGGCTACAAGTACAGCCAGGACCACAGCACCTGCGTCATCGAGTGCGCCCCCGAGACCTGGACCGGGCTCGGGCTGCACGAGGCGAACGAGGCCGACGGCCTGGCCGTGCTGGAGAAGCTCTTCGCCGACATCCTCGACGGGCACCCACTGATCGGCCGGGCGCAGGCCGACGGCAGCGCGCAGTGGCTGAACTTCCGCACCCTCACCAACCGGACCTGGTACCGCGACAACCTCGTCCTCGTCGGGGACGCCGCGCACACCACGCACTACTCGATCGGCGCGGGCACCGCACTCGCGCTCGGGGACGCCGCCTTCCTGGTCCACGCGCTGCACGAGGACCCGCGGATGCAGTCCGCCCTGGCCCGCTACGAGCGGGAGCGCAAGTCCGCGATCCGCTCCGCCCAGAAGGCGGCGTACTACAGCGCCCGCTGGTACGAGAACCTGCCGCGTTACATCGACCTGCCCGCGGAGCAGATGGTCGCGCTGCTGGGCGAGCGGCACTCGCCGCTGCTCGCGCACGTGCCGCCGCGACTTTACTACCAAGTCGGGAAGGCCATCGAGCGGCTCTACTCGCTGCCCGGATTCCGCCGCTGAGCTCCGGGACCGCGCCTCCGGTCCCGAAAGTTTCGACATCTTTATAAAATTTTCACTGTCGCATCGAGCCCTTCGTTGCCTATTCTGCCGATACAAGAACGTTCTGCGGCAACTCAACTGCGGGCGAATCCTCCGGGCTGCCCGTCACGGGGTGAGGCATGCGGTCGAAACATTTCGGGATCTGGTCGTGGTGAGCGGGGATCATCGGCTCACGCTCCCCGATCTGCTCTCGCACCGAGCCGGGGAGCAGCCCGAGCGGCCCGCGCTCGTGGTGGCCGGCGTGGGCGAGATCTCTTTCGGCGAGTGGGACAGGCGGGCCAACGCGATCGCGCACGGGCTGCTCGATCGCGGCCTGCCGCCCGGCGAGCGGGTCGGGCTGCTGTTCGACGAGCGTGACTGGATCGACTTCGCGATCGCCTGGTGCGCCGTCATGCGGGCCGGCTGCGTGAGCGTGCCGCTGTCGGACCGGCTGGCCCCCGCCGAAGTGCGGCACGCCCTGACGGACTGCTCCGTGGCCGCCGTCCTGCACGGCGCCGGGACCGAGCCGCCCGGCGCGGGCCGGTGGCGGGCGACCCCGGCCGAGCTGGACTCCGGCGACGACAGCCCGGTACGCCGTGGCGTCGCCCCCGGCAAGCTGGCGCAGATCATCTACACCTCCGGCACCACCGGCCGGGCCAAGGGCGTCGGCGCCACCCACGCCAATCTCGCCCACGGCGTCACCGCGGGCCCGCGACGCCGCAAGCTCGCGCACTCGCGGCACTTCCTGCACGCCTTCCCGATCGGCAGCAACGCCGGCCAGACCATGCTCGTCAACGCGCTGGACGCCTGCCCGGCCGCGCTGACCCTGCCGCGCTTCACGCCGGGCCGCTTCGCCCGGCTGATCGAGTCGTACGGCGCGGGGACGGTCTTCGTGGTGCCCGCCATGGCGATCGAGCTGCTCAACACCAGGGTCCACGAGAGGTACGACCTGTCGAGCGTCCGGCTCCTGGGCTCGACCGCGGCCAGCCTGCCACCGGTCGTGGCGACGGGCCTGGCCGAGGCGTTCCCGAGGGCGACGATCGTCAACTACTACACCTCCACCGAGGCGGCCCCCGCGCAGACGGTGATGATCGTGGATCCCGATCGGCCCGCGTCGGTGGGACGGCCCGCCGCCGACGGGGACCTCAAGATCGTCGCGGCCGACGGCGGGCCGGCCCCGGCCGGGGAGCAGGGAGAGGTCTGGCTGCGCTCCCCCGCGGGGACCCGGGCCTACTACCGGGACCGGCGGCTGAGCGACGACGTCTTCCGCGACGGCTGGGTGCGCATGGGGGACGTCGGCTACCTCGACCGGGACGGCTACCTCTACCTGGTGGACCGGGAGAGCGACGTCATCAAGTCGGGCGCGTACAAGGTGTCCACGATCCAGGTGGAGGCGGCCCTCTACGAGCATCCGGCGGTCACGGAGGCCGCGGTGGTCGGCCTTCCGCATCCGGTGCTCGGCCGGGTGGCCGGTGCCGCCCTGGTCACGCGTTACCCGGTGGCCGCCGCCGACCTGCGGACGTTCCTGCTGGAACGGCTCGCCGTGCACGAGCTGCCGAGCCGGCTGCTGTTCCTGCCCGAGCTGCCGAAGAACCACCTGGGGAAAGTGGTGAAACCGCGGCTCATAGACCTGCTCGACCGGCCCGGCGCAGGCCCCGTGTAAGAACCCCTGGCGACTTCGGCGGCCAGCGGATGGAACAGGAAGAACAGACATGAACCACCGCCAGGAAAACACTCCCGCTTCGTTCGCCCAGCAGGGCATGTGGATCAGCGAGCGCATGGGCGCCGGTCTGGCGTACCACATGCCTCTCGCCCTGTGGCTCGACGGCGACCTCGACGTGGACGCCCTGCTCAGGGCGTGCGCCGGGGTGATCGCCCGGCATCCGGTGCTCTCCACGGCGGTCGTGGAGAGCGGCGACGGGCTCCGTCTGGTCCCGGGCACGCCGCCGCCCGTGACCCTGGCCCGCCACTCCCCCGCCACTCTCGACCTCCTGTTACGGGAGGAGATCGCCCGAAGCTTCGACCTGGAGAGAGGGCCGCTGGCGCGCTTCACGCTCGCGCAGGTGAGGTCGGGGCGGCACGTGCTGCTGTTCGTCGCCCATCATCTGGTCTTCGACGGCCTGTCCAAGGACATCCTGGTCCGCGACCTCGCCGACCTCTACGCGGCCGCGCGCCGCACCACGGGCCCCCGCACCATGGGCCCCCGCGCCACC
>NZ_VCKX01000249.1 GCF_005889725.1 Nonomuraea zeae
CAGGGGTGCGGGTGAGCTGGTGGAGGGCGGTGGCGATGAGGGACAGCAGGGACTCGGTCAGCGCGAAGGCCGTGTCACCGTACTGGGCCGTCCGCAGCAAACGCCGATGGGCCAGGTCGAGGTGCGCGTCCACGTAGAGGGTCGAGCGCGCCAGGCGGGTGCCGTCACCGGCGAGCGTGTGCCACAGCTCGGGCGACAAGGACAGCGAGGTGCACACGTCGCCGCCCGACGGATGGGCGAAACGCTCCTCCTGGCCGGGCGAGCAGAGGTAGGCCGTGGCCGGGTCGGCGACGGCGGGCCGCCCGTCGGCCATGCGCCGGAACGTGCCCTTGCGCACCAGCACCACGCGGTGGTGGGGGCCCACCTCCGCCGGCGACCAGCCGCGGTGGTCATCGACGCAGGTCACCGCGTCGATGGAGAACCCGGGGCCGGTGGCGAGGAGGTCGGAGGTACGCACCCGCCGAACGTTACGCCGGGGGTACGACAATCCGGCCGGTGCAAGGATGTTCAAGACCGGACCGCCCCGCCACCGGCACGCTGAGACGCATGACAACCACGCTTTCCTCCATAGTCATCGACTGCGCCGACCCCACCGCCCTGGCCGGCTTCTACGCCAAGGCCACCGGCTGGCAGTCCACCGGCGGCGACGCCGACTTCACCGGCCTCGAAGGCGGCCCCGTCCCGATCTCCTTCCAGCGCGTCGACGGCTACCGCGGGCCGGGCTGGCCGGCCGACGGCAAGCACCTCCACCTCGAGTTCAAGGTCCCCGACATCGAGGCCGCCAAGAAGGAGCTGACCGCGCTCGGCGCCACCGTGCCCGACTTCCAGCCGGGCGGCGGCGACTGGACCGTGCTGCTCGACCCGGAGGGCCACCCCTTCTGCCTCATGGCCGAATAAGCCCCTCATGGCCGAATAGGCCGTGGGCCGGCCGTCAGGTCGCCAGGAGCTTCGCGAAGAACGTCCTGATGTCGTCCACCAGCAACGACGGCGCCTGGAGGGCGGCATAGTGGCCGCCGCGCGCGAACTCCGACCAGTGCACGACATGATGCGCCCGCGAGGCGTACCGCCGCACCGTGCTGTCCCCGGGGAAGACGGCCACGCCCGTGGGCGTCGTCCCCGGGGACTCGGGCGGCTCCCAGTCGGCCGAGCTCTCCCGGTAGATGCGGGCCGACGAGCCGGCCGTCCTGGTCAGCCAGTAGAGGGCCACGTTGGTGAGCAGGTCGTCCGGCGGCACCCCGCCGACGTCCTGGCCCCACGAGGCGTACGCGTCCAGCGTCCAGGCCAGCAGCCCGGCCGGAGAGTCGGTCAGGGCGTAGGCGAGGGTCTGCGGCCTGGTGCCCTGGATGGCGGCGTACCCGGAGAACTCCCGGCGCCAGCGCTCCACGCCGTGCGCCCGCGCGACCTCCGCCTCCGTCAGCCCCGCCATGTCGTCGGTCACGAACGCGGTGAGCGCGTTCACGTGCACGCCCACCACCCGGTCGGGGACCAGCCGGGCGACCGCGGGGGAGACCAGGGCGCCGAGGTCTCCGCCCTGCACGCCGTACCGGGCGTAGCCGAGCCGGTCCATCAGCTCCGCCCACGCGGCGGCGACCCGCCGCACGCCCCAGCCCGGCTCCGTGGCCGGGCCCGAGAACGCGAAGCCGGGGACGGACGGGATGACCAGGTGGAAATCGCCGCTGAGCGGCCCGGCGACCCGCGAGAAGTCCGCGAAGGAGCTCGGCCACCCGTGCGTCAGCAGCAACGGCAGCGCGTCCGCCCTGGGCGAGCGCACGTGCGCGAAGTGCACCCGCTGGCCGTCGATCTCGGTCGTGTACTGCGGCAGCGCGTTCAGCCTGGCCTCGTGCGCGCGCCAGGAAAAGCCCCCGCACCAGTACGCCACCAGCTCCCGCACCGCCTCCGGCGGCACCCCGTACGACCAGCCGACCCCGTCGAGGGCGTCGGGCCAGCGGGTACGCGCCAGCCGGTCGTCCAGGTCGTCGAGCAGGTTTTGTGCGATGTCGATGACGAATTCGTCCATGTGGAGCACGCTAGGAGCCGATGCGGCCAGAATCAGGCCACAATGGCGGGATGCTGGACACCTCGGCGAGACTCCTGCGCCTGCTGTCGCTGTTGCAGACCAGGCGCGACTGGCCCAGCGCCGACCTGGCGGAGCGGCTCGGCGTCGCGCCGAGGACGGTGCGCCGCGACATCGACCGGCTGCGCAGCCTCGGCTACCCGGTCCACAGCACGCCGGGCATCTCCGGCGGCTACCGCCTCGGCAGCGGCGCCGAGCTGCCGCCGCTGCTGCTCGACGACGACGAGGCCGTGGCGGTCGCGGTCGGCCTGCGCACCGCCGCGAACGGCACGGTGACCGGCATCGAGGAGACCTCGCTGCGCGCCCTGGCCAAGCTCGAACAGGTCCTGCCCGCCCGCCTGCGCCATCGCGTGAACACGCTGCAGACCCACACCGTGCGGATCAACCGCGACGGCCCCACCGTGGACGCCGACGTGCTGACCCGCGTCGCCGCCGCCTGCCGCGACCGCGAGCAGCTCCGCTTCGACTACACCGACCACCAGGGAGAGAGCGCGCCGCGGAAGGCCGAGCCGCACAGCCTGGTCACCAAGGGCAACCGCTGGTACCTCGTCGGCTGGGACGTCGAACGCGCCGCCTGGCGGACCTACCGCGCCGACCGGATCCGCCTGCGCACCCCTAACGGCCCCCGCTTCGCCCCGCGCGAGCCGCCGGAGCCCGACGTCGCCGCCTGGCTGCAGAACCGCCTGGCACACGAGATGTGGCCGGTCGAGGGCCGCTTCCTCGTGCACGCCCCGGCCGAACGGATCGCGGGCAGGACCCCGGGCGCGGTCGAGCCGGCTGGCGACGACCGGTGCGTGCTGACCCTGCGCGGCGACGACCTGCACCTCATGGCCGTCGTCGTGGCCTTCCTCGACGTGGACTTCGAAGTGCTCGAACCGGTGGAGCTCAAAGAGCGCCTCCACGTTCTCGGCCGGCGCCTGCTCTCCACTAGAATCTGATTCTGTGTCGTCGACGTCAGCGTTCTTCACGCAAAAGCAGGGCGAGCTGGTGCCCGCACCACACGCCCGTGGTCCCTGGTCCCCCGACATGCTGCACGGCCGCCTGCTCGGCGGGCTGGCCGCCCGCGCGATCGAGGCGGAGCACGCCCAGCCCGGGCTGCACTTCGCCCGGCTCACGGTCGATCTCTTCCGCAACAGCCCGATGCTGCCCGTCACGGTGGAGACGTCTCTCGTCAGGGACGGGCGCAGGATCCGCGTGGCCGACGCGACGATCTCCACCGACCAGGGCGTGATCGCGCGGGCCAGCGCGGTCCTGCTGCGGACGAGCGAGCAGCCCGCCCGCGAGCAGACGATCCTCACTCCCGCGTGGGACGTGCCGCCGCCGGACGGCCCGCCGGTGGAGACGAACGGCTGGCGCCCGCCGTTCGACCTGTGGCGGCTGACCGGATGGGGCGAGCCGGGGCCCGGGCGGGTGTGGCTGCGGGAGACGTACCCGCTGGTGGACGACGAGCCGCTGTCCCCGTTCGTACGGACCGCGCTGGCCGCCGACTTCGCCAGCCCGCTGAGCAACGCCGCCACCAGCGGCCTGCACTACATCAACGCCGACTACACGCTGACCCTGGCCAGGCTCCCCGAGGGCGAGCTCATCGGCGTCGAGTCCACCGGGCACGCCGGCGCGGGCGGTGTCGCGACCGGGCAGGTCACCCTGCACGACACCGCGGGCCCGATCGGCTTCTGCCTGGTGACGGCGGTCGCCAACGCCGCCGCCATCGGCTGACCGCCCGGCTTCCCGCAGCCGAACCGACCGCGGGACGCCGGGAGCCGGGCCGCCCGGAAGCGGCCCCTCAGGCGTGGCGCTCAGGAGCGGCCCGCCTCAGGCGGGGCGCTCGGCGCGGTCGCCCGACCAGTCCGTGTGGAAGGCGCCCTCGCGGTCCACGCGGTGATAGGTGTGCGCGCCGAAGAAGTCGCGCAGCCCCTGCACCAGCGCGGCGGGCAGGCGCTCGCGCCGCAGCCCGTCGTAGTAGGCCAGCGCCGAGGAGAAGCCCGGAGTCGGTACGCCGATCCGCACGGCCGTGGTGACCACCCGCCGCCACGCCTCCTGCGCGGCGTCCAGCGCGGCCGCGAACGTCGGGTCGGCCAGCAGCGTCGGCAGCCCCGGGTTCGCGTCGTAGGCCGAGCGGATCCGGTCGAGGAACTTGGCCCTGATGATGCACCCGCCCCGCCAGATGGTGGCCATGGCGCCCAGATCCACGTCCCAGCCGTACTCCTTCGAGGCGGCGGCCATCTGGTCGAAGCCCTGCGCGTACGCGACGATCTTGGAGGCGTAGAGGGCCTGCCGCACGTCCTCGACCAGCTCGCGCCCGCCGACCCCGCTCAGCTGCGGCCCCTCCAGCGAGGCCGCGGCGGCCCGCTGCTCCGGGTGCCCCGACAGCGCGCGGGCGAAGACCGCCTCCGCGATGCCCGTCACGGGCACGCCCAGGTCGAGCGCGCTCTGCACGGTCCAGCGGCCGGTGCCCTTCTGCTCGGCCTGGTCCACCACGATGTCCACGAACGGCTTGCCCGTCTCCGCGTCCACCTGATCGAGCACCTCGGCGGTGATCTCGATCAGGTACGAGTCCAGCTCCCCGCGGTTCCACTCCCTGAACACCTCGGCCAGCTCGGCCGGCGACGCTCCGAGTGCCTGGCGCAGCAGGTCGTAGGACTCCGCGATGAGCTGCATGTCCGAGTATTCGATGCCGTTGTGCACCATCTTCACGAAATGCCCGGCACCGTCGGGGCCCACGTGCACCGCACACGGCACCCCGTCCACCTTGGCCGAGATGTCCTGGAGGATCGGGCCGAGCGCCTCCCACGACTCCTTCGAGCCACCCGGCATGATGCTCGGGCCGTTCAGTGCGCCCTCCTCGCCGCCGGAGATGCCCGTGCCGACGAAGTGCAGGCCCCGCTCGCGCAGCGCGGCCTCGCGCCGCCTGGTGTCCTGGAAGTGGGCGTTGCCGCCGTCGACGATCATGTCGCCCGGCTCCATCAGGTCGGCGAGCTGGTCGATCACCGCGTCGGTGCCCGCCCCCGCCTTCACCATGATGATCGCCCGTCGCGGCCGCTTGAGCGAGGCCACGAACGCGGCCAGCTCCTCGGCCGGCACGAACGTCCCCTCCTGGCCGAACTCCTTGACCAGCTGCTGGGTACGGGCGTGCGAACGGTTGTGCACGGCCACCGCGTAGCCGTGCCTGGCCAGGTTGCGGGCCAGGTTGCGCCCCATGGTGGCCAGGCCGGTGACGCCGATGTCTGCCAAGTCCATTTCAGCTCCTCTGTGGGGAATACGCATGATCCAGCCCGGAGGTTCGGCGGGATATTCCTGGGTCAGTCAGTCTGCCGCACGCCGAGTTCGTCGAGCCGGCCCAGCATGTCGGCCGGATCGGCGTAGACCCTGAAGGCGCCGGCGCGTTCGAGCTCGTCCCTGCCGTACCCACCCGACAGCAGGCCGATGCCCAGCGCTCCGGCCCGGCGGGCGGCGAGCAGGTCCCAGACGCTGTCGCCCACCACCATGGCGTGGGCCGGGTCCACCTTGACCAGCGCGGCTCCGGCGAGGAACAGGTCGGGGTCCGGCTTGGCCCTGCGCACCATGTCGCGGGTGACCATCGGGGTGTCCTCCGGCAGGTCCAGCATGCCCAGCGCGAGCCTGGCCGTGCGGGCGTAACCGCTGGTCGCGATGGCCCACGGCACGCCGCGCGCGGTCAGGGCGGACAGCAGCTCCGTCGCGCCGGGCAGCGGCTTGACGGAGTGGACCTGCTCCTCGTACGCGTCGGCGTGGACGGTCTGCAACCGGTCGATCTGCTCGCGCGTCAGCTTCAGCCCGGTCTCGCGCAGCAGCGCGCTGACGAACAGCCCGCCGCTCATGCCGATGCGCCGGTGGATGCGCCACACCGACAGGTCGATCCCCATGGAGGACAACGCCTGCCGCCACGCCACGACGTGCTGGTAGACGCTGTCGATCAGGGTGCCGTCCAGGTCGAACAGAAACGCCGGGGCGGGTGCCTGCGGGAACTCGTACATGGGTCCATGACACCATGGGGCACTATGCGGATCATCATCGCGGGTGGGCACGGGCAGATCGCGCTTCGCCTGGAAGAACGCCTCGGCTCGGGCGCGGTGGGGCTGGTGCGCAACCCCGCCCACGTGGCCGACGTCGAGGCCACCGGCGCCGAGGCCGTGGTGTGCGACCTGGAGCGGGCGAGCGTGGCGGAGGTGGCCGAGCTGCTGCGCGGCGCCGACGCCGTGGTCTTCGCGGCCGGCGCGGGCCCCGGCAGCGGCGCGGCCCGCAAGGACACGGTCGACCGGGGCGCGTCCGTGCTGCTCGCGGAGGCGGCCGAGCGTGCGGGCGTGCGGCGCTTCGTCCAGATCTCCTCCATGGGCGTGGGCAAGCCGCCGCGGCCGGGCGGCGACGACGTCTGGGCCGCGTACATGAAGGCCAAGACCGAGGCCGAGGACGACCTGCGCGCCCGCGACCTCGACTGGACCGTGCTGCGGCCGGGACACCTGACCGACGAGCCCGGCACGGGGCTGGTGCGGCTGGCCCCGGAGGTGGCGCCCGGGTCGGTCCCGCGCGACGACGTGGCCGCCGTCATCGTCGCGCTGCTGGCCAACCCGGGCACGGTCGGGCAGACGCTCGAACTCGTCTCCGGCGACACCCCCATCGCGGCCCTGGCTGCGACAGAGTGAACATGTGACGGAATATCGCGTACTCGGACGTACCGGTCTCAAAGTCAGCCCCCTCTGCCTCGGCGCGATGATGTTCGGCTGGTGGGGCGAATCAGACCCGGAGGAGTCGGCCCGGATCATCGACCGGGCGCTCGATTCGGGCGTCAACTTCATCGACACCGCCGACGTCTACTCGCAGGGACAGTCGGAGGAGTTCGTCGGCCAGGCGCTGGCCAAGTCGGGCAAGCGCGATGAGGTCGTGCTGGCCACCAAGTGCCACGGCGTCATGGGCGAGGGCCCCAACCAGCGCGGCAACTCCCGGCGCTGGATCTTCCAGGCCGTCGAGAACAGCCTGCGCCGGCTCGGCACCGACTGGATCGACCTCTACCAGATCCACCGGCCCGACCCGGCCACCGACATCGAGGAGACCCTCGGCGCCCTCACCGACCTCGTACGGCAGGGCAAGGTCCGCTACATCGGCAGCTCCACCTTTCCCGCGCACCGCATGGTCGAGGCGCAGTGGGCCTCGGACCGGCGCTCGCTGGAGCGCTTCGTCTGCGAGCAGCCCCCGTACTCGCCGCTCGTGCGCGGCATCGAGGCCGACGTGCTGCCCACCGCCGAGAAGTACGGCATGGGCGTCATCGTCTGGAGCCCGCTGGCCGGCGGCTGGCTGACCGGCCGCTACCGCAAGGGCCAGGAGCAGCCGGAGACCCGCAGGTCCGCCCTGCTGCCGCAGCGCTACGACCTGTCGCTCGAGGGCAACCAGCGCAAGCTGGAGGCGGTCGAGCAGCTCGCGCTGCTGGCCGAGGAGGCCGGGATCACGCTGATCGAGCTGTCGCTGGCGTTCACGATCAGGCACCCGGCGGTGACCTCGGCCATCATCGGGCCGCGCACCATGGAGCACCTGGAGAGCCAGCTCAGCGCCGGGGAGGTGCGCCTGACCGACGACCTGCTCGACCGGATCGACGAGATCGTCGCGCCCGGCGTCACGCTGAATTCGGCCGACGCGGGCTGGCAGCCGCCCGAGCTGGCCGACGCGAGCCTGCGCCGGCGTCCCTGACGGGATGCTTTGCCGATTGCTGGCTATGAAATGTGGCATGCGCGGCTAGATGTCCCCTGAGCGTTAGGGGGACGTTTCGATGTCGGATATGCCGTTCAGGTCGTTCTTTGGTGGGGACCCGTTCAGAGGGTTCGAGGAGCTCACCGGCCGGGTGTTCGGCGGCATGGAGGGCTGGCCGCCGTCCCGGCCCGGGGTGCAGCGGGTGGACGTGGGGCGCCTGCTCAGCGACTCGGCCAGGGAGGTGCTGAGCCGGGCCATGGAGGCGGCCGGCCGGCGGGGCGCGCAGGACCTGGATGTGATCGACATCCTCAGCGCGCTGACCGGCGACGACGCCGTCCAGTCCCTGCTGCGCGCCGCGGGCGTGGACCCCGGCCGGCTGCGCGACCGCATCGGCGAGCAGGCCGGCCGGGGCGAGGCAGGCGAGCCGCCGGACACGCTCTCCCCGGCGGCCAAGCGGGCCGTCCTGGACGCCCAGCGGATCTCCCGGGCGATGCAGTCGTCGTACATCGGGCCCGAGCACCTGCTGCTGGCGATCGCCGCCAACCGCGACTCCGGCGCCGCCCGCATCCTGCGCGAGCAGGGCGCCTCGGCCGACGAGCTGCAGCAGGCCCTCATGTCCGGCGCGGCGCGGGCGGGCGACGGCCGTACCGGCTCGGGCGACGGCCGTACCCGCTCGGGGGACACGCCCTCCCTCGACGAGTACGGCCGCGACATGACGGAGGAGGCCCGCCAGGGCAAGATCGACCCCGTCGTCGGCCGCGAGGACGAGATCGAGCAGTGCATCGAGGTGCTCTCCCGCCGCACCAAGAACAACCCGTGCCTCATCGGCGAGCCAGGCGTCGGCAAGACCGCGATCGTCGAGGGCATCGCCCAGCGCATCGTGAACGGCAGCGTGCCCGACACGCTCAAGGACCGGCGCGTGATCGCCCTCGACCTGACCGGGATGGTGGCCGGGTCGAAGTACCGCGGCGAGTTCGAGGAGCGCATCAAGAAGGTCATCGACGAGGTGCGCGCGCACGCCGACGAGACCATCGTCTTCATCGACGAGGTCCACACCCTGGTCGGCGCGGGCTCGGCCGAGGGCGGCATGGACGCCGCCAACATACTCAAGCCCGCCCTGGCCCGCGGCGAGCTGCACGTCATCGCCGCCACCACGATCGACGAGTACCGCAAGAACATCGAGAAGGACGCCGCGCTCGAACGCCGCTTCCAGCCGATCCTGGTCGCCGAGCCCTCGGTCGAGGAGACGGTCGAGATCCTGCGCGGGCTCCGGGACGCGTACGAGGCCCACCACCAGGTCCGCATCACCGACGAGGCCCTGGACGCGGCCGCGAACCTGTCGGACCGCTACATCGCCGACCGGTTCCTGCCCGACAAGGCCATCGACCTGATGGACCAGGCGTCCGCCCGGGTGCGCCTGCGCTCCGCCACCCCCGGCGCCGACGTGCGCGAGCTGGAGGAGCGGCTCGACGCGCTGCGCAGGGAGAAGGACCAGGCCGTCTCCGCCGAGGACTACGACCGCGCCAAGGACCTGACCACGCAGATCGACAAGATGCGGCCGGAGGTGCAGCGCGCCCGGCAGGTCCAGGACACCGTGCCCCAGGTCATGGTCGAGGACATCGCCCAGATCGTCTCCCGCCGCACCGGCATCCCCGTCACGCAGCTCACCCAGCAGGAGCGCGAGCGTCTCATGCGCCTCGAAGAGCACCTGCACGAGCGCGTGATCGGCCAGGACGAGGCCGTGGTCGCCATCGCCGAGGCGGTACGCAGGGCCAGGGCGGGCCTGTCCGACCCCCACCGCCCGATCGGCAGCTTCCTGTTCCTCGGCCCGACGGGTGTCGGCAAGACGGAGCTGGCCAGGGCCCTGGCCGCCGCGCTGTTCGGCGGCGAGGACCACATGGTGCGCATCGACATGAGCGAGTTCCAGGAGCGGCACACGGTCTCGCGCCTCATCGGCGCCCCGCCCGGATATGTCGGGTACGAGGAGGCCGGCCAGCTCACCGAGGCCGTACGCCGCCGCCCGCACGGCGTCATCCTCCTGGACGAGATCGAGAAGGCCCACCCCGACGTCATGAACATCCTGCTGCAGATGCTCGACGACGGCCGGCTCACCGACGGCCAGGGCCGCACGGTCGACTTCACCAACGCGATCGTCATCATGACCAGCAACATCGGCGCCCAGCTCATCCTGGAGTCCGAGGGGGACAGCCAGGAGATGGAGGACCGGCTCATGGACCTGCTGCGCCACTCGCTGCGGCCCGAGCTGCTCAACCGCATCGACGAGACGATCATCTTCAAACGGCTGGAGCGCGAGCAGCTGCGCCAGATCGTGGACCTGCTGCTGGAGCGCACCCGCCAGCGGCTGCGCGGCCAGGGCGTCTCGCTGGAGGTCACGGACGGGGCCAAGGACTGGCTGGTGGCGCGCGGCTACCAGCCCGAGTTCGGGGCCCGGCCGCTGCGCAGGACCGTGCAGCGGGAGGTGGACAACCGGCTGTCCACGATGCTGCTGACCGGCGAGGTCACCGAGGGCGGCAAGGTCGAGATCGACGTCGAGGGCGACCGGCTCGCGCTCAGGGCCCGCAATCCGGAGCCGGCCACCTGATCCGATTCCGAACCTGCCGACATGCCTCCGCGTCCGGCCGTCCCCCTCTACCCTGAGGGCGGCTGCCAACAGGCGGGGAGGCGATCGTGGGAAAGACGCCGCCGGGCACGGGCCCGCTGTCGCCCGACTACAGCGGGCTCGACCCCGAGCTGATGGACCCGTTCATCACCACCTTCAAGACCGGCGCGGACCGGATCGGCCAGGAGTCCGAGGCGCTGCGCCGGCTCCTGGAGCGGGCCCGCCTGCCCGCCACCGGCCTGCAGCCGCTGGCCGCCACCCTGCTGTGGCTGGACCACCAGCTTCCCGACCTGCGCCGGCGCAGCCAGGCCGCAAGAGCGGCGAACGCGCTGGCACCCTGGCGGACCGGGCTGCTCCCGTTCGACGAGTCCCGGCTGCTGCCCGCCGGCGAGGCCAGGCGGCAGGGCGCGGCGCTCGCCGACAGGTTCAAGGCCGCTCCGTCGAGCTTCGGCGTCGCGGGGAACAAGCCGTACGACGGCGAGCTGGCCGCGCTCATGGCCGAGCTGGACGCCCACCGCGACGACCCCGAGTTCACCGCCGCCTTCTTCGCCCGCCTCGGCGCCGACGGGACGCGCCGCATCGTGGGCAAGCTCAAGATGGGGATGCGCGACTACGACGCGGCGATCGACGTGGTCAGCAGGGCGTTCGGCACGGCGGTCCGCGCGGGGGACATCGTCACCCGCTCCCGGGACACGCGGGCGGCGGTGCTCACCGGCACGGACGTGCCGGGCTTCGCGAAGGTCAAGAGGGAGCTCGCGCAGGAGACCGGCCACGTGGGCGACGAGTCGCTCGGCTACCTGCTC
Source organism: Nonomuraea zeae (assembly GCF_005889725.1). Classification (GTDB taxonomy): domain Bacteria; phylum Actinomycetota; class Actinomycetes; order Streptosporangiales; family Streptosporangiaceae; genus Nonomuraea; species Nonomuraea zeae. The sequence continues at coordinate 11,195 of NZ_VCKX01000249.1, forward strand.
AGGGCCGGTGACTTCCCGCCCGCCTGGCTCGCCGGGGTGGTGAAGAGGCACGCGCTGGGCAACAACCCGGCCGCCGCCCGGCTGGCGATCTCGGCGGCTACCGAGGGCGGTGTCCCGCTGTCCCGGCTCCTGCGCGATCTGCACTGGCGGACCAGGACCTCCTTGACCTCGGGCGAGCACGCGCCGGACGCGGCGAACGCGTTCGGGCGGATGCTGGCCGCCGCCGCGGGCGCCTACGACGAGAAGGACGGCGCCCACTCGCCGGAGGCGGCCAAGTTCGCCTTCGACCTGATGCGGGCGCTGCCGGACCTGGAGGATCCGAAGCTGCCGGCCGACATGCGGCTGCAGGAGCCCACCAGGGTGCATCTGGCGGAGATCGCCGGCGCCTACGCGACGGAGATCACCGAAGGGGCGAACCTCGGCGACTCCGACCGCACGCAGGCCAGCCAGTTCGGTCCCGTCACGTCGAACGTGGCGGGGTCGGAGCCGTCCTTCCGGCTGTCGCCCGAGGACACGTACGCGTTCGTCAAGCTGTTCGCGAACACCCCGGAGAACCTCAAACCGTTCGCCGCCGGCATGGGCGCCCTGTCCGACCGTCTCGTGCGGGTGGCCGCACAGGCCGACGGCGGCCGGGGCATCGAGCACCTGCAGCGGGCCATGGCGGCGCTGGGCTACGCGGCCGGCATGCAGTTCGCGGCCGAGCGGTCGGTGCAGGGCAAGCTCGACCAGCAGGACAAGGAGTTCAGGGAGGGGCAGCTGGCCTACCTCGGGTTCCTCGTCAACGCGGCGGGGATCGCCGTGCCGCTGGAGGGGCAGGCGATGTGGCTGGTGCTGAGCGCGATGGCCAGCGAGGGGCTGGACTCGCTGACCGAGGTCGGCGAGACCCGGCTGGACGCGCTCGACGACCGGAGCAGGCTGGCCACGCTGGCCAAGGAGCGGTGGCTGGCGGACATGCTGATGGCCAACGGGTTCAAGCCCAAGGTGTCGGCGGCGGACGAGCGGTTCAACAACCCGCCGATCACCGATGAGAACGGGCGGCTGCTGCCTTTCGAGAAGCTCGTCCAGGACAAACCGGCGTTGCGCAACCTCAACGACTGGCTGATCGCCAACGGCTCGGGCGGCACCGACTGGTCCAGGCTGGGTGAGGCGGTCGGGGCGCTGGATGTCATCTTCCGCGGGGCGCGCGACAAGGCCATGAGCGCGGAGCGGTCAGGGTTCGACTGACCGCTATTTCGCTGGAAGGCACTCCGTTTCGCCTTTCACCAGCATCTGGCCACGGGCGGGCGAAGAGAGCACGATGCGCAGATGGAGGTCCTTGTTGACGGCCTCCTGCGATGTGTCGCTGGCATTCCTGGCCGTAAGGTCGTATTCGGCCACCGTGTCCAGGGCGCCGATCAAGGAAAGCGTCAGGATGTCCGAGTCGGGGGAGCCGATGCTCTCCTTTCCCGTGGCGGCATAGGTGCGTTTGACCTTGCCGTCGCCGCACGGGATGTCTTTGCCGCCCGCGTCCGTGACCTCGACGTCCTTGGCCTGCGCCTTCGTGAGCGTGCGGGTGATGTGATCCTTGAGCGTCTCACCGGCCTGCGCGGCGGTCGGGACCTCGGGAGCGGTCGAGGCCACGCACCCGGTCAGCGTGAAAAGCACGGTTAAGGACACCGCATATCCGCGCCAGGCCGGAACTGCCATCAATTTTCCTCCGAAAATACCTCAGAATCGTGACAAGTCTCGTAATGTCCGGACCGCTGGGCAAGCTGTTCCACGAATTCTCCTAGGAATGACGATGGCTCCCGTACCGAATCCGCGTCATGAGGAATTACAGCAGGCCGTCACCGAGGCCAGATCGCACCTGGACCGGCTGGAGACGGCGCTCGACCCCGCCTACCAGCAGTTCACCGGCCAGGCCATCTGGGTCGGGCGCACCGCCCAGGGCTTCGCCAGGGAGCTCACGGGGCACCGCGCCCGCGTGAAGGCGGTGGCGAGGGACGTCCTCGACACCTTGGAGGCCGAGCTGCGCGGCACGCCGCGTGAGGTGTCGCCCGGCGAGGCCAGGAACTCCTGACCTTCCTCGTCCCGCACCGGCGAGGGCTGGGACGGTGCACTCCGGCGCGTGCGTATGCTCCCCGCATGAGCCAAGGCACCACCCCTGACATGGCGAAATGGGTCACTCTTCGCGAGTTGCTCGCCTTCGACGAAGGCGGCATCCTGCGGCTGCTGCTCGCGCCCGCCGGGCAGGACGTGCGGTTCGAAGGGATGATCATCGGGGACGAGGGGCCCGCGCGCTCCTACGCGGGCCGGGTCGTGCTGGCGGCGGGGCCGTTCCCGGCCACGGAGGCCGCCACCGCCTGGATCCGCGAGACCGCCGGGCGGGGCGCCGCCGCGATCGTCGTACGGTCGGAAGCCGGCCTGCCCCCCGACGCGCTCGCCACCGCCGAGCAGGTCGGCGTCGCGCTGCTCGCCCGCGCCGAGTGGGCCGACTGGGACGACGTCGCGACGCTGCTGCGCTCGGCCGCCGCCTACGCCGAGGCCGGGCGCGGAGACCGCATGGCCGACGCCACCGAGGGCGGCGGGCTGGCCGCGCTCGCCTCGGTGGTGGCCGAGTTTACCGGCGGTTCGATCACCATCGAGGACACCCAGTTCAGGGTGCTGGCACACTCCGCCACCGGGCCCGAGGCCGACGAGCTGCGCCGCTCCACCATCCTCGGGGGCCGGGTGCCCGACTGGCGGGTCGAGGAGCTGCGGCGCAGCGGCCTGCTGCGTACCCTGTGGTCCTCCGACGAGGTGATCCACCGGCCCGCCGACGATGACACCCCGGAGCGGCTGATCATCGCCATCCGGAGCGGCCGGGAGATGCTCGGCTCCATCTGGGCGGCGGCCGACGGCGGCAGCGGCCTGACCGCCAACGCGGCGAGCGCGCTGAGCCGCGCGGCCGAGGTGGCGGTGCCGTACCTGGTGCAGCACCGGCTGCGGGAGAGCGGCGCGCGCCGGCGTGCGGAGCACGCGCTGCGGGGCCTGCTCGGCGGGCAGGGCGACATGAGCACGCACGCCTGGTCGCTCGGCCTGAGCCCGGACCTGAGGTGCGCCGTCGTGGTCGCCGAGCACGACGGCACCCCGGCCGAGCGCACCCTGGGCCTGCTCGCGCTGCAGGCCGCCTCCTACCGCGCCGGCGTACAGGTCCTGCGGGAGGGCGGCCGGATCGCGGCGCTGCTGCCCGTGGGCAGGGGCGACGAGCGGGACGCTCTCGGGCTGGCCCGCGAGCTCGACGTGCTGGCCGCGTCGATGCCGGGCGCGGGACCCGTCTGGGTGGGCGCCGGCCGGGTCGTCGCCTCCCCGCTGCTGGCCGCCGACTCGTGCGAGGAGGCCGGGCTGGCCGTGCGGGTCCTGCGCGAGCGCGCGGCCGGCGGCGGGGAGCCTCGGCGGCACGCGCTGGCCGCCGATCTCGGGCCCGCTCTGGACGTCCAGCGGGTGCTCGACGCGGTCCGCCCGGTGTGGGAGAGGGGCAGCGGGCCGGTGTACGACCTCGTACGGACCGATCTTGAAGCGGGGGGCGAGCTGGTCCGGTCGATCTCGGCCTACCTCGACGCGTCCGGGGACGTGGCCAGGGCCGCCGGCCGTCTCGTCCTGCACCCGAACACCCTGCGCTACCGGCTGCGCCGGGCCCGCGAGCGGTTCGGCGTGGACCTCGACGATCCGGACACGCGGCTCATGATCACTCTGGCGGTGCGCCTGGTCGGCCGGGGCTGAGGCTCGCCCTCTTTGGCTGGTCGGCCAAAGAGAACGGAGGGCTTTGGCCTGGAGGATAAAGACCTGGCGGGGTGTGATGCCCGAATCTCGTCATGGTCCCTTTCCGAAAATGCCGCTGTCTGTATTTATGCTGATATGTGGCGCTATGTCCTCCCCCGGAGTCTTGAACGTGATCCAGCGCACTGCCACGCTTTCGCCCGACCCCACCGAAGCACCCCTGCCCCCCGCCGACCGCGCGGTCGCGCAGGTGACGGACCTGGTGGCCGACCGGGTGGCGGATCGTACGGCCGACGGTGTGGCTGACCGGGTGGCGGATCGGGTCGCCGGGGTGCTCCGGCACGCCGTGCGCGCCGGCGTGGTCGGATCGACCGGCACCGTCGCCGGGTTCATCGACACCGCCGGGGTGCGCGACTCGGTGGCGGCCCTGCACGAGGCCTTCGCCGAGGTGCCCAGCGTGCTGCACACCTTCGCCGCCAAGGCCGCGTCCCTGACCCCGGTCCTGCGGCTGCTCGCCGACCAGGGCATGGGCTGCGAGGTCGCCAGCGCGGGCGAGCTGCGGATCGCCCTCGACGCCGGGTTCGCGCCCGCCGACATCGTCTTCGACTCCCCGGCCAAGTCCCGCGACGAGCTCGCGCAGGCGCTCGCCCTCGGCATCGCGATCAACGCGGACAACCTCGACGAGCTGCGCCGCATCGACGCCCTGCGCACCCCGGCCTGCGCCTCGGTCGTCGGGCTGCGCGTCAACCCGCAGGTCGGCACGGGTGCGATCGGCGCGATGAGCACCGCGACCGCCACCTCCAAGTTCGGCGTCGCGCTGCGCGACCCCGGCGCCCGCGCTGAGGTCGTACGCGCCTTCGCCGACCGTCCCTGGCTGACCCGCCTGCACGCGCACGTCGGCTCGCAGGGCTGCCCGCTCGACCTCATCGCGGCGGGCATCGCCGAGACGTACCGGCTGGCCGAGGAGATCAACGCCACCCTCGGCAGGCGGCAGATCACGAGCATCGACATCGGCGGCGGGCTGCCCGTCAACTTCGCCGGCGACGACGTCCGGCCCACCTTCACCGAGTACGTCTCGGCGCTGCGCTCCGCCGTCCCCGGGCTCTTCGACGGCCGGTACGCGCTCGTCACCGAGTTCGGGCGCTCCCTGCTGGCCAAGAACGGCTTCATCGCCGCCCTGGTGGAGTACACCAAGGACGCGGGCGGCCGGCGAGTGGCGATCACCCACGCGGGGGCGCAGGTCGCCACCCGTACCGTGTTCATGCCGGAGTCGTGGCCGCTGCGGGTCGGGGCGTTCGACGCGACCGGCCGGCCCAAGGACGGCCCCGTGCTGGCGCAGGACGTGGCCGGGCCGTGCTGCTTCGCCGGTGACGTGGTCGCGCACGCCAGGGAGCTGCCGGAGCTGGCCGAGGGGGACATCGTGGTCCTGTACGACACCGGCGCGTACTACTTCTCCACCCCCTGGGCGTACAACAGCCTGCCCTACCCGGCCGTGCACGGCTTCACGGTCTCGGCGGACGGCGAGGTGCGGCTGGCCCCGGTGCGGCCCGCCCAGACCCTCGACGACCTGGCAGCGGCCAGCGGGCTGGCGCACGCGGGCTCGCTCAGCGAGCTCCTCGAGAGCACGCACTGACCCACCCGGCGGCCCCGCGCGGTGCCGCCCCGCGCGCCCGCCGCTCCTGCCGGGCGCGGATCCGGCCTGTCCCCTGTACACCGTGCCGCTCGCAGTGCTGTTGTGGCTCCAGCCGAACCGGAAGATTCGAGGAGAGCCCGCACGTGACCGTCCCCCATGACGTCCTGATCACCGGCGCGACCCTGATCGACGGCACCGGAGCACCGCCACGCGTCGCCGACGTCGCCGTACGTGACGGCCGCGTCGTCCACGTCCGCGCCGGCACCGACACGGACGGGGCCGCCGGCGCGGTCACGGCGGCGCCGGACGGAGCCGCACGCTCCGCGCGGGTGATCGACGCCGATGGGCTGGTCCTCACCCCAGGATTCATCGACCTCCACTCCCACGCCGACTTCAGTGTGCTGGACGCGCCGGACGCCGAGGCGTGCCTGCGGCAGGGCGTCACCACGCTGGTCACCGGCAACTGCGGCATGTCGCCCTTCCCCGCCGCCCACGGACCGACGCCGGACCTCGCCGGGTTCGCCGCCGCGGTGGACGCGGCCCGCCCGGCCGTCAACCTCGCGCCGCTCGTCGGCCACGGCGCGCTGCGCGCCGCCGTCCTCGGCCAGGAGCGCCGTGCGGCCGGCCCCGGCGAGCTCGAACGCATGCGCGCGCTCCTCGCCGAGGCCGCCCGGCAGGGCGCGTTCGGCCTGTCCACCGGCCTGATCTACGCGCCGGGATCGTTCGCCGGCACCGCCGAGGTCGTCGCGCTGGCGAGCGAGGCGGCCGCGCACGGCCTGCTGTACGCCACCCACATGCGCGACGAGGGCGACCGCCTCATCGAAGCCGTCGAGGAGGCGCTCAACACGGCCCGCGCGTCCGGCGTGCGGCTGCAGATCTCACACCTGAAGGCGATGGGCCCGGCCAACCACGGCAAGGTCGCCGAGGCGCTCGCCCTGATCGACGCCGCGGTGGCCGAGGGACATGACGTGGCCTGCGACGTCTACCCCTACACCGCGTCGTCCACCATGCTGACCTCCCGCCTGCCGGACTGGGCACTGGACGGGGGCCCGCCGGCCCTCATGAAGCGTCTGGCGGACCCCGGCACCCGGGAGCGGATCCTCGCCGATCTGCGACCGGCCGTCGGCCGTACGTTCCTGCCGGAGGGGATCGTCATCGCCGCGCTCCCGCCCGGCCCGTACGCGGGCCGTGTCGGGGACAGCATCGCCGACATCGCCGAAGACGGCGGCGTCGAACCGGCCGCGGCCGTGCTGGACGTCCTCGCGGCCCACGACGCCCAGGTGATGATCGTCAACCACGCGATGGCCGGGCGGGACGTGGACGCCGTGCTGCGCCACCCGTCCAGCGCCGTGGCCAGCGACGGCTGGGTGCTGCGCGCTCCCGGGGACGGGCATCCGCATCCCCGCAACTTCGGCACGTTCGCCCGGGTTCTCGGCCACTACGTGCGCGAGCGCGACGTCCTGCCGCTCGCCGAGGCCGTACGCAAGATGACCTCGCTGCCCGCCGCCCGCCTGGCCCTGCGTGACCGCGGCACGGTCGCGCCCGGCCAGGTCGCGGATCTGGCGCTCTTCGACCCGGCGACGGTCACCGACCCGGCCACGTACGCCGACCCGTGGCGGTACGCGACGGGCGTGCGGCACGTGCTCGTCGGGGGCGAGCTCGCGCTGTACGACGGCGAGCCCACGGACCTCCGCCCCGGCCGCGTCC